>CAZUQH010000018.1:0-23448 GCA_964622465.1 uncultured bacterium | reverse complement strand
GTTTTCCTGACCCGAGGTTATCTATGCAGATTACCTCATCGCCTCGTGCGATATGGTAATCGCACAAATGAGAACCAATAAATCCTGCGCCACCCGCAATAACGACTCTCATATAAATTGCCTCCTTTTAAGCCACTTCGCACGAGCAAGCCGCACTGCCTACAAGTGCGATAAATCGCACCGCTACGGCTATGATTATACTATATTATTTCAGCAGAAATCAACAATTTTCTTACCGGATTATTGCGGTGGGAGCAAAATTTGATTTTCGTAGGCACTGCCAGTTCTTATAAGGTCCGGAATACGCCAGCAAGTCATCTGGTATTGCTTACCTGCCCATAAAGAGAGATTGCTTAACCCTAGTGTCCTCGCAACTTGTTCGGTTGCAGCCCAGGCGCGTAGGAAGTTTGGCTCAAGTAACAGTGCTTGTCTGAGTGCTTTCAATGCGCCATTGGCGTCTCCGGTTCTATGTCTGAAAATACCAAGTTCATACCAGAGTAATGCATTTTTAGGATTTGCTTCTGTCGCTTTTTCGAGAGTTCTCGCCGCCTGAGTATAATTCCCTGTGTGCACATGTGACATTGCAAGCTCACGCCAGACATCTGGCTGGTACGGGTTCAGCTTAATAGACCGTTCAATTGCTCCTGCCTGATAGGCAAAATCAGATGAGAGCGGATTGATTCTTCCGGCAACAGGAGGACGGCCTGCAACTGCAAAAAACCGTGCAGACAATAGCCAAACACAGAGAACAAAAACTCCTGAAGAAATGCTGGTTAGAAACAATCTATTCGCCTTCCCCGCCCGTTGGGACTGGAGAGCCCGGTAAGGTGGGGATGGCGAGGCATTCCGGGATAGGGAAACAATAAATAAACCGGTGAGCATCGTAACCGGCATATGCAGGTTGAAGTCGAATAATGCGTGCACAAGGACAACGGTCAGGACAGCTTCTGCAATAATTGGTAAAAGGATGGGATTCCTCGGCTCCACCTCAGAATAACGGATGGTACGCAGGCTAAAGCCTGCGACTACCGCTCCCTCAGAATGACGGAGAGAGCGGTAAAACGCAACTATAGCCCAGATAAATAACACAAGGCCGGGGATGCCGAGGCATGCTGCAACCTGGAGGTATTCGTTATGTGCGAACCTCGTTGATATGCCATACCAGACAGCGTGAGTCTGCAATGGGAAGTTGTATTGGTGAAACGCAAGGCCAAAATTTCCTGGACCCACCCCAACAACCGGATAGTCAGCAATCATCCCGAGGGTACTCTTCCATATACCAAACCGTGCGAATGAAAGCGTTTGGGCCGGTCCTGCCTTTGCAAGCGTAACCAGAACTCCGGCAGGAAGACTCACGAATATAATTGCAAGAACAATAAGCCCGGCAGCAACCGCCCGCCATCCCCATTTTTTCCCCAGCAACGCGAGTATTGCTATCACACATGCAATCATTGCGCCACGGGAATGCGCAGCAACTATACCGGCACACAAAACGACGAACAGGGCAAAATAAATAATGCGGCTTTTTATCTTCGGTAAGAACAAGGATAATCCAAACGAAACAACGACTCCAATACTTGCAAAACCCGCTAATTGATCCGGGTTAGGAAAAGTACTTTTTCCAAGTAATGACCTAAAAGACGGGCCGGCTTTTCCGGGAGAAATGGCAGGGAGAAGCGTAATAAGAAAGTGTAACAACATTGCAACAATAATGATATTAGCTACGACGAGAAAATTGTCAGACGTCTTATCACCTGCATTTTCTCTATGCAGTATAGCAAAAAGATAAAGCCACAGAAATGGAAGAAATGCAAGTGGCAGCTGTTCGAGTGAACCGCCAGGATATGTAGAGAATATGGACGAGGCCACCGCCCACAGGCCAAGTAGCAGCAGTGGCAATGCGCCAGGGATATTTTTGATTGGTATCTGTACCTTACCGGACCCGCATGAACCGGCCAGGATAAAAAATGCAACTATCAGGGTTAGTATCTGAAAACCCGCAGGATGTCTGGACGCCGGGATAAAGGAAAGGATAGCGAGAAACAGGGCAGCAATAATGTCTAAAGGTGGTTGTTTTAACTGTCGAATCGCAAAAAACAATATCTTTTTTATCCAACAACTAAAGTGGCATAAATGCCACCGCTACAGATAAGTTACTGTGTGGTTGGAAAACTGCTTTGATACTTTAGCCGACCAATTCAGGAGTCAGCACTATAAATAGTTCGGTCCGTACTGTTTCTGTGTACTTATTTCTGAATAAAAGTCCAATAAGTGGTATGTCTCCGAGAAAAGGCACCTTTTTAACAACCTGCTGTTCCCTGTTTCTGATAAGTCCTCCAATTATTATTGATTGCTTATCAGTTACGCTAACAATAGTAGAAGCATTTCTTGTAGTCGTATGAGGGCCTGCAGCCTCCATACCCAAAAGTTCACTTACTTCTACATTTAAGTTTAGCCGTATGAGGTCACTCCCCGGATTACAGGATGGCGTCACATTTAACATAGTTCCAACTTTTACTGTTTCCATTTTCTGTTCCGTCCCTGTATCGGTAACAAGATAGGTAAGGTATGGCACGTCTTCACCTATATGAATGTTTGCTTCCTCATTGTTCTGCACTACGACTGACGGATGGTTTAGAATCGAGACGCCGGACTTCTCGGTGTAGGCACTCAATACTACGTTCAACTGCCCGGGGTCAAGTATTGCAGCAACGCTAAGAAGACCATACGCAACCATTTCCCCGGCCCACTGAGGATGGATTCCGCCTGAGAGTTCCAGCGACTCTCCATCAAGTGTGAATGGAATTGCGTTGTCTTTACTTACCTCCCATTTGATACCAACGTCTGATTTATCTGTCTTGGTTACTTCCATCACGCGCGAGGTTATTTTTATCTGACGTGCCTTGACGTCCAGGCGTTCAATCATATCCCTGACCTTCTCAATAACATCGGGTGGAGCGGTGACTATGAGATTATTACTTCCTGAATCCACAACCATGCTTAAACTGGGCTCATTACCAAACGCCTGCTGGACACTTCCTGCAACTTCTTCTGGTTTGCGGTTTTTAAGTACAAAATATGCACGGGTTGTAGGTATTTGATCGCGCGGCAAGACACGAACCACGTTCTCTGACTCACGCACTGCAACAAGATTATTCTCATTAAGAATCGTCCACAACACTTCGTCCAGAGGAACTTTTTCAAGCCGTAAATTTACTTTCCCGCTGACACCTGTTTTGAGTAAAATGTTCTTGTTGGTGTGCTTGGCAAAAACCCTGATTACGTCTATCAGGTCAGCGTCAACAAAGTTCACGCTGATTTCCTTCTTACTCAGCGAGTGAACGACTCCTCCAATCGGCGTTTCCACGGCCGCAGAAGTGGCTGGTTCGCTGGCACGTTTCTGTTCTTGTCTTTTTACTTCTTCGACTCTTGCCAGATGTTCCTTTGTCGGCACATTCCTGGCAATTTCGGTTTGTGTACGTTCTTTAGGCACTGCTTGTTCCTTGCGAGTAGTTGGTACTTCTGCTGTGAACACCGCCTTTGCATACTGCTGTTCACCTGAGACCGTCAAAAGTAATAACCCGTCTTTCTCTGCAACGTCATAATACACGTCTTTTTTAAGGTCAAGAACAATGCGCACAATCTTCGGGTCATCCTGGAATTGCCCTGTGCGAATCCTGGCAAAAATTGTATTTTCTACAGGCAATTCCTTCTGTGGCCAGCTGTGCTCACAATTAGCAATCTGCAATACGAGACGTGGTGGTTCGTCAATCTTAAACAGGTGATACTTTGCATCTCCCGTAAGATGTACCAGAATGTCGGCTTTCTTTTCGTCGAACTTCTTCAGTTCGACACCGGTAAACTTCACCAGTGAACTGGCAATGCAATATGTCTGCAAAAGCAACAAAACAGTTACAACAGGGGTCAAAACAGTTAATTTCCGTATATTTTTCATTTATCTTTTCTCCTCCGTGAGCAACTCTTTTATCTGATTACCGCTCTTAAGTATAACGGTATTTTCTCGAACGTAACCCTGTACGTTAGGGACTACTTTGTCATAATCATCGTAAAGCCGCTGGCCCACCAGAATATATCTATTCCCTGTTTCAGAAACGATTATTGCATAATCAAGGCCTTTGCTTGTACGGAGTATCCCCTTAAGATGCAGTCCGCCAAGCAGGAATTTACTCTGGCTTTTCACTGCGCCGGAATCAAAAGGCGACAGGAATGGGTCACGATATTTTGCACCTTCATATATAAATGGTTCGATAACCAACGGCTGCTGCTCCGCTGCCTGTGGCGCGTTATGCCACGATACTACGGAAGGCAGCAAAAATATCGTAAGTAAAAATATTATAATGTTATGAGATTGCTTCGTCATTTGCACGAGCAAGCTCGTGCCTACAACGCAGGCTGTAGCCGCACCTTTTAAGGTGCGTAGGCTAAAGCCTGCGGCTACCGTTCCTCGCAATGACAATATGATAACATTCATCCTTTGAATGTGTATACCTCCAGGTCAAAAGTCGCACTTATTGGCCGTGACGATGAACCCGGAGTACCCGGCTTTTGTATATTCAGGTTCCTTATCCCGACAATCTGTCCCATATTTGCAATATCGCCAAAAAACTCTCCCAAAGTATGGTAGTCCGTCTCCACGCTTAGCCCGGTGAACCTATGGGCTATGTATTGTTCCCCGCCAATAACCTGCTCGGAAGGCAGGCGGGATATTTCGAGTTCGTTCTTTTCTGCAACGCTGGTTATTGTTTTCACAAAATGCGCAATATCAAAAGACGAAGGTAATATCTTTTCCAATCTGCCAACCTGATTTTTCAGGTCAACCAATTGCTGGCTCAGGCGGTCAATCTGGCTTATCTGAGAAATTGCAAACTTCAATTCATTGCGAGAAGATTCTAGTTTTGCTTTTTGTCTGTTCAGTATTGTCATCTGTGGGCCTATAACATTCACAAAAACCATTATCACCCCTACTACGACAAGTAACGTAATCAGGATTTTCTGTTGTCTGGTAAGATTCATTTTCTTTCGCTGCTCCAGGAGTACATTGCCGTCAAATTGAACCGCCGAACTACGGCATTCCCTGCCTTTTCACTGGAAATATCTATGAGTTTGACATCTGCGAATTTGTCGTTTTTCTCCAGTACTTTTACTAAGTCCGCAATTGCATAGTTTGTAAGTGCACAACCGCTCAAAGTAACCCTCATGGATGCCGGGTCAATTTCGGTGCCAAGCCGCTCCAGCCACAGTTCCTCTGGAGTAAGAGACGCGAGGTCTCCAAGGAATGTGGGATAAGAAATACGGAATTCGTGAAGAGTTACTATGGTATTCTTTCTCTTTGTTAAAGAAGCGGTTTGTGACTGTATACTTCGCACTTTTTCTACTATCGCCCGCTTACTTGCAAGCTCAGTTTCCACTTTCTTGATAGAACCAGAAATACTGGCTTTTTGGACCCCAATCACAAGGAATGCTATCGCACAAATTAGCCCAGCGACAATCCAGATTAGAATGAAAGGGTCGGCTGTTTTTAACTTCGCCAACCAAGGTATACCCGGACCAGTGCCACGCCTTTTTCCTTGTGGAACCAGGTTTATACGGATCACTCGCGCAATCTCCTTAGGGCCAGACCGGTAGCAACTGTTAACTTAGTAGCAGTTGCGCCATCTGGTGCGGGGGACACAGCTGAAGTATCTACGTTCACAAGCGGATTATACAGTTCTGCATTCACACCAAAGCGTTCACTTAAGAAGTGGTCCAGGCCTTTAAGTAATACTCCGCCGCCCGTTAAAAGCAGACGATTTATATTTCTTTCTTCCCGTTGTGCCTGATAGTAATCAAGAGAGCGGCGAATTTCAACACCGAGCTCCCGTGCAGGTCCAGAAAGCGCATCCGATATTTCCCGCTTGCCATTGAGACCTTCTTCCAATTTTGCTTTATCTGCAGAAGGATAATCCATATTTAGCTCTCGTTGTATTGCCTGCGTCCATGCTAATCCTCCGCTGGCGATATCGCGTATCACAAACAGACGAGGACCTTCAAGTATCACTATATTGGTCTTTTCTGCGCCCATATTGACAACCATAACAGTTTCTTTACTGTCTGGCATGGCAATTTCAAGAGCATTGGAAACTGCTATTCCATCAATATCTATTACTCCTGCCCTCAAGTCAGCTCGCTCAATAATTTCTATGCGCTCCTGTACAATGTCGTTTTTTGCAGCAGCAAGGCATACTTCTATTTTTGGCTCTCCTTCCTCCATTACTTCACCCATTGTCCAATGACTTAATGAAACTTCGTCCATGTTAAAGGGGATATATGGTTCGGCTTCGAATTTTAGCGCCTGAGTTAGTTCTTCTTCCGTCATCTTCGGGAATTTTACGAACCGCACGACTACGGATGGCCCTGAGACGGAAGTTGTACACGCTCTCCCTTTTATTTTCAACCCAGATACCAATGATTGCAGACAGTCGGAGAGTATTGTTATTCTTTCCTGGGAAGGAAGTTCAGTTATGTTTGAGGCAGGCAGGGGTTTTATTGCCCAGGCAGCTAAAGAATACCCGGTTTCTGACGGAGTAAGCGACATCACCTTGACGCTATGGCAACCCAGGTCAACCGCAAGCAGTGTAGAAGAACGCTTTTTGATAGATAGTTTTACTGCCATATCTTTATATTGTTACATTACCACAATTTCCATGGAAAAGTCAAGAGATAAGCAAGTCCCACACCTGCTATGAATGGTCCATACGGTATCTCTTTTCTCCCATTTTTGAAGTGAAAAATAATACCCACGATTGCAGCAGCAGTACTGGAAAGAAATATCACCCACAATACCCCTTCCCATCCGAGCAAAAAACCTATTGCGCCAAATAATTTCACATCGCCCAGACCCATTGCTTCTTTGTGATAGCCGCGATTTCCAATCGACCGGATGGCAAGAAGGATGAAAAAACCGGCAACACCTCCTACTGCTGAGTCAAGGAGCATTTTCCACATTGATGAATTACCGGCTGCAAACAAAGGATTTGCAATTGCCGAACAAATCCCGACAACTCCAAGCCAGAGGACGAGCGCATTTGGTATTATTCCATGCTTCCAATCAATCGCAATTATTGAGAGCAAGATGGGAATAAGTAAAAACAGACATAACACAAAAACAGGAGATGGCTTCCATCTTAAAAATGCAAAAACAAATAGTAATGCAGATGCTAGTTCAACAAGTGGATATCCGAAAGATATGCGTGCGCCACAATTTCTGCACCTGCCTTTAAGGATTATATAGGAGAGCAAAGGTATATTGTCATACCATCTGATTGCGGCATTACACCCGGGACATCTGGAACGTGGGGAAATAATAGAAATGTGATGTGGCAATCGCCATATACATACATTGGCGAAACTACCACCAATAAGCCCGAGAATGAAGCTTAAAACAATAAAGATTGTATCGGTCATCTATCAAAAGAATACACAAAAAGAAAGGGTTGGCTATTTTGAGTTCAGCGTATAACTTGATGTAAAAATACGTTTTTTTGTCGCTGACCTTTGACAACCAACCCTTCTCCCAAACTGGCTTACCAGGTGGTGTAGGAAAGCCCTGCGCTGTCGGTGCCTGTCTTGTTGACCGTCGCTGCGCCATCTCCTGGCCAGTAAATCCAGGCAGTACTGTCGTCAAGATCACCGGCATCAAATGTTTCGGTGCTGCCTGCACCGCCAACGTCCGACACCGAATCCATGTCACCGCCAGTCGGCCAACCTGTACCAAGCGCATTCGCATCTGGAATTTTATCCAGTGTACCGGCACTTACGCAATCCGAGAGTTGAGTAGGCCACTCGCCGCTGTACAATCCATAGTACACTGTCAATGCGCTGCGGATAGCACCAAGCGTTCCCTTTGTAGCACCTTCCCTTGCCTTGAGCATAATGTTTGCAAACCTCGGTATCGCTACTGCTGCCAGAATACCGATGATAGCAATAACAATCATCAACTCAATCAAGGTAAAACCGCGCTCACTCTTCATCTTTAACATTCTTTTTCACCTCCTTCCGACAGTATATGCTACTGTCTTTAATATTATAGTCCAGTTTCATACAAGTGTCAAGCCCGCTTGCTAATTTTGTTACATACCCGAAGCTACCTGGCCAAGTTCAAACATTGGCATAAACATTGAAATAACCAGAAAACCAACAATGACACCCATAAATATTATAACAAGCGGCTCTATCATTGAGGAAAGCGACGCAACGGCTGTATCAACCTCTGAGTCATAGAAATCTGCAACTCTCACCAGCATCTCCGGGAGTTTACCTGTCTCTTCTCCAACTGAAATCATCTGTATTACCATTGGCGGGAAAACACCTGACTGTTTTAATGGCTCGGAAATCTTCTCACCTTCCTTGATACTTTCCATTGATTTTATAACTACTTCTTCAACAACCCTGTTTCCGGATGTCTTTGCTACCACTTCCATCGCCTGTAAAATCGGGACACCGCCGTGTATCATAGTGGAAAGTGTTCTTGTAAATCTTGCAACTGCCTGCTTTCTGATGAGCTGGCCAAATACAGGCGCACGTAGAAGAATCCGGTCTATTGCCAATGAACCGCCTGGAGTACTACGATACCATCTAAGGAAGAAAAATATACCTGCAATTATAGCTACGAGGACACCAATGTTATTCTTCATCCAATTACTCATACCTATAGTTATTTGCGTCATCATAGGAAGCTTGGCGCCTGCCTCCTGAAAAACATTAACAAATGTTGGGATGACAAAAACCATCAGGAATATGACAACCACGATAACCGCGCTTACTATTACCGCTGGATAGGACATTGCTCCTTTTACTTTTCTCTGTAGTTCTTCTGCTGCTTCAAGATATCCTGCAAGACGGTCAAGAATTTGGTCCAGGTTACCTGCTGTTTCACCGGCAGCGACCATACTTACGTACAAAGTGTTGAATATCTTTGGGAATTTAGCCATTGCCTGGGAAATAGATATACCGTGCTCAATATCATCCCTTATCTTGGTAACCACATCTTTCATTGCGGGGTTTTCGACCTGGTCTATCATCGTGCCTAAACCTCGCATAATCGGAAGGCCTGCGCCAACCATTGTTGCAAGCTGTCTTGAGAACAATACGACATCTTTTGCCTTTACTTTCGGCTTGAATAGAGAAATACCGGCACCACCTTTGGCACTCGTAGTTCCGGCTTCACCTATCCCACGACCCGGTTTCAAATCAAGCACAACATAACGCTGACGCCTGAGCATCTCTGCAGCCGTACGCAGCTCAGGTGCATCAAGCGTTCCAACCACTACACCGCCACGCGGTGTTTTAACCTTATAACTAAATGCCGGCATATTTACGATTTACCTTTATTTGCAAGGAGCCGTTTAATATCCTCAATGTCTGAACTGGCAGCCAACGTCTGCTGGTAATCGATCTTCCCTCTCCTATACAAATCAACGAGGGAAGCATTCATTGTCTGCATGCCGTACTTGGCACCTGTCTGGATAGATAGCGGAATCTGTTCTTCTTTCTGATCGCGGATAAGTGCACGGATTCCACTTGTTGCAATCAGTACCTCGCAGGCAAGGGCTCTGCCTTTTCCGCTCGCTTGCGGAAGTAACTTCTGTGTAAATACTGCCTGTAAAACGAATGAAAGCTGCGCTCGTATCTGCATCTGTTGATATGGAGGGAATACGTCTATTATGCGGTTCACTGACTGGGAAGCATCCGGTGTGTGCAATGTTGCAAACACAAGGTGACCGGTTTCAGCGACTGTAAGCGCTGCTGCAATTGTCTCCAGGTCCCGCATCTCACCAATAAGAATTACGTTCGGGTCCTCTCTCAACACGTATTTTAATGCGTCAGCAAAGGAATGCGTATCAGACCCTACCTCTCTCTGGTGAATGATTGACTTTCCGTGTTTATGTATATACTCAATCGGGTCTTCTATCGTAATTATGTGGGATGAACGGTTTTGATTGATATAATTTATGACAGATGCGAGGGTGGTGGTCTTACCGGAGCCGGTTGGGCCGGTGACAAGAACAAGTCCCTGCGATAATTTAACAACATCATAGATAACTGTAGGCAGTCCAAGTTCTTCGAAACTCTTAAATTCTGAAGGTATCAAGCGGACAGCTACAGAAGGACTTCCACGCTGGAGAAATATGTTACAGCGGATACGCCAACCACCAGCAACAGAAAAAGCAACATCAATTTCCCGACCTCTCTCCAGTTGTCCCCGTCCCTCTTCGGATACCAGAGAACGAACGATATTCTTCACTTGTTCTATACTTAACGGGTCATGTTTCAGTTGGACTAACTCGCCGTCTATCCGTAGAGTTGGAGGACAGCCAACTGTAATGTGGATGTCTGAGGCGCGTCTTTCAATTCCAGCTGAAATAAACTCATCAAGCAAAGGATTCTGTTCAGTCATTCGCCCTCGGTATAGGTAACCCTTGCGACTTCGTCAATACTGGTAATTCCTGCAAGCATCTTACGGATTGCAGCGTCACGGAGTGTCAGCATACCTTTTGCAACAGCAGTCCTTTTCAGAACGTGTGCTGGTTCTCTCCTTAAAACCAGGTCTCTCAAATCGTCATCCATAATAAGGACTTCGTAAATAGCAGTGCGGCCATGATAACCCGTATTTGTACAATTCTCACAACCCTTGCCTTTGACCAGAGTAACCTCTGACTGCCCATTGACGTCCTTTTCGTTTATATTTATCAGCTGTTTCAATTTCTGAAAAGATACCTTATACGTTTCTTTACACTTGGGGCACACGACGCGCATAAGCCGCTGTGCTATTACCATAGACACGGTTGACGTGGTAAGAAATGGCTCCACTCCCATGTTTGTCAATCTGGTTACGGCACCTGGAGCGTCATTCGTATGCACTGTCGAGAAAACGAGATGCCCTGTCAATGCGGCATTTATAGCTATTTCTGCGGTCTCTGCGTCACGGATTTCACCGACCATAACAATATCCGGGTCCTGGCGCAAAAACGACCTCAGTCCATTCGAAAAAGTTAGTCCAATTTCTGGCTTAATCTGCACCTGGTTTATTCCTTTTATTCGATATTCCACAGGGTCTTCGATAGTTATAATGTTTACGTCAGGCGTATTCTTGAGGGTTAGAGTTGTATAAAGAGTAGTCGATTTCCCGGAACCAGTCGGGCCTGTTATCAGAATAATCCCATGTGGTACATCTATACCTTTCATATATTTTTCAAGTACATCTGGTTCAAAACCAAGACGTTCCAGATCCAGGCACAAAGAGGTAGGGTCAAGGATACGCATAACTACTTTTTCTCCAAAGGATGTTGGTAAAACTGAGACACGGAGGTCAACTTCACGTTCTCCAAGTTTTATTCTAATCCTGCCATCCTGTGGAAGCCGGTGCTCAGCAATGTCAAGATTTGACATAATCTTTATTCTGGATATAAGCGCATTCTGGAGACGTTTTGGCGGGGATGCTACTTCGTGCAATATCCCGTCAATTCTATACCTTACTCTAACGGATTTTTCATATGGCTCAATATGTATGTCTGATGCGCGTGCTTTAACGGCATCGCTCAACATCATATTTACCAGCTTGACGACAGGCGCTTCTTCGGCTGCCTCGACATCGCTTGCTTCTCCTTCCTCTTTCTCTTTGAGAAGTTCTACATCCGTTCCTTTACCCTCTGTTTCCATTTCCTCAAGGATGTCTTCCATTGTTCCCTTGTGGGTGTAATACTTATCAATCGCTTCTTTTATTTCCCGCTCATTCGCAAGCACAGGTTTTATCTTTAAACCTGTGCGTATATACAGGTCATCTGTCTTTTCAAGAAATGCAGGATCACCCACAGCTACAGTGAGAACATCGCCACTTTTTTCGATCGGGATAAGAGTGTTCGCTCTCGCTACGTTTTCCGGAAGGGTTTTGATTACTTCATCGGGAATTTTCCCATATTCGGAGAGTTTTACATAGGGAGCGTTGTGCTCCTTTCCCAGAAAAGCGAGCAGCACATCTTCAGTAACGTAACCCCTGGATATAAGGATTTCGCCAATCTTTCCGCCAGTACGATTCTGTTCTTCGAGCGCTTCTTCAAGGCATTCCTGGGTAATTATCCCATACTCAACCAGCAACTCACCCAGCTTCTTACGATACGTCGACGCTTTGTCCATCTTTGATTTTGGCTCCGACTCTTTTAAATTCCCTGATTAACAAGGTCTATCTATAATATACCTGATAATTCCGTTAATTGTCAATGCTTTCTGCGTTTTTTAACAATAGTTTTGCTGGAGTCAGAATATTTTTTTGCACGCGCAGTCCGCTGCTTATTAAGATAGGGCATGACAGACCGCGGAACAAAACTTTTGATGTCTGCATTAAACCCGGCCAATTCTTTAACAATCGAAGATGAAAGGTAGGAATAATGCTCGTCGGTCATAAGAAAGACCGTTTCTACTTGCGGATAAAGATTCCTGTTCATCAGCGCCATCTGGAATTCATATTCAAAGTCAGAAATCGCTCTTAATCCACGGACAATTACTCTTGCCTTGTGCTGTTTCATAAAATCAACCAGCAATCCGTCAAAACCTGCTACGTAGACGTTATTGATTCCTCTGGTACAAGACGCAAGCATTGCTATTCTCTCAGAAATTGCGAAAGTGCAGGGCTTTGAGGTGTTCTTGAGCACACCAACTATCAAACGGTCAAAGAGTTCACTTGACCTCGTGATTATATCAAGGTGGCCGTTCGTAACCGGGTCGAAACTTCCGGGGTACACTGCAATTTTCTTATTCATAACCATCCCTCCATAAATTTAATTTACGGGCTCAAGCAACGTGCCCAAGATGAAATTTTTTGCTATACTCAGACCAGACCCTCCACTTAAGGTCTTTATTCTCAGGACGCGCCAAATCAGGGTCAGACCTGACGATGCTAAATCCCACGTTCCTGGCTTCTGTAAGTACGTCTGCATCATTCACTACGCCACCAATTTTCATCTCCGGGAGACCATGCTGTTTTGTACCGAAAAATTCCCCTCCACCTCGCAAACGCAAGTCCTCTTCCGCTATACGAAAACCGTCAGTTGTCTTTAACATTGTGTCAATACGCCGGCGTGCATCTTCACTCCCCGGATTACCAACAAGGAAGCAATAGGACTGATGCTCAGAGCGACCGACACGGCCACGCAACTGATGAAGAGTACTCAGCCCATAACGCTCACATTGTTCTATTATGATAGTACTGACATTTGGCACGTCTATCCCGACTTCGATTACAGTAGTGGAAATAAGAATGTCAAATTCTCTGGCAAGAAATTTTTGCATAACCGTTTCTTTTTCTTCGCTTTTGAGTTGACCATGCAGGAGACCTACGCGCCAATCTTTAAAAACGGTTTCCTCCAGACGTCGCGCCATCCGCGTCGCTGACCTCAAATCAACCTTGTCCGAATCATCAACAAGCGGATAAACCACATACACCTGTCGCCCGCGTCGTAACTCAGAAATCGCAAATTCATATGCTCCAGTATCATTTACAAACCTGGTTATGACCGTCTTGCGGCCAGGCGGTAGTTGATTGACAATCACTACTTCCAGGTCCCCGTACAAAGTCATAGCAAGTGTTCTCGGTATTGGCGTAGCAGTCATAACAAGCACGTCCGGACGTTCTGCTTTTTGTTGTAATTTCGCTTTCTGCACAACCCCAAACTTATGCTGTTCATCTACTACTACAAAAGCAAGTTTATGAAATTTTATGTCTGGTTCAAGCAGAGCATGAGTCCCAACTGCAATGGATGTTTTTCCATTAGCGAGATTCTCCAGTTTTTCTCGTCTCTTGCGAATACCTTGACGACCAATGAACAGGTCTATCTTAATGCCAAGCTTTTCAACTATCCTGTGGATGGTAAGATAATGCTGCTCCGCAAGTATTTCAGTTGGGCACATAATAACTGCCTGATATTCATTCTCTATTGCCAGAAGCACTGCGCTTAATGCGATAACGGTTTTTCCACTGCCAACATCTCCCTGTAAGAGTACGTTCATTGGATATATGAAACGCATACGTTCGAATATACGGTTGATGGCGCGCGTCTGCGCTAGAGTAAACTGAAACGGCAGGTTCTGTTTGAATGGGGTCAACAGGTTTCTGTGAATTTCATACTCCCTCTTTTTTCTTATTCGCTTGTTCCTTGTTACCTCGAGTGCAAGTGCAACTTCCAGCAAAAGGAACTCATCAAAAGCAAGGCGTCTGTGCGCGTTTGAAACATCTTCCATACGCGAAGGAAAGTGTATTTGCTGGATTGCGTCCTGAACGCCTTCAAGTGCATATTCCCGCATGATGGTTTTAGAGAGCACTTCAGGGACATATTTCAGATGAGTATTCAGTGTTTGTCTGATAAGTTTTCTTATGGTTCGAACCGTGAGCCCAGGCGTCACACGGTAAATCGGAACAATCCTCCCCGTATGCAGTAATTCGTCCTCTCCGGGAACAAACTTCTCGTAGCTGAAGTTCGTTGTCTCCAGCCCTTTTTTCCCCGCCTCAAATCTGCCATATACAAAGATACGCGTTCCTGGAGGCAAAGTATCCTTCAGATACGGCTGGTTGAAACACACCAACGTTGCACGGCCGCTGCCATCTTCAACAAGTATTTTTAGTAGTTTTTTGTGAGACCTGGTCGGAATTTCCTGCGTTTTGGTTACCACTGTATTTATAGTAGTTTCCTCTCCCGGCTGAACCTGTGCCAGCAGTTTGATTCGAGAGCGGTCCTCATATCTGAATGGCAAATAGTACAAAAAGCCCTGGACGGTAAAAACACCAAGCCGGTTAAATAATCGCTCCTTCTGTTCCCCTATACCCTTAAGCCATCGAATCGACTTATTTAGTTCATCCATGTAACTAGGGCACTACTCGCCATGAACTGCCGCTTGACTTGCAAATAAAATTTTGGTAGTGTATGCTTTCACCTTTGGAGGATAGAAATGGCATATAGATGCGTAATATGTAACAAGGGCACTATGTCTGGTTCTGCAGTCAGTCATTCAAATCGTCATACGAAACGAAAATTCAAGCCGAACCTGCAGCGTGTGCGATTGGTATTGAATGGTCGCGTAACGCGAGCATGGGTTTGTACTACCTGTATCAAATCCGGAAAAGTCCAAAAACCGCCCTTACACGCCAAAATAGCACAATAATACGTTTTACTTATTTCCGAGATGACTCGAACGCAACCACGCTTTTTTTATTGCTTGTTCTATGAGCAGGCGAAATCGTTTGCTCTCAAGGTGCCTGATTGCCGCCTCGGTTGTACCACCCTTTGACGTTACCTGCTTTGTGAGTTTCTCTGGTGACATTCCTGTCTGGATAAGTAGTTCTAACGTACCTATTGCCGTTTTCATAACCAGAGATTCAGCCAATTTTTTCTCAAGACCAAGTTTGCGTGCTCCTGAGAGAAACGACTCCAGGAAGTATGAAAAGTAAGCTGGTCCGCTACCGGACACCGCAGTCACTGCATCAAGGTCATTCTCGCGCAACTCTACTGTCTCTCCAACAGCGCCAAAAAGCCGGCGGACTACTTTAGCATCACGAGCAGTCGCATTTTTGCCCCGCGCAAATGCTGTCATCCCCGAACCAACAAGCGCCGGGGTATTTGGCATAGCCCGGATTGTCCTGGTGCGACCGCCAAGCGCAGAAAGAAGATTGTGATTCGTAATACCGGCAACAATTGATATAACCAACTGGCCCGAAATCCCCTTCTTGATACTGGAAAGCACGACTGATAAATCCTGTGGTTTTACTGCAATAAGAACCGTATCGCTATTTCGCACTGCTGTTGTTATGTTGGAACTGGTGTGGAATTTGAATTTTTGTGCAAGCCGCAGCCGTTCGACTCGCTTATCTACGATTATAATGCCGGATGGTTTAAGTATTTTTTTGGTTACCCATCCCTTTGATAATGCACTGCCCATATTACCAAAACCAATAACGCATATTTTCATTTCCCGCCTCCATACTCAGCGAGACATCCCACCTATCATAACGTAAGATGGGAACTCTTTGATAACTAACTTACGCATTGCTTCCGGACCAAGTTCCGGAAATGCAATGACCTCTGCTTGGACAACCCTTGTAGCAAGCCACGCCGGACCCGCAACCGGTATCAAATACAGAGATTGCCAGCGACGAGCCAGCTTCACTGCATTCTCGCTATACTTCCCTTTACCAATAGTAACGTTTACCCCTTGTTCCAGAAGAAACGGAAGATAACGCTCCATTCTACAACTTGAAGTTGGACCGCAGGGACCAATTGCCATGCCAGGCGGAGCAGGACATGGACCTGTATAGTAAATCGCTTGCCCTTTCAAAGATACGGGCAACCTGCGCTGTTTTTTCCAGCAATCCGTGAGATTGCGTAGTGTGGCATCGCGAGCTGTCCACATCACACCAGAAACAAGACATATCTCGCCCTGACGGAGCATACCTATTTCTTTCTTACCGGCCGGCAACACTAATTTCTTGTATCTATTACTCATTCCTTATCACAACTGTTCCGCGCCTGACTGCCCAGCACTGCAAATTCACGGCAACTGCAAGAGAAGCGATATGGCTGGGTGCTGTATCTACGTGGACACCTATCCCCGTGGTTTTTCCTCCAAGTCCGCCGGGACCAATGCCGCTTTGGTTAATTTGTCTCAAAATTTTTCTTTCCAATCGCGCGATATGAACGTCCCGCGAGTATTCGCCTGCCTTCTTTAACAATGCTCTCTTTGCAAGATACGCTGCAACCTCAATCGTGCCGCCTAACCCAATCCCAATAACTATAGGAGGGCAAGCATTAAAAGCCCGCATAATAACTTTTTTTGAAATGTACTGAGCTAATTCCTCTTCTCCAATGCCTGGCTCCAGCATTTCAACCCAACTCATATTTTCACAACCAGCGCCCTGAGCAAGAAAAGAAATTTTTAAAGTTCCGGATTTTTTTCTGGGTGGCTCAAAATGTATTACTGGTGGGGTATTGTCACCCGTATTACTGCGTCTTAACGGGTTGAGGACAATTGATGGACGAAAGTACCCTTTTCTCCAAGCATCCTTAACTCCTTTTTTGATTGCACCTGCAATTTCAGTGTCAGATAAACCTGTCTTTTCGCCAGACGTAACGAAGAAAATTGAAACACCGGTATCCTGACATACCGGGAGCAATTTTTGTTTTGCTATCTGATTGTTTGCAATAATTTGCTCGAGGTATAATTTTCCTGGACCGGCTGTCTCTTTCTTAAGAGAACGTTTGAGTTCCTGGAGTGCGTCGCTCACTATTGAGCGCTCACTACTTAAGCAAAGATTACTAACTGCACGCGCAACTTTCTCTTCGCTAATCACCTGCAATCACCTGTCAAACCCACAAAGTCCTACCAATGTTTTGTTTTCATCTGCGGCGAAAGTGGCACCAGTCCCTCGCGCATTAAAGTATGCAATTTTGCGCGCGCATCCTCTATTATTCTACCTGCCTGCCGCCGCAATTTCTCTCTCGTTAAATGACGACGCGCTATCCCCTCTTTTATTGCCTGCATCCCAACTGCTACTGCGACTTCAACGTATACACGCCACTCTTCCATAGTTGGTACTATGTAGTCCGGTTTTAATCCCTTATTCCTGGCCCAGCAAGCGAGTGTTTCCGCAGCAGCAATACACATATCGTTTGAAATTGAAGATGCGCCTACATCAAGAACGCCGCGGAATATCGCGGGAAATCCAAGCGAGTTATTTATCTGGTTTGGGAAATCAGACCTTCCGGTCGCTACAATGTATGCACCAGCTTCTTTCGCTTCCCATGGCCAGATTTCAGGAGTAGGGTTAGCTGCAGCAAAAACGACGGGTCGCGAACTCATACGTTTTATCCATTCTGGTTTTATCACTCCAGGACCCGGCGTAGAAAGTGCTATGACAACGTCCGTTCCTTCCAGTGCTTCCTGTCCACCTCCGCTGCGCTGTTCATGGTTGGTCTTTTCACACATCTCCCATTTGTAGGGATTCGTCGCTTTTATGTCAGTCCTGTTACGGTTTAATATACCACGGCTATCACACATAATAATGTTTCCGCCATGAACGCCGGCATGCATCAGCAAACGTGCAGTATATATATTCGCCGCACCAGCGCCAACCATTGCAACTTTCACATGGCCGATTTTCTTGTTGCAAACCTCAAGCGCGTTCAGGAACCCTGCGACAATTACAGTTGCTGTGCCCTGCTGGTCATCGTGCCACACTGGTATGTTCATCTTTCCGCGAAGTTGCTGGAGCACGCGGAAACACGCTGGTTGAGATATGTCTTCAAGATTTATCCCGCCAAAAGTTGGCTCAAGCGCCTGTGTTATATTTATTAAGTCGTCTGGTGTTTTTGTTTGAACGCAAATAGGGTAGGCGTTTACTCCTCCAAGATATTTAAAAAGCATCGCCTTGCCTTCCATCACCGGCAATGCAGCACGTGGTCCTACTCTACCGAGCCCAAGAACTCTTGAGCCATCGGTTACAATAGCAACGCTATTCCATCTCCCTGTATACTCATTTACAAGTTCTGGATTGGAATAGATTTCTTTACTTGGTGCAGCAACGCCGGGCGTGTACCAGTATGAAAAATCATCCAGCCGGCGCACGGGGCAACTCGGCATAACTTCTATCTTGCCTTTATAAAAACGGTGTAGTGACGGTGCACGCCGCGCAGGTTCTCCTGCAAGGCGCAGACTCGCTTTGTTCGAACTTTTTTTCTTTTTTACCACTCTATCCCTAATCGTGCTTTCTCGCCATTATCAAAAGGATGGCTTATTTTTCTAAATTCCGTAACATATTGCCCAAGTTTCTTTATACAAGGTGGACACTTTCGGCCCGTAATAATAAGCTCCGTTTTAGCAGGGCATTTTTTTATCAGTGTGATAACTTCGTTTTCGTCAACAATCCCAAACTGGACAGCAACCAGCAACTCATCAAGAAAGACAATATCCCATTTACCACAACAAATTTCTCTAATGGAAAAGTCAAGACCTTTTTGTACAAGTGCTTTAAGTGCAGGGGAAACTTTTCCGTCTACTACAAAACCCGGCTGCCCAAACTGCCTGAACGTTACGCCACGACGCCTGCTCAAGAATTTTGCTTCGCCTGTTGAGAATCCAAATTTCAGAAACTGTATGATAAGGATGCGTTTACCCTGACCAAGCGCACGGATACAAGCACCTATGCCTGCGCTTGTCTTACCTTTTCCGTCTCCAAAGTATATGTGGAGCATACGGCAATTCTATCAGATTGGGCAACTCTTTTCAAGGTTTCCGCGTGCGTGGCACTACCCAAGGCAGGCGACCTAAGTGGTGGTCAAGGTGAGTCTTTCTCTGGCTCCTCGAATTTTACTTTTATCCCTTTTCTCAGGTACGCAGGTGTTTTCGATGGGCCGCCAGGCACGTCGTTCCTGGATGGGCGGGGAATAAACATTTTCGTTCTCTCGGTATAATCACGTCCCTGTACTGCGTGGTCTACTGCTTTCTCCCCCTGAGAAAGACCTGTTGCAATTACGGTAACCCGTACTTCATCCTGTAGAGTATTATCAAAAACCTGCCCATAGAAAGTGCGGACTTCCTGCGAGACCGCACCTGTAATGACATCCATAACTTCATCTAGTTCCCGCATTGTCAAATCTTCGTTTCCCGTGATGTTTACCAACAGACCGAGCGCTCCCTGAATTGACACGTCTTCAAGAAGAGGACTGGTTATAGCGCTATTTGCTGCTTCTATTGCACGCCTGGAACCTCTTGCCTGACCAACTCCCATAACGGCACGTCCTGCGTCTTTCATAATTGAGCGTACGTCTGCAAAGTCGACGTTAATAAATCCATCGGTAGTTATAACATCGGAAATACTCTGCACGGCCTGTTTCAATACTTCATCGGCTTTTTCAAAACCGTCTTTTAGCCGTGTTTCCGGGTCCAGTTCAGTATACAGACGCTGGTTTGGAATTATAAGTAGAGTGTCGACTTTGTCACGCAATGCCTCGATTCCCCTATCTGCAATTTTCGCTCTTGCTTCTCCTTCGAAACGGAACGGTTTCGTAACAACGGTAATTGCAAGTGTACCGAGTTCCCTGACTATTTGGGCCACGACCGGCGCTCCTCCCGTTCCAGTACCTCCTCCCATTCCTGCTGTTATAAATACCATGTCGGCACCACTTAGCACGTCTCTGATCGTTTGCTCACTTTCCTGTGTCGCAATACGCCCAATCTCCGGGTCGCCGCCAGCGCCAAGGCCTCTCGTCGTGCTTATACCAAGCTGAATTTTAACCTGAGCAACGGATTTTCTAAGCGCCTGCGAGTCCGTATTTGCGGCAATGAATTCTACGCCTTTAATTTCGGAAGCGACCATTCTGTTCACGGCATTTCCACCGCCGCCACCCATTCCGATTACCTTTATATTTGCAGTATTGCCACTTTTCGTATGAAATCTTAGCATGGAATCCTCCAGTCAAAACTCTTCAAATATTTTCCTGATACCTTTCAATATCCCTCCACCGCGACTACCAGGCCCACGTCGAAAAGAAAATGCCTGTTTCTCAAGCGTAAGCCCGATCGCTGCTGAAAATACCGGCGAATCTTCCATTTCACAGATTATTCTGGATTGAAGAGGGACGCCTAAACGCGCTGGCCAACCAAGCATATTTGTTGCAACACGGTCAAGACCACCGAGCAACGCACCTCCACCAGTCAGAACAATGCCAGCTGCAACCAGGTTTTCCCTGCCAGTACGAGTTACAACTTCTTTTATCGCTTCCAGTATTTCTTCTACGCGTGGTTGGACAATACTGGCTAACTGTTCTGTTGAAATACGCTTCTGAGCGCGACCATCGAGACCGGTTACGACTATTGTCTGATTATCCGGTGCGTAATCTGGTCCAGCCCAGCCGTAATTTTTTATAATTTCTCTCGCGTGAGAGATCGAACAGCCAAGCGCGTGCGCCGTATCCCAGACAATGAGATCGAGACCAGCCGGTATTTCTTCAACATGGAAGAGTTTTTTCTCGCCGTATACCGCTACATCTATAGCATCTCCACCGAGATCGGCGGCGACGCAACCAAGCTCTTTTTCTTCCGGAGTTACGACTGCTTCGCAAGTTCCCAGGAGAGATGGAGATATGTCAACTACATCGAACCCTGCGTGTTTTACTGCACGGACAACATTTTCAACAACCGTAGAAGACGCAGTGGTAATGAAAACATCTACGCCAAGTGTGCTACCTACCATCCCGTTTGGATTGGATATCTCGCTCGTTTCATCAACCATAAACTCCAGAGGGATAACTCCGATTATTTGTTTATCCATACCAAGATGGACGGCGCGTGCAGATTCAAGCACCGCACTTATATCATCCGGAGTTATCTCACGGTCACTGCGGGTGATTGCAACTGACCCATGATGCGTGAAGCACTCCACATGCAAACCGCGGATTCCAAGGCGGACATTCTTGACTCTTATATCAGCAGCTTCCTCTGCCTGCCCTACAGCCGCAACTACTGCATTTACAACTTCCTCTATGCTTGTAACCATCCCGCGTTGCAGACCGTTCTGGCAAATAACATGACCTGTGCCGAGAACTTGCGCCTGGTCAGCACCTACTCTGACAACTGCGACTGTTACGCTGGTGAAACCAATATCGATTGCGGTCAGGATGCTTTCTCTTACCATATCACTGTCGCTGAATTATTATACGGCCCTGGTCGTAGAATCTGAGGTCAACATATTTAGGAATTTCACCTCTCGCCAGCGCATCATTCAGCGCCTTCACTAAATCATTGAACTTCTTTCTGATTCCTGAAGATGAATCAGCATCAAGAGCGCCGCCTTTGATGCTAAAATTTCCTGCATAAAGGTTAACGTCCCCGCTCTTATCTTTTACTATTCTACCAACAACAAAAGGTAAATTCAAATCTTTTATCGTGGAATATATCTTTACCAGTGGTTTTACGTCATCTTGAGATGTGCAAATAATTACGCATTCCACGTCTGTCCTTCCATGGAACAAATTGCCGTCGCGGTCACAAAACCACTGCTTGTCACCTAGCTGCACCTGGACGAACGGTTCATATTCATCAACTTCTATCACAATTGTGCCAGGTAAATCACGCCACACCCTAACTTTTTTTATTTCATTTATGTCAGCGACACATTGCCGGACTTCCGATTTGCTAATTGTAAAAATATTCGAGCCAAGAGCGATACTTGCTTTGCTTATTATCTGATTTTCGCTTATATTTTTATTTCCAAGCACCTTTATCTCGCTGACAGGAAATACTTTTGAACGTCTAACGCCAAGAACACAAGGCCATGTAAGGACAATTAATCCAGCCAACACAAAACATCCATATATTATAAACTTTCGGACTCCTCTTGTGTTACGTTTCAAAGTGACTCCTCAGGGGGCCCCTCGATAATTCTCAAAATAAGAGAATCAAAATCAATACCCCCAGCGCGTGCAGCATCAGGCAGTAAGCTGACTTTTGTTAGTCCTGGTATGGAATTCGCCTCGAGAACAAACAGCCGGTTGTCCCTGTCACACCTGAAATCAACCCTGCTTACTGCCCTTAAACCAAGCACCTGATGAACCTTCAATGCAATCTTTTTTGCCTGACGCTGAACCACGGGAGGTATGCGAGCAGGAATGATATGTCTCGACATCCCGGTTTCGTACTTTGAGCGATAGTTATAAAATTCCCCTTTCGGAACCACTTCCACAACTGGAAGAGCGGCCTCTCCGAGAACTGCAACAGTTAGTTCTTTTCCATAGATATACTTTTCTACAAGCACCTCGGAAGAATACCTGAGCGCTTTATTGACCGCGGATGACAGCTGTGTAGCCCGCTTTACAATACTTGTACCGATTGCAGAACCCTGGTTACGCGGTTTTACTACGACCGGAAAAGTAAAATTTCTCTTAATCGTTTGTTTGCTGTTTGTTAAAACACACCAATCCGGAGTCGGGACGTTATTTGCTTTGAAGAGTTGTTTTGAAACTATCTTGTCCATCGCAATTGCGCTTGCAAGTACACCCGAACCAGAATATGGTATATCCAGTAATTCCAGAAGACCCTGGATACAACCGTCTTCTCCGCCGGTACCATGCAAGGCGATAAATACGTAATCACAAGATGCGATTTTATGGAGCCATTTCTCTGAACTGCCCGCAGGATCTATCATAACCGGCAGAATTCCTAAATGACGTAACGCGTTTTGAACGGCGATACCTGACTTCAGGGACACATCGCGTTCCGAAGAACCTCCACCCGAAAGGATTCCGACCTTTCGCTTTTTCAGCCAGTCAATTAGTTTTTTACGTGAATTCATTTCACTTAATCAAGCAAGGAGGCCCCATCCGCAAGGGTGGGGAGGAATTGCCTTTTCAC
>CAZUQH010000017.1:0-27444 GCA_964622465.1 uncultured bacterium | reverse complement strand
TTTTTTTTGGCATATTTTTATAACCTTTTGAATCTTTTGACATTGCAGTTTCTTTTCCGTTTCTGAAAACAAAAAATTAAATGGGGCAAAAAGAAAAAAAGAAATTCTTTTTGGGGGCAAAGCACCGCCAATTGCGGGGGCGATTTTGATGTTTTTGCGTCTTGCCTTCGGCAAGCCGCTGCATCAGCTCCCTAGCTGCTGCTAAAAAGCAGCCGAAAGGGAAATCCTCACCCACCCGAAATAGGCATACGCATGTTTCTCTCTTTAAAATTCAGCTTGACATATATCAGTTTTAGTGATAACATCATCACCACAAGTGATAGCGGAGGTTAAAATGCAAGATAAAATAATAAGGCTGTTCTATGATGATGTATATGCACAGTTTACAATAAACGAGTTAGCCACAAAAACAAACATTTCTTACAGCTATGTATATAGACAAGTTGAAGAATTGAAAGATAAAAAAATTATAGTTGTTGACCAACGCTCAAACCGTAAATATTGTAGACCTAACTATGAAAACCCGGAGGTAAAAACAAGCTTTGTTAAAATATCGAATCAGATAGCTGAAGAATTCTTGAAGAAAAGAGAGAAAAAATTCTTTGTAATTGAAAAACTTCTTTCGGTATTACCTAAAAAAACAGATTTTAACTTACTTTCTGTCGTTCTGTTCGGGTCTTTAGCTAAAGGGACTGACTTTAAAAAAAGCGATATTGACCTTTTTATTCTTGTTCCTTCAAAAAAGAAATATGATGAAACTATAGATATGGAATGCGCTGCCTTGTCAAAAGGTTTCGGTATCGAAATAAACCCTATGGTTTCTGAGCCAACAAATCTATTAACAATGTTAAAAGATAAAGAACAGAATGTCGGGAAAGAAATTCTAAAAAACAAAATAATACTCTTTGGTGCTGAGAAATTCTGGGAACTAGTATTGGAGGTAGTAAAATGAGCGATTTAAAGAAAGAAATGCTAAAAATAAAAGTAAAAGGTTATTTTGATAGCGGCGATTTAAGAGCAGATTCCACGATTACAACACTAGTAAAATATCATGTTGATAAAGCAAGGCATAATATCGAGACCGGTTCTTTGCTTATGGAGGCTTCAAAAGATAAAGAGAGCAAGAAAAGACTAAAAGTAAGTGCCGATTATATCGGATATGATTGGACTATAAGCTGTGGATATTATGCAATGTTTCATGCGGCAACAGCTGCGTTGGCCGCAATAGGAATAAAAGCCCGAAGTCACGAAAGCCTTATCGATGGATTAGAATATCATTTTGTTTTCAAAGAAAAGGCTATAGAATCGAAAGACATCGAGAAAATCAAGTCTGCGAAAAGACTCGATGAGAGATATGTTAATAAAATGTGGGCCACAAAATCCAAAAGAAATACAGCGCAGTATAAGGCAGATGCAGTTATTGTGCAAAAAGATGCTGAAAAGATTTATAGAAATGCAATAGATTTTGTTGATACGCTGGAAAGTTTAATAAAAGGATTAAAATAAGACCATCGGAAGCTAATAATATTTATGAGAGTCTTTATCCGGACTTTCGGATGCCAGATGAACGCTGCTGATAGCCAGCGGCTTGCAGGTATGCTTGTGAGTGAAGGGTGGGGGATTGTCCGGGATAAGGACGCTGATTCTGCTGATGTTGTTATCGTGAATACGTGTGCTGTAAGGGAAAATGCCGAGAGGCGTGCGCTTGGTTATCTTGCGAGTTTGAAAAAGTGGAAAGAAGCGGAGCAGGGAAGGCGTCTTGTGCTTACAGGATGCATTGCCGAGGAGCTGGGAGAAAAAGCACTTGAGCAGTTCAAACATGTAGATGCTGTTATCGGTGCGAGGCACGTGGAGAAAGTAGCAGAATACTTGAATGGCGGGTTTGGTAATACCGGCAAGCGGGTCTGCGTGGTTGGAGGCGACGGCGGACGGCTGCCGTTTGCCGGCAGGTGCGACCTGGTCGAGCGAGCCGAACAGGCCAGTAGGGGACAGGTGTCACCGTCTGTATTTGTACCTGTCATGCGGGGATGTAATAACTATTGCTCATACTGTATCGTCCCGTTTGTGCGTGGACCTGAAATATCCAGACCGCTTGAAGAAGTGGTAAGAGAGGTGGAAGGGCTCATGCAACAGGGCGCACTGGAAATCACGCTGCTTGGTCAGAACGTGAACTCTTACCATGTGCCGGCCAGCGCAGAAGGCGACAGTAGCGGCACCGCAGGCGCGCCGGCCACATACTATGATTTTGCAGACCTGCTCACACGTGTTGCGGCAATCCCGGGCTTGAAGCGCCTGCGGTTTATGACTTCCCATCCTCGCGACTTGACTGAGCGCGTGATTTCCGCCGTCGCCTCCAACCCTGTACTCTGTCATCACTTCCATTTGCCGGTGCAATCCGGCTCAAACCATATTCTTAAAAGAATGAACCGCAGGTATACGCGTGAGCATTACCTGGAACTCATCCGTTCTATTCGCAAGCAAACCCCTGACGCAACTATAACTACGGATATAATAGTTGGTTTTCCTGGAGAAACAGATAAGGATTTTGAGCAGACGCTCGACCTTATCAGAACTTGTAATTTCAATTCAGCATTCACTTTCAAATATTCGCCAAGGCCAGGAACGGCAGCAGCGCAGTTTACAGACGATGTCCCTCAGGAAACCAAGACAGCACGTCTCATGCAGCTGAATGCACTTTGCGAGGAACTTGCGCTTGCTCAAAACCAAAATATGTTAGGCCACACTACTTGCATAATGATAGAGGGCTACGATAAACGGCGTGGCAATTACTATGGACGGACTCCTGAAAATAGGTTGGTTTTTGTCTCGCAAGCATTCTTCAACGCGCGTACACCACAAATACCATCATTCGTTGAGGTAAAACCTATTCAGGCACGCGCACATTCCCTGGATGCAGAACCTTTGGTGACGCTTAAGGCATAGCGCGCGACCTATGTTACGGGATTCTTCGGGCTGCGCCCTCAGAATGACAAAAACAACGCAATCTTACTCATGGGCGGATTTACAGGAAAACGAACTCCTGAAAGTGCGTCTTTGCGAACTGAAACTGGATATTGCAGGGACATACCTTGAGGATTGCATCCATCAGTTATATTCAGAACTTGACCAGAAAAACGTCCACTTCCATCCGCGCTGCTATCTTGCAGACGAATGGCTGTGTCCTGACGGCGAACCGGTTATAGGGATTCCGTTTTACCTTGTGCACCCGCGCCTCAGGCAACTCGAGCATAAAATGCTTGGAGAGGTTGAAGGGAACACGCATGAACCCTGTATGCAACTCTTGCGTCACGAGACAGGACATGCGATAAACTATGCATATCTTTTGCACAGGCGTAAACGCTGGCGTAAACTCTTTGGCCCGTTTTCTGCCGATTATCCGGACCGTTACCGCTTCCATGCGTACAGTAAAAATTTCGTTCATCACCTGGACGGTTTTTACGCTCAATACCACCCTGACGAGGATTTCGCTGAGACGTTTGCTGTGTGGCTCACGCCAGGTAAAAACTGGAGAGAGCAGTACAAAAAATGGAGGGCTCTGGAAAAGTTAGAATACGTCGATGCTCTGATGAAACAAATTGGTAACCGGCAACCTCTTGTTAAAAGAGGTAAAAAATACTGGGCTGTATCTTCCCTGAAGTCCACCCTTGAAAACTATTATAAGCGGCGCAAAAAGTCATCGGAAGATGAACTACCGGAATTTCATGACCCATACATAAAGAGAATTTTTAGTCAGCAGGCTGCAGGAACGGAATCCCGTAACATAGAAAAAGCATCCGATTTTTTAAGACGCCATCGCGAACGTATGATTGAGCAGGTATCTAAATGGACTGGTCAGAGAAAATATGTTGTACGCAACGTTATAAAAGATATAATTGTCAGGAGTGATGAATTGCATCTTGGAGTACATCACAATCAGTCGTATAATGAATCAGCCATCTACTCAGACCTGATTGCGTACGTAACGGCGCTTCTGGTTAATTACAGTTATACGGGTGGATTTAAGAAACGAAAATGAACATGCCGGAAAAGCCTAAAAAGAAATTGCGTGTCCTTGTTTTGCTTGATTGCGGGACTGCGCCTCCTGAAAACCAGGATTTTACCGAAGAATTGAAAACTGCTGACTGGCTAACCGAAGCAAGCGTGCTCAAAGCGCTTAAGAAGCTTGGGCATGAAGTCAGTACGGTAGGCATCTATGACAGCATCAGCCCATTGGTTGATTCGATCGACAAGTACAAACCCGACGTCGTCTTTAACCTTGCAGAAGTCTTTCGTAACAAATATCATCTGGATAAAAACGTAGTTTCACTTCTTGAAATGTTCGGGATTGCATATACCGGCTCAGGGACAACTGCTCTTGCATTGTGTAACAACAAAGTATTGACCAAAAAAATACTGACTTATCACAGGATAAAAGTACCTAATTTTCAGGTCTTCCGCAAAGGTAAAAAGTTCAGGTTATTAAAACACCTGTCTTTCCCTGCGATAGTCAAGCCAACCAAAGAAGAGGCATCCACCGGAATCGTGAAGGCCTCATTTGCAATGAATGCCGATGACCTCTGCGAGAGAATTAAGTTTATCCACGAACGGCTTGATGGCGACGCAATTGCTGAACAATACATTAATGGCAGAGAACTCTATTTGAGTATTCTTGGTAGTCGCCGGCTCCGGACTCTTCCTCTGCGCGAAATGAAATTTGGACAAATTCCGGATGACGGGCCGAAAATCGCAACCTACAAAGCAAAATGGGATAATGATTACCGTAAACGCTGGGACATAAAGAATAAATTCGCAAACGGCATCCCTCCTGAAATAGACAAAAAAATCAGGCGTATAGGAAGGAAAGCATACCACGCTTTGAATTTACAGGGATACGGACGGTTCGACTTACGTCTGACTCCGGATGGCGAAGTATTCGTCCTTGAAGCAAATGCAAACCCCTCGCTTGCACCTGACGATGAAGTTGCAGAGTCGGCAAAGAAGGCAGGAATAACTTATGAGCAGCTTATCCGGAGAATCTTAAATCTGGGACTCGCCGCTCTAAACCCTCCGATTCCATTTGACAATCAGCTCTATTTTTGTTAAATTATTCTAAATTTCAAGAGGTGCAGCGCTACGAAAACATTTGCTGAAATTAACCAGAAAATAAAGCAGGGCAAGGTGGTAGTCCTTACCAAGGACGAGTTCCTGGAGTGCACACGTAAAAATGGCGTAAAAAAGGCGTCACAGGACGTAGACGTCGTTACTACTGCAACCTTTGGCCCTATGTGCTCATCGGGGGTTTTTCTTAACTTTGGGCATACTGACCCGCCAATCAAAATGCAGAAAATCTGGCTTAACGACGTACCTGCCTATGGCGGAATTGCTGCAGCTGACGCTTATCTTGGTGCAACAGAAATATCTGAAACGGAAGGCATTGCTTATGGCGGTGCACACGTTATCGAGGATTTATTACGAGGAAAACGTATTCGCATCTACGCGCAGTCGCATGGAACGGATTGCTATCCACTGAAAGAATTTGAGGGTATATTCACTTTGCGTACTTTGAACCAGGCAATGATGTTTAATCCAAGGAACGTCTATCAGAATTATTCTGCTGCAACGAATAGCAGAAAAACGACAATATACACTTATATGGGAACGCTACTGTCAAATTATAGCAACGTGAACTATGCTACTTGCGGTTACCTTTCTCCACTGAATAACGACCCTGAGTATCTCACAATTGGAACCGGTACAAGGGTCTTCCTGGGTGGAGGTACTGGTTACGTGGTTGGCCCTGGCACACAACATAACCCCGGACAGAAACGGGACAACAAAACAAAAACCACCATTGGCCCTGGTGCAACCTTATGTCTGAGTGGCGACCTTAAGGGAATGTCTCCAGATTATGTACGTGCTGCCGTTTTCTACCGTTACGGCGTTACGTTATTCCTTGGTATTGGAATTCCAATACCTGTACTGAATGAACAGATTGCAAATTCACTGCTGATAGCTGATAAAGATATTTATACAACAATAGTTGACTATGGAATTTCAGAGGGCAAGCGGCCCGTCCTAAAGCAGGTCTCTTACGCTGAATTGCGTTCCGGAGAAGTTGAACTGAAAGGCCACAAAGTTCCCTCTGCTCCACTCTGTAGTTTGTATAAAGCAAGGGAAATTACAAAAGTACTTAAACAATGGATAAAGAACGGAAAGTTTCTATTAGGCGAGCCGGCTGCAACTTTACCCATTAATACTACCCTGCATGGATTTGGTAAGGAGTAATACAAGATGCAAAAAAGAAGGATAGTGCTTACGTTTCCAAAAGGGCTCGTAAAAAAGCCGATTATATATCATCTTGTCGCTGACTATAAATTGGTAGTAAACATTTTGCGTGCTCATATTACGCCGGAAGAAAAAGGTAAATTAGTTCTTGAAGTAGAGGGAACACCCGAAAATATAAAGAAGGGGCTTTTGTTTGTTTCAAGAGAAAAAGTCGGCATACAGCAGCTTGCTCGTGACATTACGTTCAAAGAATCCGAATGTATATCATGCGGTGCCTGTATTTCCGTGTGTTCAACCGGGGCTCTTTCTCTTGACCCAAAAGACCAGCATCTCATATTTGACAAACAAAAATGCATCTTATGCGAGTTGTGCGTTAATGCCTGCCCGCTTGGTTTGTTTCACGTCAAGGTATGAAATTCAAACTGCCTGCAGCTTTTAACCGTCGCGATATCACGCTAATAATAATTGTTCTCGCTGGAGCAGGAATAATTGCGCTAATTAATTATGCAATGCACCGCACAGGGAATCTACAAAACAACGTGGTTACGATATTTATCAACAATGAGATGATAGGAAACATTTCGTTCTCTGATGCAATTTCTACGGATAAGCGTAACGTTCCTGCCCCGCTGTCCGGTTATTACACAGTCGGCAAAGACGGAATCACACCGATTGACAAGAGTGATGTCGAAAACAAGAGCGGTCCTGTCATAGAAACGAGAGCAGGGAAAGTAAGGGTTTGCAAGAACGATTGCCCGAATCAGACATGCATGAAGCAGGGATGGATATCAAGGCCAGGCGAATGTATTATCTGCGTACCACACCATCTCCTGGTTAGCATACAACCAGTGATGTCAAACACTGAAGATGACACGCCAGCAGAATATGCATCGCTAACATACTAGATTGTAGTTGCCGAGAGTGAAAACAAGATGAGTAGATTCGGATGTATAAAAGATAAATTTGATGACAGAGATTATTTGATGCGGGCATATCTTCCGGTAGTGAAGTTACCTAAAAAGATTGACTATACGCAAAAGATGTCGCCAATAAGAGACCAGGGAGACGAAGGGACCTGCGTTGGCTTTGCGGTTGCTTCGGGGATGAAAGAATATCAGGAGTTTCTTGATTATGAAAAGCTGGTAGGACTTTCCCCGCGTTTTGTTTATAGTGAAGCTAAAAAGATAGATGGTATGCCAGGATTAGAAGGAACTACTATCCGTGCAAGTATGCAAGTGCTTGAAAAGCTCGGAGTCTGTCAGGAAAAGTTCTGGCCATATTCTCCACATCAAAAGGATAAGCCCAAAGAAGGTGCTAAGACAAATGCCAAAAAATTTCGCATCATTACTTATGCACGCATACTTAATTTAAATGAGCTGCGTCTAAGTTTAGTCAGCAAGGGTCCTGTTGTTTTAGGTATCGAGGTCTTTAACGGGATGCTTAAGACAAAAACCGGGCTTGTGCCTATGCCTAAGGTAGATGAAACGAGTTTAGGTGGTCATGCAATTGTTGCATGTGGTTATGACGACGAAAAGAAACTTATCAAATTTAAAAACTCATGGTCCACTAAATGGGGCGATAAAGGCTTTGGCTGCCTGCCCTATGCCTATATTGAACGTTACATGATGGATGCCTGGAGCTCAGTGGATATTGAGGACCCAAATCCGCTTACTCTGGCGAGTGTAATAAGCTACAGAGAGAAGGTTTTAAGTTAAATGTATGTTCCCTGTATTATTTCGTATCGGAAATTTTGAATTACACACGTACGGTGTTCTTGTCGCCTGTGCCGTATTGATTGGCATCTGGGTTTCGATAAAGGAAGCACGACGACGCCAAATCAACATAGACAGGTTTCTTGACATCCTATTCTGGGTTATAATTGGCGGAATATTTGGCGCAAGAATATGGCATCTTGTATGGTACGACCCACATTTACTGGTAACAAAACCTTGGGAAATAGTAATGCTCTGGCATGGCGGGATGGCGATACATGGTGCAATCGCAGGCGGAATCGTTATCGCGATCGTCATGACCCGCCTGACAAAAACCAGTTTCTGGAAATTTACCGATACCATAGCACCAGGTATGCTGCTTGGACAGGCGATAGGCCGGCTTGGATGCACATCCGCTGGCTGTTGTTATGGACGACCGACGGACTGGTGGTGGGGTATCACTTTTACAAACCCGGAATCACTCGCAAATCCCCTCGGAGTTCCGCTTCATCCAACGCAACCGCTTGAAGCTGCTCTGAATGCAGCTGGTTTTGTGATACTGTGGAAGCTACGCTCAAAGAAACTTTCGGACGGGACTCTTTTTTTAATATACGTATGTTATTATTCCGTTGTACGCTTCTTTTTGGAATATCTGCGCGGAGACGTCATCTGGCTGTTTTCAGGGACGCTGACTTTTGGGCAGTTGCTTTGCGTAATATCAATTGCAGTTGCTATATCTCTAATCTTGTACTTGAGGAGACCGCATGACCGTTCCATTTGAGAGAATCCAGGAAGCAGAACTTGTTATATCTTCCGGACCTCACATTCACAAAGGTGTCGTAACCAAAGACGTAATGCAAGGGGTTATGCTGGGGCTTCTGCCGTGCATAGCTAGTTCAATATTTTTCTTTGGCTGGTACTCTTTTGCAATGCTCGTAGTTGGTACCGGTACTGCGATGCTCGCAGAATGGTTTGTTCTACGGATGCGCCACAGAACGCTTTCTGACGGAAGTGCTGCAATAGCTGGCACGCTACTTGCGCTGACTTTGCCTCCACATTTTCCATTATGGATGGTAGCGCTTGGTTCGGCAATGGCAATCATTATTGGCAAGCAGATATTTGGCGGACTTGGCTATAACATTTTTAATCCTGCACTCGTAGGCCGTGCAATCCTGGCTGCTTCATACCCGGCGCATATGACCAGCTGGACAGTGCCATTCACAACGGTCACTTCTGCAACTCCTCTTGCAGCGTGGAAATTTAGCAACGTACTTGAGCCGGTCGGGAATCTTTTCTGGGGCAACGTTGGCGGTTGTATTGGCGAAACGTCTGCGATTGCAATACTTGTTGGCGGCATTTATATTCTAGTACGCAGGCATGCTGACTGGAGGATACCAATTGGTATGCTCGGCACGGTTGCCGTCGCATCATTTATTGCAACTATCGTTACTCACGGTTCATATCCCGGTCCTCTGTGGCAGATATGCTCCGGAGGATTATTGTTCGGCGCATTGTTTATGGCAACCGACCCTGTGACAACGCCAATAACAAAATCCGGACGCTGGCTCTTCGGAGGGACTGCCGGGGCAATAGTCCTTATTATAAGGACGTGGGGCGGATTACCGGAAGGTGTTATGTATTCTATTTTACTGATGAATGGATTGGCTCCTTTGATAAACCGCCTAACTCTTGTAAAACCATTTGGATACGTAAGTCAATCAAGTCAGGGGCAGTGAAACACAGAGGTAAAAAATGCAACGAAAAAGAATCATAATAGTCCTATGCGCTATTGCGGCTGTCGCAGGCGGTTTGCTTGGTCTGGTGTGGAACATTACAAAACCAGAGATCGAAAAGCGACTCATTGAGGCTTCTGATATGGCAATCTACGCTGTTCTGCCAGAGGCAGAAAAATACCAGGAAATGGAATCCGGCGCAGTAAAATACTATCAGGCATATGATGCAGAAGGCCAGCCAGCTGGCATAGCGGTGCAAGCAGAAGGGCAGGGTTTTCAAGACAAGATTGTCATAATTATTGGCATGGTCCAGGACCTCTCAAAGGTCAAAGGTATCCGCGTGTTAGAATCCGCAGAGACCCCCGGTCTTGGCGGAGAGATAACAAGTGAGTGGTTTAGAAAGCAATTCGAAAATCTCGAAACCGGGCCTGAGATAATTTATGTCAAAGATTCCAAGCCCGGGAAACCAAATGAAATCCGTGCTATTACTGGCGCAACCATATCTACAAAATCAATCGTAAAAATAGTTAACGAAGCTGTCAAGGGCCTGAGAGATTCTTCGCTTCGGTAGCCGCACCCTTTAGGGTGCGCTTTGTTCTTAAGAGAGGCTCTAAGTATGCGGCTACTACACTTGAGAATGACAATATGACGGAAGAAAACAAAAAACCACCGCACGTATTATGGGGCGATTTCATCGGAGGCCTCTGGAAAGAAAACCCGGTTTTTCGTCTCTTGCTGGGTATGTGCCCTACGCTTGCTGTCTCCACGAGCGTAGCGAATTGCATAACGATGGGCCTCGCTGTATTATTTGTACTGGTCTGCTCGAGTACGCTCATTTCATCACTAAGGAATATCATACCGCGTGAAGTGCGCATTCCCAGCTTTATTATAGTTATTGCTTCATTCGTTACCATCGTTGACCTGTTTCTCAAAGCATATTTCCCAGCGCTTAGTAAAGCACTTGGGCCGTTTGTGCCTTTGATAGTCGTAAATTGCATAATTATGGCAAGAGCAGAGGTATTTGCGTCCAGGAATACGGTGCGCCGTGCATTTACCGATGCTCTTGGTATGGGAATGGGGTTTACGTTATCTCTTTTGGTTTTGGGTTCAATCCGTGAGATTCTCGGCCGTGGTACATGGTTCGGAATATCAGTCATGCCGGCTTCATCCGTAAAAACAGTACTCATGCTCCTGCCGTCGGGCGCGTTCCTCACGCTCGGGCTACTCGCTGGTTTGTTTAACTGGCTTAATAAAATGAAGGAAGAGAAGAAATGAGTTTAATCCAGATACTTTTTTCAACGATTCTCGTAAATAATTTTGTGCTGGTGATGTTCCTTGGGATATGTCCGTTTCTCGGCGTTTCCAACCGCATGAGTTCGGCAATAGGCATGGGAGGTGCGGTCACTTTTGTAATGACCATGGCAACGGCAATTTGCTGGCCTGTTTACCATCTTCTACTGGAAAGATACGACGCAATATTTCTTGAGATAGCGGCATTTATACTGGTAATCGCGTCTCTGGTCCAGCTCGTAGAAATGTTCCTTAAAAAGATAAGCCCTGCGCTTTACCGTGCTCTCGGCATTTATCTTCCTTTGATAACGACAAATTGCGCTATACTCGGCGCAGCACTTTTAATGGTAATTCGTAACTATTCCTTCGCACAGAGCGTGGTCTTTGGCCTGGGTAGCGGAATTGGTTTCCTGCTCGCTCTTGTCCTTATGGCTGGCATCAGGGAGGATTTAAATTACTGTGACGTTCCTGCGCCATTCCGTGGCGTAGGAATTTCTCTGATACTCGCTGCAATACTTTCGCTTAGTTTTATGGGATTTTCCGGATTGATTAAATAGGTATGACAGCTGTTGCCGGACTCGCTATACTTGGTATACTCGGTGCAATTTTTGCGTGGGTGCTTGCGCTTGCGCAGAAATTCTGGGCCGTACACGATGATGCGCGCCTTGAGAGAGCAGAACAGCTGCTTGGCGGCGCAAACTGTGGCGTATGCGGTTTCGCATCCTGTCATTTATTTGCTGAAACGCTTATCTCGGGCAAAGCCGGAAATTCAACTTGCCCCGTAATTTCTAACAGTGCGAAAAAAGAGCTGGATTCCATATTCGGAACAAATACTGAGGTAATTGCAAAACCAGTAGCTGTGATTGCCTGTGGAGGCAGTACGAATGTTGCTAGCTCCATTGCCGAATACCAAGGTATCAACGATTGTAAAGCCGCTTCACTTATTATGTCTGGCTCCAAAGAATGCGAATACGGCTGCCTTGGCCTCGGAACCTGCATTAGTTCCTGCCCGTTTGGAGCACTTACCATGGGCAAGGACGGCCTACCTGTGGTGGACGAAGAAAAATGTACCGGATGCGGGATATGCATTGATGCCTGTCCGCGCGGTATCATCAAATTAATTGATAATAGGAGACAGCAAGTTTACGTGGCGTGCAACTCACCACTAAAAGGCAAAGAGGTACTTCAGGCGTGCAAAGTTGGTTGCTATACCTGCGGTGTCTGTGCAAGTCCAAAAATTTCTCCTGCTGGTGCTGTCCGGTACGAGAATAATCTACCTGTTATTGATGTTGAGTCCAGTGGAAAACTCGAAATGGCCGTGAGAAAATGTCCTACGAAATGTCTTATTACAAGAGGAGAGCTCGGGAAGAAAATTAAATCACAAGAAAATCACGTAGAAGATTTGTCATTGCGAGGAACGTGGTAGCCGCAGGCTTTAGCCTGCGTTGTAGGCACGGGCTTGCTCGTGCAAGCTACGAAGTAGTCTCATCGCACCTCCAAAGGAGAACCAAAATGAATTTTTTTAAAATGATAAAAGAAGATATCAGGGTTGTATTCGAGCGTGACCCGGCAGCAAGAACGCCTTTTGAGGTGTTTATGTGCTATCCTGGCTTGCGTGCCGTATGGATGCATCGTATTGCGCACTGGTTCTGGAATAATGAGGATAGAGTAATGGCACGGTTGATTTCTCATATTTCAAGACATATTACCGGGATAGAGATTCATCCTGGTGCAAATATCGGACGGCATCTGTTCATTGACCATGGCATGGGCGTAGTCATTGGAGAAACCACGGAAATTGGCGATGATTGTCTACTTTATCAGGGAGTCGTTCTTGGTGGTACCAGTACAAAGAAAATAAAACGCCATCCAACGCTGGAGGATGACGTCACGGTGGGAGCAGGAGCAATTGTACTTGGCCCTGTCCGGCTCGGCAAGGGCTCGAGGATTGGTGCCGGTTCGGTTGTAATACACGACGTTCCACCTGGTGCGACGGTAATCGGTGTTCCCGGAAGGGTAGTGGAGGAACACCGCCGGCTGGTTATGGATCTTGAGCATGGACGGTTGCCCGACCCGGTTGCTGATGCGGTCAGAGTAATGTTTGAAGCGCAGGAATCGCTTGAAAAACGCCTCGCACAACTGGAGAAAATGGAAGGCGTAACAGCCATGATAGATGAATACTTTGAAAAGAAACGTAAAGAAATAGAAAAAGAATTTGGGCAGACTTACCAAACAAAAAAGTAGGAATTTGACAAAAGAAATATTACGGCCAATACGCATATCTGGTTCTAATGTAAAAATACTTGACCAGAATGCGTTGCCCTGGAGAGAGCGCTGGGTTACGATACGAACAGCAGAGCAATTGATATCCGCAGTGCGCAACATGCAGATAAGAGGTGCTCCCGCACTTGGAATAGCAGGTTGTACGGCAATCGCAATTTCTGCGCGTCAGGCAGAGGAAAAAGACCTCAAGCCCGCACTGTTTAAAAGAAAACTTGAAAGCGTTGCTTCAAAAATTCGCAAAACGCGGCCTACCGCAGTAAATCTGTCATGGGGAATCATGCAAGCAATGAATGAAGTTGAGAATTATGGAAAATTCAATTCTGCCCTGGTAAACCGGTTGTTTACGCTAGCAGCAAAAATAGCAGATGATGACCTCAAGAGAAATTTGGCAATTGCTGGTTCCGGCGCGCGGCTTCTGCCACGAGACGCCAGTGTCCTCACCTATTGCAATGCAGGCGCTCTTGCGACCGGCGGATATGGTACCGCACTCGGTGTAATACGACGCGCATGGAAGACCGGAAACCTCTCGCACGTATGGGTTAGTGAAACACGGCCGCGGTTCCAGGGAGCGCGATTAACCGCATGGGAACTAAAACATGACGGTATTCCATTTACGATAATCACTGATAATATGGCTGCAATGTTAATGTCGGAAGGCAAGGTAGACGCTGTACTCGCAGGCGCAGACCGCATAACCGCAAACGGTGATACTGCAAATAAAATAGGCACTTATTCTCTCGCTGTGCTCGCTAATTTTCACAGAATCCCTTTCTACGTAGCTGCACCAGCTTCAACTTTTGATTTCAAAATGAGAAATGGAAAATCAATCCCGATAGAGCAACGCGGCAGGGCAGAAGTGCTTGCGCCTGCAGGGAGGTTAATCACAAGAAAAGACATGCCTGTCATGAATCCTGCCTTTGACATAACGCCTCATAAACTTATAACCGCGATAATAACTGAATGTGGTGTTATAAAACAGCCCGATGCTTCCCGGCTAAAAACCTTAAAACGCAGGATGATGGAAAATAAATTATAATAAGATGAACTATAACAAGACCACGAACCTTCCACATACGAATTTTCCCATGAGAGCGCAGCTCGCACAGCGCGAGCCTCAATTCCTGTCTCTCTGGGAAAAAACAGACGTTTACCATAAATTACTTGAGCGAAACAAAAATGGAAAAAAGTTTATTCTGCACGATGGCCCGCCTTATGCAAACGGGCATATCCATCTTGGTCACGCTTTCAACAGAACGCTTAAGGATATAGTCATAAAGTACCGCGCGCTATGTGGTTCCTGCGCTCCGTTTATACCCGGCTGGGATTGCCATGGCTTGCCAATCGAATATCAATTGCTTAAGGAAACAGGACAAAAACCGGCTGAGACAGACGAAGATATTCTGAAATTCAGGGCTGAAGCCAGAAAGTATGCTTCCAGATTCGTAGATATCCAGCGTAAAGAGTTTTTGCGTCTGGGACTTATTGGAGAATGGGAACATCCTTATGTAACGATGGCACAGGAATACGAAGCTGATATTGTGGATTGTTTTCGCCGTCTCGCAAAAAGTGGTTATATTATTCGCCGCAAGAAACCTGTGTTTTGGTGTCCGAATTGTCAGACCGCGCTCGCAGAAGCAGAAGTAGAATATGCTGATGCAGAATCACCATCGATAGACGTATTTTTTCCTGCTGAATCCCTGCGTAACTTTGTTAAAGATATTGAACAAGATATTTCCATTGGTCTTGCCGTCTGGACGACTACTCCGTGGACTCTGCCTGCAAACGTCGCGGTCGCCGTCCATCCTGACCTAAAATATCAATTTGTCAGATATGAGAATCACATCCTGGTCGTAAGCGGGGACTGCCGGCAAAAACTTGAATCCCGTATGCAACAAAAATCCGGCAAAGTCATAAAAGAAATAAATGGCCAGGAATTAACCGGCTGTCTTATCCGCCATCCCTTTATTGATAAAGAAGTGCCGATAATCGCAGCAGCTTTCGTAACTTCAGAAGAAGGCACTGGAATCGTTCATATTGCTCCCGGGCATGGCGAGGACGATTATCACGCCGGCTTAAAGTATAGTTTACCGATGCTTGTTCCCGTAAACGAAAAAGGGCAATTTGTTTCAACGGTAGAAAACTGGGCCGGCATGAACGTATTTGATGCGGACACTGTAATCGTTAAATACCTGAACGAAAAAGGACTCCTGCTTGCTCAGGAAAATATTACTCATAGTTATCCTCATTGCTGGCGTTGCAAGCAGAAGGTGATCTTCCGTGCAACGCCACAGTGGTTCCTTGACATAGAAAAAGAAAACCTGCGTGGCCGTCTGATTCACGCTGTACGTAACGTTAAGTGGATACCGGAAATTTGTCAGAGCCGCATACTCGGCATGCTGGAGACAAGGCCGGACTGGTGTCTTTCACGCCAGCGCGTATGGGGAGTACCGGTACCGGTTGTTTACTGTTCGGAATGCGGAATACCTGCGATGACAGATGAAATCATGTCTAATTTCAGAGATCTTATACGTAAAGAGAACTCTGATGTCTGGTACAAAGTTCCTGTGGAAAAACTGGTACCTGAAGGTTACACATGTACCAATTGCGGCAACAAAAGTTTCCAGAAGGGCAGGGATATCCTTGACGTATGGTTTGATTCAGGAGTGAGTCACCAGGTAGTACTACGCTCCAATCCTGACCTCGGGTTTCCCTCCGATATGTATCTGGAGGGCTCTGACCAGCACCGCGGATGGTTCCAGACATCTCTTATATCCGCAGTTGCGCTCGAACAGGATGCACCTTATCGCGCAGTCCTTACGCATGGGTTTGTCGTTGATGGTGATGGCAGGAAAATGTCAAAGTCCCTCGGAAACGTGATTGACCCGTCTGAAATCGTGAATAAGCTCGGTGCTGACGTACTCCGTCTGTGGGTCTCAAGTGAGGATTATCGGCTTGATGTCCGAATTTCAAATGAAATATTGTCCCAGATTCAGGACGCATACAGAAAATTCCGTAATTCTTTCAGGTTTATTCTGGGAAACCTGTATGATTTTTCATATGACGAAAAACTGTCAGAGCAGTTACGTGAGATAGATAAGTACACGCTCGTGCGTCTGGCTGAACTCAGGTCCAGGGCTACGCAGGCCTATGAAGCGTATGAATTTCATCGCGTGTACCGCCTGCTTTACGATTACTGCACCTGTGACCTTTCTCAATTCTATTTTGACATACTAAAAGACCGTCTGTATTGTTCTGCTCCTGATTGGCAGGAACGCAAGTTGGCACAGTACGTGCTTTTTAATATTTTAAAACAACTTGCGGTAATTGCTTCGCCAATCCTCTCGTTTACGTGCGAGGAATGCTGGCAGCAACTAAGGGAGTCTCATCTTGTTAAAGAAGAAAGCGTATTCCTTGTCCAATGGCCGGAATCTCAGCTTTCTGAGTCAGACAATGAGCTGCTTAGTCGCTGGAAGAAGATTTTCACTATAAGAGATACCGTTATGCTGGCACTTGAAAAATCCAGAAAGAAAAAAGAAATCGGTTCTTCGCTGGAAGCAAACGTCGCAGTATTTGCTGAAGAACCCGAGTGGTTTGAGCTACTAAAGAGTTTGAGCATGGATGAGTGGAAAGAAATTCTGATCGTTTCCCAGTTTTCTCTGGTATCTGAACCACTTTCAGAAAATACGATTCAGACAGACAATCCAAAAATACAGGTGCACGTGCGTCACGCGGATGGCGCAAAGTGCGCACGCTGCTGGAACTGGAGTGAGTCAGTCGGGACGGACCAGGAACACCCGACGCTCTGCGCACGCTGCCTCAAAGTAGTCCGCGGCTAACACCATAATTTATGTATAACAGTACGCGCAGACATTGTTTTCTGGTATTTGGCATTGCGCTTGTTTTAATTTGTGACCGTATTCTGAAATTTATCGTTCCGTTGTCCCTTGAGCCAGGACAGTCAGTCCCGCTCGTAGGGAAAGCAATCCTTCTTACCTACGTCCAGAATACCGGCACTGCATTTGGATTATTCCGCGAGCACACGTTTGTTTTCGTCATTATCTCATCGGTAGTAATAGCGATACTTTTGTGGTTTGCATTAGCGCGTCCGCATTTACTCGGCATATCACTATCCGGTGATGGAGCAACCGCCGTAGGTCTTATAATCGGCGGCGCTATCGGCAATTTGGCAGACCGTCTGGTATTCGGTTACGTAATTGATTTTGTTGACTTCCAGGTCTGGCCTGTCTTCAATGCTGCAGATGCTGGAATAGTCCTCGGCACAATAGTAATGGGATGGCGGCTCATATTCCGAAAATAATCTTTCAGGATGAATCTGTCATAGTCGTGGATAAACCAGCAGGTATGGTTGTCCATCCTGCAGGGAAAATCCAGAGCGGTACGTTATCCCAATGGTTGACAGAACGGTATCACTTAGATAAAATCTTTGAGACAACGGAACGTCCCGGGATCGTTCACCGGCTGGACAGAGATACGTCTGGCGTTATGGTCGTAGCGCGAACTCCTCTAGCAGCAGATAATCTGAAAGAACAGTTCAAGACACACAGGATAAATAAGAAATATCTGGTAATTGTTGTTGGACAAATGGAGAACCCGTCAGGAAAGATTACCGCAGCAATCGGGCGTTCTACGAGGCACCGCGAACGTATGGGAATAGAGCCCGGTGCAGGTAGAAGCTCTGTAACGGATTTTCGTGTCGTTGAGACATTTCCTGGCTGTAGCTTACTCGAAGTCCTGCCGCATACGGGCAGAACACACCAGATACGTGTTCATCTTGCACACTGGGGATTTCCAGTTGCAGGCGACCCTGTATATGGACACAAAACCAAAATCGATTTTCCACGGCAAATGCTTCATGCATGGAAAATTGCATTTTCTCATCCACGAACAAAAAACAGGATGGAATTTGAAGCGCCAATGCCTGAAGATATGTCACAAGTTCTCAATCTCCTCAGGAGCTCATAATGCTTAAAGGAATATCTGTGTTAAAGAATACATTCCACAGGTTACCAGTAATTCTTGTGTTAAGCATAATCACCATGCTATTTAGTAGCAGATGCAAAGCACAAATCGGCTTTGGAGTAGTTACCTCAACCATTGAGACACCTGCATCAATAGATGAAAGCACCCCTACAGTTTTGCCTATGCCAGGCTATGCCGAGCCAGAAGCTGCGTATCCCGGTTTGGACGAAAAAGGCAAAATACAGGGTTCGCTTGAGCAACGGCAGGACGAAATACAGGACCAGATTAATGACTTACGGCTCGCAATAGAAACTCTCGCTGAACGCACGACAATCTACGTAATCGTTCAGGAGAGTGTACGTCAGATTAATTTTCAGTTAAAGATGCTTGATGCCCGTCTTACAGCTATAGAAGACGAATTAGAAAAGACAGGTAAAAGTGCGGGCACGAGTCAAAAAAGACTACAGGAACTGGAGAATACCGTTGCAGTCATACGGAGCGAAGAGATATCCCTTATGGACGAAGTTGCACGTCTAAACCGCCTGGTTGAAGAAAATACAGCCCCAACCGAAGAAATACCAAAATGGAAGCAGGTGCTTGAGTCCGGATGGTTTGCAGGTTCAACATTTTTACTTGCGTTAATAGCACTTCTAGTTGCAATGTGATTGGGGCACTGCCTTTTCTTGACACAAAGAAATCAAATAAGTATAATAACAACGTTATGAAAGACGTTATAAAATTAGTTAACGTTGGTTTCAATAACATGGTTATGGCCAGTCGAATTGTGACCCTGGTTTCATCCGGGTCATTACCTGTCCGCCGGATGCGTTCCATTGCACAGAAAGATGGCCGGCTTGTAGACGCAACCTGTGGACGGCGTACACGCTCAGTAATAGTCACGGATTCTAACCATGTGATCCTTTCTGCCCTTCAGCCAGACACAATCATCCCAAGAATAGTCGGGCAAAAATCATCTAAATAATGTGTCATCAGGGGCTATTATTCATTGTCTCCGCTCCGTCTGGCGGAGGCAAAACGACGCTTTGTAAAAAACTTCTGTCAGTCTTTCATAATAGTATAGTTTACTCAATCTCAGTCACAACCCGTCCGCCACGTCATGGCGAAAAGAATGGACGCGATTACTGGTTTATAAGTGATAAACGGTTCTTTGACATGAGGAAACGTAAATTGCTTGCGGAATGGGCAAAAGTCCACGGACATTATTATGGCACCCCGGCAAAGTTCATGGACGACGCAATTGCGTCAGGGAAAAACGTATTACTTGACCTGGACATAAAGGGCGCTATGAAACTAAAAGAAAAATATCATGACGCCGTCTGCATCTTTGTTGTTCCTCCTTCCTGGATAAAACTTGAAGAAAGAATCCGGCTCAGAAATCAGAACTCAGATAAAGAAATCCGGCGTCGCCTCAAGAATGCAAGAGAAGAAATGAAATTTGCACCACTATATGACCACGTAATAATCAACAAAAAATTGTCAGATGCATTTAACGTTCTGAAAAGCATAGTTATTGTAGAACGTAACTGGATAGAAACGGAGAGGTATGACAAAAAAATCAGATAGCCAGGAGGCTTTGGAAAAAGTGGTATTGAACGAGATTGATAACCGGTATAAAACAATTGTGCTAATGAAAAAGTACTACGAGGCATTACGAAATAAGGCAGCCAAGGACCATAATCCCATACCAGAACTAAATGATGTAATACGTGACATAATGACCGGAAAAATAGATCTTAAACAAGCGCACAAGCAGTCATCGAGCTCTAAGTAAAACTGATGGCGAATCCCAAAGATCCGCATATTATCCTGGGTATTACCGGTAGCATAGCGTCCTACAAGACACCTGCTATAGTAGATGGCTTGCGGCAAACCGGAGCAACTGTACGGATAATTCTTACGGAAAGCGGGAGTAAATTTGTCAGTCCGTTAACGCTCCAGGCGCTCAGTGGAGAGAAAGTCCAGGGACTAAACTGGTTTGATGGTAGTGACCCTCTGGCACATATTCATCTGGCACAGCAAGCAGACCTGATAGCAATCTGCCCGGCTACTGCTGACGCAATCGCAAAAATAGCACACGGCTTTGCTGATAACATTCTCGGTGCAGTAATACTTGCTGCAAAATGCCCGGTGCTTATTTTCCCCTCAATGAATACGAACATGTACGAACATCCTGCTACACAAAGCAACCTAAAACGTCTCAAGTCGTTCGGATATGAAGTTGTTGAACCATCTACCGGACGTCTGGCTTCTGGCGCGATTGGCCGTGGCCGGATGCCCGAACCCGATAAAGTGATAAAGATAATTACAAACCGCATCTCCTGTGGAAAGAAGTAAATCTCTCCACTCGTATTCTTTCCTAATCACAGCAGGTCCTACGCACGAATATATTGACCCCGTCAGATTCATTTCCAATGCTTCGTCTGGCAATATGGGATTCTCGATTGCTCGTGAGGCAAAAAAAAGAGGAGCGAAAGTCACGGTTATATCAGGTCCTGTATCAGAGCAACATTACAAACACGCCAGTACAATACGCATAATACGCGTAGTAACCGCACGGCAAATGCTGGAGCAGGTAAAGAAATATACTCCGTCTTCTGACGTATTTATTTCGGCTGCAGCTGTCAGTGATTGGAGACCAGCCAAATATCAGGACTCAAAAATTCATCGCAATAAACCATTTAACCTGCGTCTTGTGCAAAATCCAGACATATTACTCTGGGTTGTGGAACAGCGTGCAAAAAGAAAAAATCCTCTAATCGTTGGCTTTGCGCTTGAGTCAGAAAAAGTGGAGCAGCACGCAAAAGAAAAGATAAGAGAGAAAAATGTGGACATTATGGTTGGGAACCCGGTTTCAAACGTTGGCAAGGATTCGGGAAAAGCCATAGTCCTCATAAAGCAGGGGCGCGCAGTCAAATGTGCCAAAATTTCACGGAGCACAAAAAAAGAAGTGCTCTCACGCGTCATCCTTGACAAAATAACGAAGTTACTAACGGAAAAAAATGAGCGTAATTCCTGATAAAAACAACCGGTTACAAAAGATAATCTCTCTTACTAAGCGAGCGGCTGAACAAATGCTCGCTTCAGGACAGCGGGAAATACCATCCCCTACCGCACAACCTCACGTCACCCAAACTGTCCCAACCGATAACGCCCCGGATAAAGAATTGAAAATGCTGGAAGCAGAAGTCATGGATTGTAAAAAATGCAACCTTTCAAAAACCAGAATAAAGCCAGTTTTTGGGGCAGGGGATAGCAAAGCAAAGATTATGTTCGTTGGAGAAGGTCCTGGTTATGAGGAGGATAGAAAAGGTGAACCTTTTATAGGAAGAGCAGGGCAGTTACTGACGAGAGAGATAGAAAACGCAGGACTGTCCAGAAAATCGGTATATATCACAAATATCGTAAAGTGTCATCCTTTGCGTGACCCTGCACATCCCGAAGCAAGAGGAAATGACCGGCCTCCATCACCACAGGAACTCTCTCTTTGCATACCATACCTGTGGAAGCAGATAGAACTAATAAACCCTGAAATAATATGCACTCTTGGTGCGCCAGCAGCACGCGCTCTGACAAACGTTAAACAAGGTATCAGCCAGATGCGCGGACAGGTTGTACGGGTATTTCTTGCTGGTCGCCAGCGGAATGTTTTTATAAGTTTTCATCCTGCATATCTTCTGCGTAACCCGCAGGAACTTGGAAAGTTTACCGAAGATATGGCTAAACTAGTAGGTCTCGTAAAAGAACGTCGATGAGAATTAAGAGACGCCCGGTTTACTTAATGTGCTTGATATTTATGACGACGATTTGCCTGCCGAATGCTTTCGCAATGCAATTCGGACGCAACGACTTGCGCATGGACACGTTCAACTGGGAAGTCGCTAGTAGCGAAAACTTTGATATTTACTATTATCCCGAGGAAGAGAATGTTGTAGATACGGTCGCACAAATTCTTGAGGCATCTTATGATAAATTATCTGAAAAACTGGAATATACGCCAGACGAAAAATTTCCATTTTTTCTCTATCTGACCCATCCGCATTTTGAGCAAAATAGAATCAGTTCTGTCGGAGAAGGGACTGGAGGATTTTCAGAGTCATTGCGAAACAGGTTTGTTGTCCCGTATAGCGGCTCTCAAAAAGAGCTCGAGCACGTCCTGACTCATGAGCTTACTCACATATTTACTTTTTCCATGTGGTATAGCGGATTCTGGAAGACAGGAAAGTTAATGTTTTCGTTTTTCATCCCACTGTGGATTCAGGAAGGTCTGGCTGAATATTGCAGCAAGGAATGGGACTCGGATGATGATATGGTCATCAGGGATGCCGTAATTCACAACCGGATTGTTCCTTTGAGAGACCTGCATGGTTTTTCTCACATGGAAGGTCATGATGTCTGGTTAGCGTACAAGGAAGGACATTCGGCGCTCGAGTTTATGGCTGAAAGATATGGAACAAAAAAAGTGCCATATCTGATAAAGGAGATAGGAAACACAACGGATATAGACGCCTCGTTAAAAAAAGTAATAGGATGCAGCTTAACTAGTTTTCAACAGGAATGGACTAAGTACCTTGATAATAAATACAAGCAGCAAACCGGCGGCAAGATAGCGCCGGAAAAATATGCAAAACGGCTCACGCAAAAACAGGAATTTAACTGTTGCCCGCGTTTCACCGATGATGGGAAAAGTATTGCGTATATGAGCGACCGTTATGGATATAACGACATTTTTCTTACCGACATTGAATCAGGAAAAACGCGTCAGTTGTTAAAAAAGTCCATTGGACGCAAAATAGACAGGATTTCATCTGAAGGCAATCCTTTTGACCTGTCCGGCAACCGCCTGGTTTTTATCGCAGTAAAAGACAAACGGCAATTCTTATGTACGTATGATATCCAGAAGCACCGCCTCAGAAAATATCCAATACCTGTGCTCGCATGTATGCGCTCGCCGGTCTTTACGCCGGATGGCAGGATACTTATATCTGCAATGGAATCAAAAGTGCATGACCTTTACTTGTTTGACCCGGACCCAAGGAAGCTTTCCTTGTTATGGCAGGACGAATTTGACAAGGATTGCCCTTCGTATTCCGATGACGGAAATTATCTTGCCTGGCAGGCAGAGCGTAACTATCATTCAGATATATTTGTCCTGGATTTAAATAATGGATATTTGGAATCCATTACGAATAGTTCGTACGAAGAAAGGAAACCGGTCTGGGACACGTTGTCTTCAGAACCAACCGTCACTTTTATCGCCGATTATAATGGTATTCCAAATCTGTATTACGTAAAGTATGGTTCGACTATACCCGTCGAGCTTACAGATGTCCCGATTGCAATAATAGGGACTGACATTAGCCAGGATGGCAACTTTTGTTTTTCATACTTTGAAAATGGCGAACAGAACGTTTACCATGCCAGGCGGAATGTTATGCTGCCGGGTATAGTTACTAAAGTACCACTTGAACCTGAAACTACTTCGATACTCAAGCACGGGGAAACCACCATTGAGAAAATTAACCTTGATTTTAAGGATTATAGGCCAAGACCTGGAACAGAATTATTTATTCCATTTTTCCTCTATTCTTCGGACATAGGATTTATGACATACACATATTGGCAGGGGAGCGACATAACAGCGCACAACCGTATGAGCGTATGGCTGGAGTGGTATCAACTGTATAACCGTTTGAATTATTCCATAAACTATAGTTTGCTCAGGTTTCCGGTACAGATGGATGTCCTCTCTGGCGGTTTAGTAGACCGGTATATTGATCGCCGTGACTATCTTATGGAAGAACGCGAATTCCTTCAGGGGATCCGTTTTACGTATCCTATTAGCGAAAGGCAACGAATTAGCGCAATTCCGCAATTTGTGTTAACACAGGAAAAAAACATTGACCTTGACACGCCTGGAGAAAACAAGTGGAGGGATGGAATTGCTTTTTCATACGTTGCTGATTTTACCGAAGGAAAATTTCTTGACATATCCCAGGGGTGGTGCTACAATATTTCCGTATATAACACAGCACGATTCCTCGGTAGTGACATGAAATTCGGACAGGCGCTAACCGAAATCCAGGATTATATCCGGCTTGGAGAAAGATTTATCTGGGCAAACCGGATTATAGGAGAGTACAACTGGGGACGTGATAAAGAACAGGCAACGATTGCAACTCTGCCTGTGCGTGGTTACGAGTATAATTCACTATTCCCTGTATCTTCTTACTTGGGGGAATACGAAGGTGATAACCGGTTTGAGAATACAGAAGGAGACATAGGACTCGCTGCCAGCACTGAACTGAGATATTATTTGTGGCCACATTTAAATGCAAACGTATGGTTTATGTGGCCCAGTATATATCTGAAGAGTGCCCAGGGCATTGCTTTTGTTGACGCAGGTACTCTCGCCAACAGGATGGAAGACCTTACGGAAACCGGGAGGATATTCGCGAGTTACGGCGTTGGAATACGTATTAATACCTTTGTACTTTCCCAGTTTACTATGATTGGTACTTTGTACTACGCGGTCCGCATGGAAAACGGGGCAGGGCGTTTCTGTTATTCATTCGGTACTTACTTCTAATACCTTTATCCGTAGCACAACCGGAGGTCCCTATGAATTCATTAACGGTTGCATTGATTTCTTTTGCGGCATTAAGTCTTGGCTATTTTTTGTATGGCCGGTTCCTTAAACGTTACTGGGAAATAGATGAATCCCGCCCAACACCTGGCCAAAAGTACCATGATGGGGTAGATTATGTTTGTGCAAAGAACTGGTTTGTTTTGTTCGGCCACCATTTTGCTTCAATAGCCGGTGCGGGGCCAATCCTTGGTCCTGTTATCGCTGCAATAGCGTGGGGCTGGTTTCCTGTAGCAATCTGGATTGTTCTGGGGAGTATTCTTCTTGGTGGCGTGCACGACTTCTCTGCTCTTATGGCTTCCGTTAAATATCAAGGCAGGTCCATCGCAGAGGTTTCCGAAAAAGTAGGCACTCCGCGCCTCCGTCTTTTATTTACATGGTTTATTTTCCTGACTCTCATACTTGTAGTTGCAGTATTTGCAGCTGTAGCGGCAAATACACTGGTCTCTATGCCAGAGTTGGTAATACCTACTTTTGCACTGGTAGGAATTGCAATTCTAGTGGGTTTCTTTGTTTATCGCTGGCACTGGAATCTTGCCATTGCCACAGTAATTGGAATTGTACTGGTGGTGATATCTTTGTTGGCAGGGTTTCACTGGCCAATTGCAATCAACTTACCAGTACCGGGACAGCAAATTATATGGATTTTAATACTGATGGTGTACGCTTATGTTGCCTCTGTTATTCCTGTAAACATTCTACTCCAACCGCGTGATTATATATCTTCTTTTATACTTTTCTTCGGGCTTATAACTGGCATAATTGGATTGTTTCTAACTCACCCACAAATGCATACGCCAGCATTTATCTCCTGGCACTCACATTCCGGTCCACTGTGGCCGATGCTCATGGTTACAGTCGCATGCGGTGCAATTTCCGGGTTCCATTCACTCGTTGCTTCTGGCACTACATCAAAACAATTGCCAAATGAGAAAGACGCTTTGAAAATTGGATACGGCGGGATGATTACGGAAGGCGCTCTGGCTATCCTGGCGCTAGTTTCAGTTTGTGCTGGACTTGCATGGACGCGAGGGCAGGGAATTCCTGTCTACTCTGAGCTTATGAAAGATGGTGACTGGATAGTGACCTTTGCAGAAGGATTTGGTCAACTCACAAAACCTCTCTTTGGCGCTGCCGGTACAGCAGTCGCAGCTGTCATGTTGAATTCATTTGTATTAACCACGCTTGATACAGCTACCAGAATTAATCGCTATATTCTGGAAGAAATTTCGCTCAGTTGGCGATTTATACAACGACCGCATCAGAAAAAACAGAAGGAGACTAATGAACCAGAAAACTGGAGTGGTGGCGCCACTACAATAAATCCATATACCTCAACGACTATTGTAGTTGGTTTATCTATACTTCTTGCTATTGGCAATTGGTCGCTCATCTGGCCTGTTTTCGGTGCGGCAAACCAGCAGGTAGCAGCTCTTGCCCTGATTACTGTATCTCTGGTCCTTCTGAATATGGGCAAATCCGCCTGGATTACCATCTATCCAGCCATTCTCATGCTTGCGACAACTATAGGAGCCCTGATTTATCAAGGAATTGGCTTTTTTAAGGCCAATAACTGGCTTTTAGGTATAATATCACTCGTTCTTTTATTTTTGGCCATATTCGTGTGTATTGAAGCAATAAGCGTAGTAAAACGCTGGAAAACTGCGTAAGCTCCAGTATTTTCATTGCCCAGATTACTTGCACAAATGTCATTCTAACCTTGAATGAAGTGAAAGGGAAGAATTTCATGCCATTTTAGATATAACGAAAAAGTAGGGGAAGAAAATGGCTAAATGTGTTGTTTGCGGTAATGAAGTAGATAAACTCAAGAGTTGTCCGCTCTGCGGAAACCAACAGATATGCCTCCGCTGCTGTTTTGCTATCTCTTCAGGCCAACCCGACCGTCTGGCCCAGATAAAACATTTATTTGGGGTTACCAAAGACGAAGCGCTATCTGCCTGTGAATCCTGCCTGAGTGGCGCCAGCCCTAAGGAATAGAGCACACTTCGCTGATATAATCCATAACCTTTTATCTTCATCTTAGTAGTATAGCACAAACTTCAGGTATATTATTAAATTCATATTGGTATGCACCGTAAATACAGCATTAGGGGACTTTTTCTAATAAATTGCTTAAACATTGCTTTTGCCTTTGCAGTTAACATAATAATGATTATGTAAAGTTGTTAGATACCCAAATCCAGGCCTCTTTATGCCCCCTCCTACTATTCTGAATCGCAATGGTAGTCGCAGGCTTTAGCCTGCGTAATTCGCAACCGAAGAATCTCACGCCAAAAAACGAACTACTTCCCTGGCGCTTAACAGTAAAACTTCACTAACAGCTCTAGATACTGAGCTATATGACAGAAAATCTAATAAATACAAGGGTAATTTGGAATGACGTTCACATTTGCGATTTTAGCGGGGTTTTATCTTAAGAAAGGATTATTACTGGCAAAGCAGCCAAACAAAACTACTTTATTGTCAAAGCGACCCA
>CAZUQH010000016.1:20979-29552 GCA_964622465.1 uncultured bacterium | reverse complement strand
AGATAAAGATATTGTTACGACCCGTGTTTCTGGTTTCAGTGTATACAGGGTAATGGGAGCTGTATTTACTGCGCCCAATCTGGAGAACGTGATAGTTTACCCGAACCCGTTTAAGCCAACAGATGGTAAAAGCAAAACCGGAACCTGGGACCAGGGTATATTCTTTGGGAACCTTACCAAGGGTGCAGAGATAAAAATATTCACAATATCAGGTGACTTTGTCCACAGTTTTGAAAAGACCGATTCATATAGTGGCAGGTATCAATGGGAAGTTGGTGACAATCTTGCAAGTGGTATATACATCTATCTGATAACAAATCCTGATGACAAGACAGACAAAGCAAGTGGCAAGTTCGCAATAATAAAGTGACACTGGAGGAAAAATGAAAAGATGCACATTGTATAGAAGTATTTTACTACTAACACTCGGTGCCGTTATCTGCTTTTCTCCATTTGCTATCTCATATGCTGCTGTCGGCGATAGTGGTGCCCAATCCTTAAAGATAGGTATTGGTGCAAGAGCAATTGGCATGGGTGAGTCCTTTGTAGCACTTGCAGATGATGCAGATGCGATTTACTGGAATCCAGGAGGTCTTGGCCAGATTGAGAAAAAAGAGATCTCTATGATGTACAATCAATGGTTTGAAGGAATAAAACAGGGATATGTCGGATATGTACATCCTTTAGGCAATATAGGGACGTTTGGCGGAGCCGTTAGTTATCTCATTGTCGGTGATATGGACAGAACTGAAATTGATAGTGATGGAGATGATGTCCCAACCAGCCAAACTTTTGGCGCAAATGATATGTTCGTTACGTTATCCTACGGCAGGAAAATAAAAATGCTTGACGTAGGTGTCAGTTTAAAGTATATCACCGAGAAGATTGAAGATGAGAGTGCCACTGCTTTTGCTGTTGACTTAGGATTCCTATACGCTACGCCTGTTCCAAAACTAAATGTCGGTCTTTCTGTCCAGAATCTTGGGACAAAGATAAAATTCATCTCAGAATCAGACCTTCTGCCACTTAACTTTAAGCTTGGTGCGTCATACAAGATGCTTGAGAAAGATGCGCTTGCACTTGCCCTGGATGTGAATATACCAAATGAAGGTAATGTCAATGTGCATGCAGGAGCAGAATACCTGCTTTTTGACATGATAGCACTTAGGGCAGGGTATAAAACGACTACGATTGAAGGACTGGGTGCTTTAAGCGGGCTTTCCGCTGGCTGTGGGTTTGCCTTCAAAGGTTATGGTATTGACTATGCCTGGGTTCCTTATGGGGATTTAGGCAGTACCCACCGTGTTTCTCTCGCTATAAAGTTCTGACAAATTGACCCCTGATGTTCCGGTAAACCTAATTCCTTGCCAGTTTGTTTGTAAAATGATAAAATTATGATAGAATTGAATCCAGGAGGGAGCGTAGTTTATACTATGGAGACAAAATGGTAAACTGGAAGAAGGTTCGTGAATTCGTGCTGATTACTTTGCTTATAAGTTATGGTCTGGCATTCCTTTTCTTTGCACTTGGAGGCCGGCTTAATACTGCAGGCGGAACTATAATGGCCGTAATATATATGTTTATCCCGATGACTGTTGCAATGGTTATTCAGAAGAGGATTTATAAATTACCAATAAGAGAACTCGGGATTTCCTGGCACTTCAACCGTTGGTTTTTTGTCGGATGGTTCCTACCACCCGCAATTGCATTTGCTGCAATGGGAGTAAGTTTGCTTTTGCCCGGAATTGAGTTTTCTCCTAATATGTCAGGGTTCTTTGAACGGTTCCAGGAATTCTTAAAGCCAGAAGACATAGAACTTATGCACGAACAGATGGCACAGATGCCAATGCATCCGTTATGGCTGGCATTAATCCAGGGGTTGATTGCAGGCGCAACCATAAATGCGGTCGCTGGTTTTGGTGAAGAGCTTGGCTGGCGTGGTTTTTTGATGAAAGAACTTACGCCGCTTGGATTCTGGAAAATGTCCGGTTTTATTGGGCTCATCTGGGGTATATGGCATGCTCCGCTTATTATGTACGGTCATAATTACCCTGAGCATCCGCTTGCAGGTGTATTTATGATGATTATATGGTGTCTTTTGCTTACCCCGATTTTCATTTATATCACTCAAAAGTCGCATTCTGTAATTGCCGCAGCTATTATGCACGGCACACTTAATGCCACCGTAGGGATTGCCTATATGATGATAAAGGGCGGTAGTGACCTTGTCATTGGCGTTACCGGCGCCGCCGGCTTCATAGTCCTTGCTATAGTTGACCTGATAATTTTTCTGGTGCTAAAACAAAAGCAGCGATTCACTCCAGGGGCAGATAATTATGCCACAGATTAGACAGAATCCAGTTACAAAAGAGTGGGTCATAATCGCTACTGAAAGAGCGAAGCGGCCGGAGGACTTTAAGGATAGATTAGAAGAACCCGAACGCAAGCTTCCGGAGCATGAGCCAAATTGTCCTTTCTGTCCAGGCAATGAAGACAAGACGCCTCCCCAAGTATTCGCTTTACCTCAAGAAGGCGAGTGGCAGGTGCGAGTTATCCCGAATAAATTTGCTGCGCTGAACAGGAACGAAAACCTTGACCAACATTGCGAAGGTTTGCGCTGGAGCGTTAATGGAGCAGGGATTCATGATGTGATTATAGAGACGCGGAAACATAATCTTACTACTGCGTTGATGAGTACAGAGCAGATAAGGATGATTATTGAAGCATACAGAATACATTTTGACCAGATAACAAAGGATGAACGCATTCAAATGGTGGTTTTATTCAAGAATCATGGTCCATCTGCCGGCACTTCATTGATTCATTCGCATTCGCAGATTATCGGAGTCCCTATAGTTTCCGGTGACATACTCCAGCGCGTCATTACTGCAAGCCGTCATTATGAAGAAACAGGCAAATGCCTGTTCTGCCAGAATATGGAAGACGAGAAAAAAGATGGCTCACGGATAGTAATGGAAACCAAACATTTTATTGCTTTCATACCGTATGCTGCACTCTCGCCATTCCATACATGGCTCTATCCAAAGAGGCATATGGCTCGATTTACTGAAATTACAAACAAGGAAACAGATGACCTTGCGGTAGTGATGAAGGCACTGCTGGGAAAATTTTACTACGGGCTAAAAGACCCTGATTTTAATTATGTAATCCGTTCTGCGCCGGCAACTCTAAAACGGCCTGAACATTTTCACTGGTATATTACATTTATTCCACGGGTAACAAAAACCGCTGGATTTGAACTCGGTTCCGGCATGTTTATCAACCCGTCACTGCCGGAAAAAAGTGCCGAATTTTTGAGGAACGTGCGAGTAAAGTAAACGATAACCAGAATTACGCTTGACTTTGAACAGTGAATTACTATAATAGCAAATAACAACTTTATTTATCTAAACTGGAGGTGTAAATGTCAGTAAACATCGGAATCAATGGTTTTGGCAGGATTGGCAGGTTGGTCTTTCGTGCAGCACTTGCGCAAGGTAAGCTGAACGTCGTTGCCGTTAATGACCTTACAGACGCACGCACACTTGCACATTTGCTTAAGTATGATTCTGTCCACGGAACTCTCAAAGAAGACGTATCTATAGATGGTGACAATCTTGTAGTAAGCGGAAAGAAAATACGTGTCCTTGCAGAGCGTGACCCTGAAAAATTGCCGTGGAAAGAAATGGGTGTCCAGGTAGTTATTGAGTCAACAGGCAGGTTTCGTGACCGGGATAGCATATCAAAACATATCCAGGCAGGAGCAAAAAAGGTTATCCTGACAGCGCCTGGCAAAGGCACCGATTTTAATGTAAATATGGGAATCAACGAGAAGGATTACGATGATTCCAAGCACAATCTGATTGCGAATGCCTCGTGTACTACCAATAGCTTAAGCCCGGTAATCAAAGTTGCGCATGAAAGATTCGGTATAGAAAAAGCAATAATGACCACAATACATTCGTATACTAACGACCAGTGCATTCTTGATTTCCCACATAAGGACCTCAGGCGCGCGCGTGCAGCTGCCATGTCAATTATTCCTACAGCAACAGGTGCTGCAAAAGCGGTTGGCGAGGTTTTTCCTGCAGTGAAGGGAATATTTGATGGTATGTCGATAAGGGTGCCCACGCCAAACGTTTCTATATCCGACCTGGTCGTAGTCCTGAAGAAAGATGCAACCGCGGAAGAAATAAACAATGCACTTGAAGATGCTGCTAACGGTGAGATGAAAGGTATCCTTGCAGTAAGCCGCGAACCGCTGGTTTCCAGGGACTTCAATGGTTCTTCATATTCAGGAATAGTTGATGCTGAATTAACAAAAGTGGTTGGCGGAAACCTTGCAAAGATTTGTATATGGTATGATAACGAATGGGGTTATTCTAACCGTATAGTTGAACTTACCGAATATGTCATCAGTCATTCCAATCTTTAAATCAGCAGCAGACATTTCCCGGGAGTTTCAAGGAGGAGCATAGTGGAGATACGCCGTATTTCTGATATTGATATAGATGGCAAGAAAGTTTTTATTCGTTGCGATTTTAACGTACCACTGAGTAAGGAAAAGCAGGGAGTTATTACTGATGACACGCGTATCCGTGCATCGTTACCAACGATAAAATATGCACTGGAGCACAACTGTCCGGTTATTCTTGCATCTCATCTTGGAAGGCCAAAAGGGACAGTAAAGAAAGAATTAAGTTTGGCTCCGGTTGCAGATGCACTGCGTGAAATGTTGCCCGGTGTACAGGTTCGTTTCGTTTCCGACTGCATAGGTCCTGAAGTTATAGAATCTGCACAAAAACTTAAGGAAGGCGAGATATTGTTGCTTGAAAACCTGAGATTTCATCCTGGAGAAGAAGCAAATGACCCCGCGTTTGCAAAACAACTTGCGGATTTGGCAAATGTATTTATCCAGGACGCTTTCGGGACTGTCCACCGTGCTCATGCTTCGACTGCCGGAACTACGAACTATCTTCCTTCTGCCGCAGGTTTACTGGTTACAAAGGAAGTTGAAGTTATGGGCAGCATTCTGGAAAACCCAGCTCGTCCATTTCTTGCAGTTCTCGGTGGAGCGAAGGTCTCAAGCAAAATAGCAATAATTGATAACCTTATGGACAAGGTCGATTCGCTAATTATCGGTGGTGCAATGGCTTACACATTCCTTTCTGCGCAAGGCACAAAGACAGGTAATTCGCTGGTTGAGCAAGAATATAGAAATGCAGCAAAACGTGCGCTTGAACACGCAAAAGATACAGGAAAACGCCTGTTGCTTCCGATTGACCACGTAATAGCCGCTTCCCTTGAGCCGGACGCAAACGTCAGGACGACCGGTGGAGTCGAAATTCCAGACGGCTGGCTTGGCGTTGATATAGGTCCGATGACGTTGTCACGGCTTGCTCCAATCATTGCGCAGGCAAGAACTGTCCTCTGGAATGGACCTATGGGTATATTTGAGGACAATAGATTTGCTAACGGGACTTTTGAAGTAGCAAAGATGCTTGCTGCCGCCACTGGGCGTGATGCAACCACGGTGGTAGGTGGAGGAGATTCGGTAAGCGCGATAAAAAAGGCGGGACTCACAGATGAATTTTCACATATATCAACAGGTGGAGGCGCTTCTCTCGAATTTCTGGAAGGGAAAGAACTACCCGGATTGGTCCCGCTTAAAAAAGAATAGGGGGAAATATGTCAACGTTTATACTTGTACTACATATAATCTTTGGGGTTATTTTAATTCTTATAATATTATTGCAGTTGAGTAAAGGTGCTGGGCTTGGCAGTATATTTGGCGGTGGCGGAGAAGCAGTTTTTGGCGGAACAGGCGGTGACGTTTTCTTAAAGAAACTGACGGTAATATTTGCAGTAGCTTTTATAACGACGTCACTAATACTGACAGTTATGACCAGCCGTTCAGGTCAGGAGAGTATAGTTGATAAAGGTACAGCCGCATCAGACCAGCCAGTTGCGCCGATAGCCCCTTAGTCCCCCGCTCTCTTAAATTTGATATCTGTATTCTGTTGGGGACGTGGCGGAATTGGCAGACACGCTAGCTTGAGGTGCTAGTGCCGAGAGGCTTGCAGGCTCGAATCCTGTCGTCCCCATGTCATTTCTGGATGTTGTAACGGCGAGGTAGCCAAGTGGCCAAGGCGGCGGTCTGCAAAACCGCTATTCGCCGGTTCAAATCCGGCCCTCGCCTTGACTTTGCTGATACATATTATTTATTGCCCGGTTAGCTCAGCTGGTTTAGAGTACCGCCTTGACATGGCGGGGGTCGTCCGTTCAAGTCGGACACCGGGCACCATTTATGGATAGTGTTAGGGGATTTATTAAGATGAGTGATTCATCGCAAAATAAAATTGATATTGCAACCATTAGACATTCCTGTTCGCACGTGATGGCGCAGGCAGTGAAACATCTGTTTCCTGAGGCAAAGTTTGGAATAGGCCCCGCCATAGAAAATGGTTTTTACTATGATTTTGACATTGGACGGCCATTCGAGCCAGATGATTTAAACAATATCAGCGAAGAGATGCAAAAAATCATCAGGAGCGATTCCCGGTTCGTGAAGACAGAAGAATCGCGTGAGCAAGCGATAGAACGTTTTAAGGAATTAAAGCAGCAGTACAAAGTAGAACTACTTGAAGATATTCCCGACAAAAAAGCAACACTATACCAGAACGGTGACTTCATTGACCTGTGCCGTGGGCCGCATGTTTCGTCAACAGGTAAAATTAAACATTTCAAGTTGTTGAGCATAGCAGGCGCATACTGGCGTGGGGACGAAAACCGTCCGATGCTACAACGTATCTATGGGACTGCTTTCTTAAGCGAGCAGGAACTGAAGGATTATCTTCAGGCCGTAGAAGAAGCGAAGAAACGGGACCACCGCGTGCTTGGAAGAGCCCTGGGCCTGTACAGTATTCAGGAATCTGCCGGCCCTGGGCTTGTCTTCTGGCATCCTCACGGTGCTACTATTCGCAGAATAATTGAGGACTATCTCTGGACCGAGCTTTCAAAGGCAGGGTACCAGCCAGTTTATACTCCGCATGTAGCGCGCCTTGACCTGTGGAAAACATCCGGCCACTGGGATTTCTATCGCGAATATATGTATTCGCCCATTAAAGTAGAAGAATCAGAATATTTACTTAAACCAATGAACTGTCCCGGGCACGTGCTGATATACAAGTCCCTGCTAAGGAGTTATCGGGAACTTCCCATACGTTTTGCAGAACTTGGAACGGTCTATCGCTATGAAAGGCCAGGCGTCCTGCACGGATTATTACGCGCACGTGGTTTTACTCAAGATGACGCCCATATTTTTTGCCGGCCCGACCAGATTGACGAAGAAATATATAATCTCGTAGAATTTGCGCTGAAGATACTGCGCACTTTTGGTTTTAGTGAATTTTCAGCTTACCTGAGTACACGTCCGGATAAATTTGTAGGGAATCCCGGCCACTGGGAAAAAGCAACTTCTGCGCTACGTAAGGCCGCAGAACGCGCTAATTTGAAATACGATGTTGATGAAGGTGGCGGAGTTTTCTACGGACCAAAACTGGACATAAAGATAAAGGATTCTCTTGGCCGTGCATGGCAGTGTTCCACGATTCAGGTGGACTTCAACTTGCCGGAACGCTTCGGTGTAATGTATATTGATAAAGATGGGTCGCGTCAACAGGCAATTATGGTCCATCGTGCATTACTCGGTTCGCTTGAGAGGTTCTTCGGAGTCCTGATAGAGCATTATGCAGGAGCGTTTCCATTGTGGCTGGCACCAGTACAAATTCGTGTGATGAATATTACCGACACCGTTGCTGCAAAAACAGAGGAGATTGCAACTTCGCTCCGCAATAGCGGGTTTCGTGTGGATATGGACCTCGGGAATCTTTTGATTAGAAAAAAGATATTCAATGCAGAGACAGAAAAAATACCCTGTATGATAGTAATCGGGAAAAAAGAAGTTGAAAATGGGACGGTTTCGGTAAGGCGGCACGGTGTTGGCGACGTCGGCGTTATGCCATTGGGACAGCTTGTGTCGCAGTTAAATTCTGAGATAGAGAAAAGGGAGGTGGCCACTGGACAAAAAACGTCTGCCGCGGAGAAATGAAGGAATCAGAGTTCCACGAGTAATTCTGATTAATCAAGAGGGCAAAAATCTCGGGGAGATGGCGACTGCTCAGGCATTAGGTCTTGCGCAGGATGCAGGCTTGGACCTGGTTGAGGTCAATGCTAATTCAAGACCTCCGATTTGCAAAATAATAGATTTCAGTAAGTTGCTGTATGAAATACACAAGCAGCAAAAGCAGGAGCTTCGCCACGAACGCCAATCCCGTGTCAAAGAGGTCCGTCTAACATCTAACATTCAGATGCACGATTACGACAATAAGGTCTCCAGGATAATCAGATTTTTGAACAAAGGCCATCAAACAAAAGTAACCATTGTGTTGTTTGGCCGTAACAGAATGCGCAGTGACCTTGCATATGAGTTGTTGGGGCGCATGGAAAAAGATTTAAGTGAGATTGCGCATCCTCTCACAAGACCAAGAGCAGAGGGCAACAGAATCTCTATA
>CAZUQH010000016.1:5309-20879 GCA_964622465.1 uncultured bacterium | reverse complement strand
TGAGATTGCGCATCCTCTCACAAGACCAAGAGCAGAGGGCAACAGAATCTCTATATTACTTTCTCCCGTTAAACGGTAGCCGCAGGCTGTAGCAGCAACCTTTAGCCTGCGTTTGTAGGCACGGGCCTGGCGTGCCGGCATCGCCTGCGCCAGATTAAACTAAAGGAAGGTACATAATGACTAAGTTGAAGACGCATAGAGGTGCAGCAAAACGGTTTAAATATACTGGCAAGGGGAAGATCCTGAGGAGGCATGCCAGTAAAAGCCATTTATTATCCAAGAAGCGTAAGAAAAGGAAGCGCGCTCTAAAAAAATCAGAGATATTGGTTAGTGCAGAAGTATCCCGCATGAAAAAACTGGTGCCCAGATAGACAGTAGACGTTCGGAGGGAATAAAATGAGAATAAAAGCAGGAAAGACGACGAGAAAAAGACATAAGAAATACTTAAAACAGGCCAAAGGCTATAGGATGGGGAAACATGCTCTTTATCGCCATGCAAGAGAACAAGTTGAGAAGAGTGGACAATACGCGTACCGTGACAGGAGGCAAAAAAAGCGTGACATGCGTTCGCTATGGGTAACGCGTATAGGTGCCGCGTGTCGCCTGAATGGAATTTCATACAGTAAATTTATTAAGGAGATGCGCGGGCAGAACGTTGTTATTGACCGCAAAATGCTCTCTGAGCTTGCAATAAGCACACCGGAGGACTTTGCAAAATTGGTCGGGCTTGCAAAAGAACATTAGGATATTTTAGGTGGAAACAACGGAGGTTTTAAAATGGCGGAAAAGAAAGTAGGTATCTTAACGGGTGGGGGTGATTGTCCGGGCCTAAACCCGGCGATTCGTGGAGCAGTTCTTAAAGGGCTTGATTTTAACTGGGAAATCATAGGAATAAACGAAGGATGGAAGGGGCTTGCTTGTAGTATTACCGAACCACTATCTTTGGAAAAGGTAAAAGATATCATGAACCAGGGTGGTACAATTCTTGGTACTTCACGCTATAATCCATATAAGGTAGACGGTGGCGTCGAAAAAGTTCTCAAGAACGCCTCAAAAATTTGTCCTGATGGGCTTATCGTGATGGGCGGAGAAGATACGCTTGGTGTTGCGCATCGTTTGTATAAGGAGCAGGGGTTTCCTGTAGTCGGAGTGCCGAAGACCATGGACAACGACCTTTCTGCTACGGATTATACGTTTGGTTTCGATACGTCAGTAACGTTGGCAGTTAAAGCACTCGAAATATTACGGGATACAGGGCGTTCCCACCGTCGTATAATGGTGCTTGAAGTAATGGGCAGGCACGCCGGGTGGGTAGCTCTATATACGGCAATTGCAGGTGGCGCTGACTGGGTCCTCATACCTGAAGAAGAACCTGACATAGAGAAAATGTGTGCACACCTCAAGAAAGTTCACGAACGTGAAAAAGTAGCTACTGTGGTGGTTTCCGAAGGAGTTAAAATGCCAGAACTTAAAAATGCGAAAGAAGAACTAGACCAGTTCGGGCATATGATACTTAAGAAAAGAGGCGTGGGCGACAGAATTGCAGAGATAGTAGAAGAAAAACTTGGAGTAGAAGCGAGAGTTGGAGTGATAGGGCACATGCAGCGCGGTGGTCCTGCAACAGTTTTCGACCGGATGCTTGGAGTCCGAACAGGCGTCAAAGCAAGTGAATTAGTAGGAAACGGAAAGTTTGGTAATATGGCGTGTCTGAAGGGTAATTCTATTGAGGCCGTCCCTCTGTCTGAGGCAGTATCTGTACTTAAAACAGTAACTCCGGAGTGGGTAGATTTTGCTAAAACTTTATTTAAGTGAGGTAAGTTATAATGCTCAGAATGATGTGTCGTGCGAAAATTCATCGTGTCAAAGTTACTGAGACAAAACTACATTATTCCGGAAGCATAGCAATAGACCAGGCACTTATGGATGCCTGTGACATCAAGCCATACGAGATGGTACTGGTTGCAAACGTAGAAAATGGTTCCCGGCTTGAGACGTACGTCGTACCTGCAAAACGGAATTCAGGGACGGTTGCATTACTCGGAGCAGCTGCGCGCCAGGGGCAAGTTGGGGACAGGTTGATTATAATTGCGTATGGTTTCGTTACGGAAGACGAACTTAAGAAATTCCATCCAACTATCGTCCACGTTGACGACCGCAACAGAATAGTGCGTGTGTGATAAAAGCAGAAAAACTTACCAAGAAATACGGAACCACCTTTGCCGTTGATAACCTCAATTTGGAAGTCCCACCTGGAGAAATATTTGGTTTCCTGGGACCGAACGGCGCAGGGAAAACCACTACCGTAAAGTTATTTACCGGTCTGGCAAGACCTACCTCTGGAAAAGCACTGGTTGGCGGTTATGACGTACTGCTAAATCCAATAGAAGCAAAACGGCTGATTGGTTACATACCGGATGAGCCATATGTATACCCAAAACTTACTGGCCGCGAATTTCTGGATTTTGTGGGCGAGATTTACGATATTCCTCACGATGAAATACAAGCCACGACCGAGCGGTTGTTCCAGCAATTTGGACTTACAGAATATTCAGATATCCTGATAGAAGAGTACTCTCATGGAATGCGGCAAAAACTTTTGTATACGGCTTTACTGCTACATAAACCTCGTGCAATATTTCTCGACGAGCCACTCGTTGGGCTTGACCCTGCTACTTCCCGTCTTGTCAAGAATATATTAAATGAGATTGCAGCTAATGGCGCTGCAATTTTTATGTGCACCCATATTCTGGAAATCGCCGAGAAACTCTGCAATCGTGTCGGAATAATAGACCGTGGCCATCTGATTGCTATCGGTACTATCGAAGAGCTCGTACTTGAATCAGGCAGCCGTGGAGACCTCGAAGACGTATTCCTTACGCTCACCAACCGCTGACCTTGAGAACAAGAATTTCGGTTTTACGTTAATCTCATACTCATGAATACCGCAATTTTAATGCAAACTTTAAGAACGTTTAAAAATAGCGCCAGGCACGCAAGTCGCGGTACGATAATCAAGAACGTACTCCTCTGGTCCCTGGGTATAGCGATGCTCATCGAGCTTTACTTCGGTTTTTTGCATCTCTTGAGTTATATTCACAGCGCGCCACTGCTTGGTCCATACCTTATCTTCCGGCTATTAGTACTTATTTTTGTAATTCTCGGAGCGATGCTTATATTCAGTACTTTATTGGTATGCTTCAATACTTTATTTTTTTCGCGTGACCTCGATTTCCTCTGGACTTTACCGATTTCGCAAAATCAAATCTTTTCGGCAAAATTCTGGCAAACGTTCGTTTATTCGTCATGGATGGTCGTCCTGACAATGTTACCCTTCCTTGCTGCGTATGCTCGGGTTTACAAACAGGGAATTCTTTTTTGGTCTCTAGCAGCAGGAAGTATTTTGCCATATCTGGTCAGCATAATCGCAATATCAGTTTGTGTAGCGGTCCTCGTAATGAGGTTCCTGCCTGCTAAACGTTCACGTGACGTTCTTATCATAGTTGGTGTAATTGCCGGTTCAATTCTATACGTTGCTGTCCGGCTTATGAGACCAGAAACAATCGTGCGGCCAGAAGAACAGGGTCTTATACAGACGTATCTTGACATGCTCAAGATGCCTGATTTATGGTGGAGTCCGGCCTGGTGGGTAAGTCAGGGAATATCCTACGCGAGTCATGGCGACTACAACAATTATTTTGGCATGCTTTCTCAGCTTGCCCTTGCGGCAACCGTAGCATATTTCCTGATGATGCTGCTTGGCGAACGGTACTACTATTATGGATGGTCTGGCGCATATGGAGGCGGACGTGTTCGCGTAAGTAAACTCTGGGTAATATGGGTAAACGTTCTTGTAAGAGAGAAAAAACCGAGAATACTAATGAAAAAAGATGCCCGTGTTTTCTTTCGGGATACCCAGCAATGGACTCAGTTACTCCTCCTTGCTGCACTTGCATTCGTATATATTTTCAATCTTACTGCTTTGCCGGAAATACCAGCTCAGGCAAAGCAAATGGTTGCTTTTTTTAATCTTGGTGCCGTTGAGTTTATAGTTGCAGCAGTTGCTCTCCGGTTTATTTTCCCGGCCATAGCGCTGGAAGGCAAATCCTGGTGGCTGCTGCGCTCAATGCCTGTCCACATAGATAATATTTTCAAGGAGAAATTCCGGCTTTATTATCCGCCTCTTATTGTGGTAGGATTGATTCTGGTAATCGGGTCAAACTTGATACTGCAGGCGGACCGGATGGTAATGTGGTTATCAGTTATTACGTGCTTCTTTCTTACCAGTGGTATAGCATGTCTCGCTGCTGGTATGGGTGCTTCAAACCCACGTTTTAACGTAGAAAACATTTCGAAGATAGAAACCTCGCCTGAAGGCATATGGTTTATTATGTATTCGCTTTTCTACATCGGTGCTGCACTTGCTCTTGAAACACCTGTGATGAGGATTCATTTTATAAAAGCAGCAGGAGCAAGGATTTCATACGTGCCCACTGTTTTATGGGTAATCCCCGGACTTATTATTCTTAATCTATTTGTATATATCCTGCCGGTTTTGAGAGGAAAGTCTGCTCTTGCAAAATACGACTTGTAGATTTTAGGTTTGGTATAAATGAAATTTAGGCGAGTTCTTCCTCTTCTAATTTTTCTGCTTGTTTTACTATTTGTGCCAGCGCAAGGTTTTCCCGCCACATAAATCCAAGACCAGCCACAACGGTCATACCGAATTGTAATACGTGAGTAAGCACGGCAAAACTGAGAGCCGGCCCCTTTTCGATTCCCAGCAACAACAATGCCATAACCGTAAAACTCTCGAAAATGCCGACAAAACCAGGTGAAGACGGAAGAATAACGCCAAAAGACACGATTGTTATGACCAGCATTGCCGCGCCAAATGGGAGATATACTTCCGGGAAAAATCCATAAAGGAGTATCCAGCATGTCATTGCCTCAGCGAGCCAGATGCCGATAGAAAGTCCGACAGTTGTCAGTAGTTCACGCTTTACAAGCATCACTTCCAGACCGGAGATAAAAGGGGACACAAGTTTGGCAACATTGTCAGTTGCTCTTTTTGGCAGAAAAAATAATATATTCCGTACCAATTTCTCAGTTTGTTCACGACGGAAAAGCATGCCATAGTAAAAGGCAATGATTAATGCCAGGATAATTGCGATAATTATTGCAATGCGTTTAACCCAGAACGGTACTGGCATTATCAGGGTGGCGAGCAAGAAAATAACAACCAGCGCAAAGAGGTCAAACGTTCTTTCCACAAGGATGGTTGCGAATGACGAGGTCTTTGGTAGTTTTTCCCGGGTGCCATGAAGGTAAGCACGAACGAATTCGCCGATTCTCAACGGCAACAAATTATTCGCCATAAATCCAATCATCAGTGCCGATAGAGTGTTTAAATACCGGCATTTTTTTACAGGGCTGAGAATAACCTGCCACCGTAGACCACGGAGTAAATAGCCGCCTACGTAGACAAAAGCGGCTGGTATCAGCCACCAGTAATTTGCCTGACGGTAAGCATCCAGGAATTGTGACCAATCTATCTGACGGACGGCGAGATAAAGAAAGACGATACTGAATACTACGCCGAGGATAATTATCGCTGTTTTTCGCTTCATAATATAACAGTATACCAATAGCATTCTTCAAAGTCAACCTTCGTGGCACATGCTGACTTGAAATATCCGTAAACAGTAAGTAGAATAAATATACTATGACAGGACGCATCGCGGCCGTTTGTTTGGCGGTTGGAATATTGATTTGTGCAGGTTGTGAGCGCAAATCAGAGTCAACCGTCCGTCCACCTGCTGCCGCAGGACTATTCTATCCCGGGGAAGCCAGTGCTTTAAGGAAGACGGTGAGCGGATTTCTTGGGGCGGTCCCTCTAGCAAAATTAGATGGCCGTCTTGTAGCGATTATTTCCCCGCACGCAGGATACGTGTACTCAGGTCAGACAGCAGCGTATGCGTTCGCTTTATTGGAATCCCGCAGATACGATACCGTCATTCTCATTGGTCCTTCGCATCACGTGCGGATAGATAAAGCAGTAATATATCCGTCCGGTGCCTGGCAGACCCCGCTCGGCACCTTGAAAATTGATGGAGATATCGTTGATAAACTGCTTACCTGTCCTGATATTATTTCTGATGCCGGACCTTTTGCTCCGGAACATTCTCTGGAAGTCCTGCTCCCGTTTTTGCAAACAGTATGGCATAACGGCAATTTCAAAATCGTACCTGTTCTGGTTAACTACCCCGGCAATGAGCTCTGTTCCAATTTGTCTCAGGCAATTGCTCATGTTATGCGAGACAGGCAGGATATCCTAATCATCGCATCTACTGATATGTCACATTACCATTCAGATACCAGAGCGCGGCAAATGGACGGATTGACTATCGACATGATGGAGAAATACGATACTGACGGACTTATTACGTACCTGTCGAGAGGTGAGACGGAGTTGTGCGGTTCGGCAGCTGTTATAACCACAATGCTGACATCTCGCCAGTTAGGCGCAGATAAGATAACCTGCCTCCGCTACACAAATTCCGGAGATACGACTGGCGACAAAAGTTCGGTAGTTGGATATGGCGCATTTGCAGTTACCAGCCAGACAGAGAAAGAACCTCCAACGAAAGGGGGAACCGGTATGCTTGAGCAGAAACTTAATCAAAATCAGCGGGAATTATTGTTAAGGATAGCAAGAGAAACCATTTCAAGTTATCTTGAATCAGGAAAGAAACCGCACTTTGAAATTACGGACACAACACTTCTAGAAGAGCGCGGCGTATTCGTAACACTGCATAAATCGGGAATGTTGAGGGGATGTATCGGGAGTATTTTGCCACGGGAACCGTTATGGCAGGCAGTTAGAAATATGGCGATAGGATCCGCATTTCGCGACACGCGTTTTCAACCGCTTGACGCAAGCGAACTTGACAAGATTGACATAGAAATATCCGTGCTTTCAGTTCCAAAAAAGGTCAAGAGTGCGGACGAAATACGGCTTGGAGAGCACGGTGTCATTGTCAATTGTTATGGCCGCAGCGGCGTATTTCTGCCGCAGGTTGCAACTGAGACCGGTTGGAGCAAAGAAGAATTCCTGAGGCACCTGTGCGCTGATAAAGCAGGGCTTGCTCCTGACGCATGGAAAAATGCCGAAACAGACCTGCTGGTGTTTACGGCAGAGGTCTTTGGCGAAAAAGACGAAGTACCGGAAAAATAGAGCAATAGAGTGATATGAGAACCGAAATCGCTGAACCTGGATATCTGGACCTTTACAAAACAGGAGAATTTGGACGCCGCGTCAAGCAGCTCTATCTACTGGAAGAGAAATGTCATTTGTGCCCCAGAAAATGCGGCACCCTGCGGCTGGATGGTGAACACAAAGGCGTATGCGGCGCAGGCCGCGTGCTCAAGATATCGAGCCATAACCTGCATTTTGGCGAGGAACCGCCAATTTCCGGTTCAAATGGCTCAGGAACGGTTTTCTTTACCAACTGCAACCTTCATTGCGTATTTTGTCAGAACTACCCGATAAGTAATCTCGGTAACGGAAGAAACGTCACCGAAGAAGGGCTCGCTAAAATGATGCTTGAACTTCAGGAAGAAGGTGCTCACAACATTAATCTTGTTACACCTACTCACTACGTTCCTCAGATACTTGAGGCACTTGGAATGGCAATAGAACGAGGACTGCATATACCTCTTGTATATAATTCCGGGGGTTATGAATCGATTGAGACGCTCCGGTTACTGGACGGAATAATAGATATTTACATGCCTGATGCAAAATACTGGAGCTCTGAATTGGCAGAGAAGTATTCACACGCAGCTGATTATCCCCAAATCAATAGACTTGCACTGAAGGAAATGTACCGTCAGGCAGGAGATTTGACGCTCGATTCTCATGGAGTTGCCGTACGCGGGCTATTAGTGAGGCATCTGGTACTTCCGGGCGTCATAGAAGATACGAACAAAGTTCTAGAGTTTCTCGCCCGGGAAATTTCTCCACAGGTCTATATCAGTTTGATGTCTCAGTATCATCCCTGCTATAATGCATTTAAATATCCTGAGCTATCCAGACGGCTCACAACAGAAGAATACGACACTGCCGCAGCATACTTAAACCGTCATGGACTGACAAACGGATGGCGCCAGATAGAATAACAGTGTTCCTGTTCCTTGCAATACTAAAACGATTCGGTTATAATGTGGTTGTCTAAAACTAAGGATATGATATGGTAAGAAAAGCAGCACGCGCAGGTATGTTTTATCCTGGCAAACCCGAACAGTTAGAGCAAATGCTTGTTAAACTAATGCCAGGCCTCGCGAAGAAGCGAACTACAAAAGCCGTCGGTATTATGGTACCACATGCCGGCTACGAGTATTCCGGCAGGGTTGCTGGTTCCGTATATAGCAGGATAGAAATTCCGGATACCGTCGTCATCATAGGCCCTAACCATACAGGCCTCGGTTCTCCAGCTGCTATAATGACGGAAGGGGTATGGGAAATGCCGTTCGAGGCAATCAGAATAGACGCTGACCTTGCAGTGCGAATACAGAAACATTCAAAATATCTGGAAGCAGACAAAGACGCTCATATTAAAGAACATTCCATCGAAGTCCAATTACCGTTCATTCAACTGATAAACCCCAACGCAAAACTTGTGCCAATTTGTCTCGCAGATTATTCTCCCCCTGCCTGTGAGGATATAGGAAAAGCAATTGCTTTGTCCATATCTAAAGAAAGAGACGTCCTGATAGTAGCATCTTCTGACATGACCCATTACGAACCCAGCGGGACAGCCGAACAAAAGGACAAGCTTGCACTGGAACGGATTCTTGCTCTCGACCCGGACGGGCTTCTCGAAACAGTAGCGATAAACGATATAACAATGTGTGGTTCGGGTCCTGTAGCTGTCATGTTACATGCTTCAAAGTTGCTTGGTGCTAAAAATGCCGAACTGATTCGCTATGAAACGTCCGGTGAAGTCACGGGTGACTTCTCTTCGGTAGTCGGCTACGCAGGAGTGATTGTTAAAAATGAGGGGGGAAAATGTCAGAATTAAGACGTGATCCAATAACTAACGAATGGATTATTATTACCGGCACACGGGATGGACAGACGCCTATGGATTTTTTGACTGTCCGGATTTCGGAAAGAGAGGGTTTCTGCCCATTCTGTGAAGGCAATGAAATCCAGACGAAACCCGAAATCCAGGCAATAAGAAAAAAAGACAGTGCTCCAAATACTCCTGGTTGGTCAGTCAGGGTTATTCCAAGCCGTTATCCGATATGCGAGCGGCCTGGCGAAGCAGAAAAAAAGAGTGAGGGGCAATTTATTTCCTACGAAAAAATGGCCACATATGGTGAACACGAGATTATAGTCGAATCACCGTATCACATAATATGTATCAGTGACGATGTCATGACGCAAAGGGTTTATATGAAAGAGGTGCTCTGGATTGCTCAGGAGCGAATCAAAGAGCTTAAAAAAGACCCTAAAATCTGCTCAGTGCTCGTTTTTAAAAATCAAGGGTATGACAGGCGTATTTCTCTTCCGCATGCGCATTCCCAGATTATAGGGCTTCCTATTATTCCTGCTAAGATTGAAAAAGAGCTCAATGGCGCCAGGCATTACTACGAGGAGAAAAAGAGCTGCATCTTTTGCGATATATTAAAAGAGGAAATGTCTAACAAGTCGAGAATAGTCGAAGAAAACGATAATTTCCTTGCATTTGTCCCGTTTGCTGCACGTTTCCCTTTTGAAACGCATATATACCCAAAGCAGCACAACTCTGATTTTTGCGGATTGGCTTCTCAACAAATCCCATCGCTTGCAAAAATGCTAAAGTCAATAATGATTAAGATTGTCAAGCTCCTGGACGTACCGCCAATGGAATGGGTTTTACATACTGCACCGTTTAGAGCCGAAAATGGAAAGGAGCTGGGGCCGGTCTCAGATTATTATCACTGGCATATTGAAATTCTCCCGCATAGCCAGCCAGTGAGAGGACTGGAGTGGGGTGGAGGATGTTTTATAAACCCGCCAACACCTGAAGTTGCCGCCGAATTTTTGAGAAAAATAAAAAGTTTCGTATCTGAATAATCTCCATTTCTGTTAAAGAAATGACAAATCAGGAAATAGCCAGCATTTTCTATGAGATTGCAAGAATGTTGGAGCTCAAAGACGAAAACCAGTTTCGTATCCGCTCGTATGAGAAAGCGGCGCGTAATATCGAAACACTCACGGAACCTATTTCTGAAATTGTCCAACAAGGCCAGCTTAACAAGATACCTGGCATCGGGCAAAGTATTGGAGCAAAAATCGAGGAACTACTTTCAACAGGAAAATTAAAGCAATATGAAGAACTAAAGTCCAGCGTTCCACAGGGGCTGTTGGAAATTGCGAATTTGCCGGGTCTTGGCCAAAAACGTGCCAGAATCCTGTACCAGAAGTTGAATATAAAAAACGTTAAGGGATTAGAAAGAGCTTGCAAACAGGGAAAAGTCCAGGAGTTGCCGGGTTTCGGCATGAAAATAGAAGAGAATATCCTTGCCGCAATAGCGATGCAGAAATCAATTGGCAAACGATTGCTTCTCTTTCAGGGTTTAGATATTGCAAATAGAATAGTCCGTGAACTCGGTAAGATGAAGCAGATAAAAAAGTTGGAGCCAGCGGGCAGCTTAAGGCGACGCAAAGAAACGATTGGAGATATAGATATATTATGCACTGTTGATGACCCTTCAAAATCAAGCAAACTGGTAATGGAACGGTTCGTCAAACTTCCAATGGTGAAAACCGTAATTGCTAAAGGTGAGACAAAATCGTCAGTGCGTGTAGAGGATGACGTTCAGGTTGACCTCAGGGTTGTAGACGATAATTCCTTTGGTGCAGCGATGATGTATTTTACCGGCTCCAAAGACCATAATATTGCAATACGGACACGCGCGCTTAAAATGGGATGTACGATAAATGAATACGGGCTGTTTGAGGTCGGCAATAATAAACCGGTTGCAGGAAAAACTGAGCGCGAGCTCTTCGAGAAATTAAAACTTCAATACATACCGCCAGAACTCAGGGAGTGCCGTGGAGAACTCGAATCTGCTGAAAAAGAACAACTACCCGTACTTGTCGAGCAGTCAGACATAAAGGGCGATTCTCATGTTCATTCTACGTATAGCGATGGCGCTGGAACAATAGACGAAATTGCAGATGGAGCAGAAAAACGGGGATATGAATGGATTGCGGTTACCGACCATTCTCAGTCGCTTAAAATTGCAAATGGTCTGGAACCTAAACGCGTTATTCAGAAAATTGAGGAAATCAGGAAGTATAATGAACAGAACAAAAACGTCCGTGTACTTTGCGGAACAGAAGTAGATATTATGAGCGACGGGTCACTGGACTATGATGATGAATTACTCAGTCGTCTTGACATAGTTGTTGCTGCCATTCATTCCGGATTTAAGCAGCCAAAGGAAATTCTGACAAAAAGAATTGTTCGTGCAATGGAAAACAAATACGTCCATATCATTGCTCATCCGACAGGACGGCATTTTGGGAAGCGCGAACCGTATGAACTGGATATGACCGAAATATTTCGCGTTGCATTAGAGACGGGGACAGCACTGGAAATAAATGCGCATCCCGTACGCCTTGACCTTCCGGACTTCTATTGCCAAAAGGCAGCTGAAAAAGGAGTTCAAATCGCAATCGGAACCGATGCGCATGCTCTATGGGAACTGGAATACATGGAGTTAGGCGTATCGGTTGCGCGCCGTGGTTGGCTAAGCAAGAATAATATCTGGAATTCACGTTCTTATTCACAACTGGCAAAAATACTTGGAAGAAAGAGAGGTGATTGACTGATGAAAGACCTGACTGACCTATTAAAGGGTTCCAACTCCCATGTAATACAGGGAGTTACGGCATCGGGTGGCGTAGTTTTAGGGATAAAGGTGCCGGGTTTTAATGGTGTGCTAATTGAAGACCGCGAGTTTTCTAACCGTCTCTCTGCAAAACTGGAAGCTGAAACCAATTGTAAAGGGTTTATCTCCACGGACGAACTACCAAAGTATGGATTTACCAAAGAGGACAAGCAAGCAATAGAGCAGGCGCTTGAGGTCGGCGAACAGGACGTTGGTATATTTGTAGCTGACAAAAGAGAGACAGCCGAAAAAGCGATAGCAATCATTGAAAAAGAAGTAGCAGCACACAAAAAGTGACACGCGCAGCGTGTCATCCTGAGGGGCGAAAGCCTATTGTCATTGCGAGGAGCGTAGTGGGCGAGCTTGCTCGCCCTGTGACGAAGCAATCCCATGCCAGCAATGAGATTGCTTCGGCTTTCAAGGAAAGCCTCGCAATGACACCTGGTGTTAACGGAGGTTTTGTTGGCATTCGAGGACTATAAAAAACTTTTCAGGAATAGGAATTTCTTTCTTCTCTGGCTCGGGTTTGCAATCTCTCAAATAGGAGACAAATTCAACCAGATGGCTTTGCTTGCGGTTGCAGCAGCAATGTCCACAACCCAGATTACGGATATGGGACCAAAGATGGGCATTGCACTACTTGTTATAAATCTGCCATCACTCGTCATGGCGCCTATTGCCGGCGTATTTATTGACAGATGGGATAAACGAAAAACCATGATGGTTTCAAATGCGCTCCAGGGCCTTCTCGTGTTGAGTATCCCACTATGGCTGAAATTGACAAATTCACTGATGCCTGTGTACTTCGCAATCCTAATTGTCTATCTTCTTACCTGCTTCTTCAATCCCGCACAGTTGGCATTCATACCTGACCTGGTTAATCGGAACCATCTGGTAGCAGCAAACGCACTAACAATCGTAGCCATAACAATATCAATGGTCATAGGTTCAGCTATCGGTGACTTGCTGGTTAGCGCAGTCGGTCCATCGCCAGCATTTATGTTTGACTCATTGACGTATTTCTTTTCCGTTGCATGCCTTGCATTCATCGTTCATTATCACAAACCCCGTCCTGCGCCATCTGAAAAGGCAGACAGTGCTGTTGGACATGTAGAGAAGGGCCTGAAGCAGGTATGGCAGGAATTAAAATATGGTTTTCGAAATATAACACATACACCATCAGTTTCCTACGCGATATGTGCATTTACAATTTTAATGTCATCTCTTGGGCCGTTACTCGTTATCATTGCGACATACGCAAAAATCAAGTTTGCCGTAAAAGTGCCGGGCGCAGTCGGGATACTTTATTCACTGGTTGGCGTGGGTTGGGTCATCGGTGCTACGCTCATTAGCCGTATGGAAGCACGTATGAGTAAAGAAAAAATGATATCGTGGAATATATCTGTTACCGGAATAATGATGTTTATATTAGCAATGCTCATGGCTTACGGGGAAATATTGGGAATAAAAACTCTCTATGTCTATTTCGCAATTGCATCTACACTTGCTGGTATATTTGTGGGCCCAGCTATTGTTTTATCCAATACAATCCTGCATGAATGTTTGCCAGAGTTGTTGCGCGGCAGGGTTTTTGGCGCCAGAAGCGCGCTCTCTACGGGTGGTTTCCTCGTATTTATGGGGTTTGCTACATGGTTGTCCGCGCGTGTGGAAATGACAACTATCCTTATTGGAGTCGGTATTGTTTTGATAATTTGCGCTTGCGTAAACTATTACATTTACTCTGCTGGAGAAGTAACACGGGCTGCATTGGCACAAGAGCATACCTCCCTTGAAAATCAGTAAGTTGCTGTACCTGCTCGTTATTTTCATTCTTACTGCTATCGCATACTGGTTTGTCTTTCAGCGATATTTCAGCAATCCTCCCAAAAAACAATCCACACTGGAATCTTCTATAGAGAACAAAGCAAATCTCAATATGCAAGAGAGCATCGGGCTTCAGGAACCATCCTATGGGGATACTATTGTAGAGGCAACTATCGGAGAACCAAGTATCTTAAATCCAGTGCTCGCAACCGATAGTTCTTCCGGTGACATTAACGGATACGTATACAATGGACTGGTAAAATACGATAAGAATCTGCGTCTTGCAGGTGACTTAGCGGAATCATGGGAAGTAAGGGAAGGTGGCAGGCAAATCGTATTCCATCTGAGACGCGGTGTCCAATGGCACGATGGAGTACCGTTCACGTCCAGAGACGTGGAATTTACGTATCGTGTACTGGTGTCGTCTGCCACCAGGACACCTTATTCTACCGATTATCTGATAATAGAAAACGTCAGGGTGCCGGATGACTATACTTTTATCGTAAATTACAGCACCCCGTTTTCTCCTGCTCTGGAGTCATGGGGGATTGGTATAATTGCCAGACATGTGTATGGAAACGGGGATATTAATACACACCCTGCAAACCGTAGTCCTACCGGAACAGGGCCATACTGTTTCAAAGAATGGAAAACAGGCGAGTGGTTATTACTTGAGGCAAACGAGAAATATTTTGAGGGCCGCCCTTACATTGACCGGATTTTCTACCGGATAGTGCCTGACCTGTCCGTTCAGTTTCTTGAATTGTACAAGGGGAATATTGATTTGATGTCTTTGACGCCGGACCAATATAAGCGAGAAACCGAGAGTCCGGTATTTATACAAAAGTTCAACAAGTTTCGCTATCCCAGTTTCTCCTATGCATACCTTGGATATAATCTTAGTAATGAGTTATTTAAAGATAAGCGTGTCAGGCAAGCGTTTGCTCACGCCGTAAATAAACAAAAAATAATTGACGGGGTATTGCTCGGGCTTGGGCAACCTGCAACTGGCCCGTTCCCGCCAACTTCTTGGGCATATTGCCCGGAGGTAAAAGATGCGGAATATAGCCCTCAATCAGCGCTTAAGTTACTGGAATCCTGCGGTTGGCAGGATACGGATAACGATGGTATTCTTGACCGGAATGGCCGAAGGTTTGAGTTTACCATTCTCACGAATCAAGGCAACAAGATGCGTGAGCTTGCAGCTCAGCTTATTCAGGAAGACCTTGCTCGTCTCGGCGTCCGGGTAAACATACGCATAGTAGAATGGAGCACATTCATTCATCAGTTTATAGATGCGCGTAATTTCGAAACGGTTCTTCTCGGCTGGTCTTTGAGCCGCGACCCTGACCAGTATTCCATATGGCATACTTCTCAAATAAGAGAAGGCGGTTATAATTTTGTTGGCTACTCAAACCCAGAAGTAGATAAATTGCTCGAGCAGGGAAGGAGAACTTTTGGTCTGGAAAAACGGCAAAAAATATACTGGAAAACTCATCAATTAATTGCAGACGACCAACCGTACCTGTTTTTATACGTTGCCGATTCTCTTCCAGTAGTACATAAACGCTTTCACGGAATCCAGCCGGCTCCAGCAGGCATTGGCTATAACTTTATACGCTGGTACGTGCCAGAACGCCTCCAGCGGTATTAAAGTGTAGCGGTGCGATTTATCGCACTATCGCGGTGTGATTTATGCACCTCGGTAGCCGCAGGCTTTAGCCTGCGCAGAAGCAATCCCGTACTACGACGGGAGGACAATGAGAACATATATTCTTAAACGATTACTATGGATGCTCCCGG
>CAZUQH010000016.1:0-5209 GCA_964622465.1 uncultured bacterium | reverse complement strand
GACGGGAGGACAATGAGAACATATATTCTTAAACGATTACTATGGATGCTCCCGGTACTTATTGGCATTAGTTTAGTAACTTTCCTGGTGATGCACCTTGCACCAGGTGGGCCGGTCGAGCTTATGACCGATATGAGCCCAAAGATTGATGCCAGTGCTCGCGCTCACCTCGCTGAATCATATGGTCTTGACCAGCCGGTACTGGTCCAGTATGGTAAATGGTTCATACGTATGTTCTCGTTTGATTTTGGCAACTCGTTCAAAGACGGGGTACCGGTAATAACAAAAATAGCACGGTGTCTCCCTGCTACATTATTACTCCAGATACTTTCGCTCGGTCTTATCTGGGCACTTGCAATTCCAATAGGGGTTACTTCGGCAGCGCGGCATGGTAGTCTTTACGACCGCACGCTTACACTGCTTGTATTCATTGGTTATGCAACGCCAACGTTCTGGCTTGCACTGCTGTTGATGATTTTGTTCGGTGTCAGGTTAGGTTGGCTGCCAGTATCCGGTCTGACGTCGGTCAACTTTGCTCTGCTTGGATTCTGGGGAAAAGCAGGCGACGTGCTCTCGCATCTGGTACTGCCGGTCGTGGTCTCTGCATTTGGCGGGCTTGCCGGCCTTTCGCGGTATACGAAGTCAAGCACTCTTGAGGTATTGCACCAGGATTTTATCCGTACGGCGCGCGCTAAAGGAGTGCCGGAAAAGCAAGTACTCTGGAAACATGCCTGGCGGAATGCAATGATTCCGGCAGTGACTATTCTTGGCTTATCACTGCCATCGTTAATTGGCGGGAGTTTCATATTTGAGACAATTTTTGCCTGGCCTGGTATGGGCCGGCTTGGCTACCAGGCAATAATGTCACGTGACTATCCGGTACTAATGGGTGTTGCGGTTATTGCAGCGTTTCTTACATTATTAGGAAATTTGCTTGCTGATATTTCCTATGCCCGGGTCGACCCCAGAGTCCGGTATTCCAAAAAGTAGCTTGGCGGGCCGATACGGCAATGAGAAGTTTCTTAACGATAAAAATTCTCGTTCTATCGTAAAGCGCAACTCAATGTAAAAAAGAGTTACTGGACAGAGAAGATGGCGAACTCAAGTTTTTATCTAAAACTTCTCAAATTGCCTTTATCGGCATCGCCTGCGCTGTATTTAAAAGTCGGAATTAAAATAAATGTTTGGTATTTACTGGAAACGATTTATCACTAACAGGATGGCAGTAGCAGGGATAGCCGTATTGCTTTGCCTTGTGGCTCTGGCTATACTGGCGCCGGTAATATCCAGATATGAGCCAACTGTAACTAATCTGACTGTCCGGCTCAAATCCCCTTGTTTTGCGCATCCGCTCGGCACCGATGAACTTGGCAGAGATATACTATCAAGAATGCTTTACGGCTCACGAATATCACTTAGTGTCGGTTTGATAGCGGTGCTGATAAGCATAGTGATAGGCACGTTATTTGGGCTTCTGGCTGGGTGGTATGGCGGATGGGTGGACTCTGTAATAATGCGTTTGGTTGACATTGTCCTGTGTTTCCCATCCTTCTTCCTGATTCTTATGGTCATTGCTTTTGTCGGTCCGAACATCACGAATATAATGATTGTGATAGGCGCAACTTCCTGGTCAGGCCTCGCACGTCTTGTTCGCGGGGAAATACTTTCAATAAGGGAAAGAGAATTCATCAGCGCTACGCGGCTGCTGGGACTTTCAAACTGGCGTATAATGTTAGTACATATCCTGCCAAATGTTATGAGTCCTATACTTATTTCCGCTACTCTCGGGGTCGGCGCTGCAATACTAACGGAATCGGGACTTTCGTTTCTCGGGCTCGGCGTTCAGCCGCCAACCGCATCCTGGGGCAATATGATCACTTCTGGTAAGGACTATATAACTTTTGCCTGGTGGCTGACTGCATTCCCGGGTTTAGCAATACTTACGGCAGTGCTTGCTTTCAATATGCTTGGCGAAGGCCTGAGAGAGGTTTTTGACCCGCGTTCCCTTAAACAAAAGTAGGGGTTCCATAAAATGGACAAACAATTGCTTGGTGTTGAACATCTAAGTATAAATTATCAACGTGACCAGGAGAGCATTCCTGCAGTAACTGACGTTAGTTTTGCAATTGGTAAAGAAGAGATTTTTGGGCTGGTCGGGGAATCTGGCTGCGGAAAGACCAGTATCGCGCTGGCTCTACTCGGGTTGTTAAGCCCTGCTGAAGCTTATGTCGCTGGTGCTGTCACGTATGCTGGCACCCGCCTTGACCAAATTGACAACCAATCGCTTATCAATCTGCGTGGCAGGGAAATCAGTATGATATTTCAGGACCCGTATGCTGCATGGAATCCCGTTATGACTATCGGCCAACAGATTGCAGAGGTTTTTCTGGTGCACCAGGGCAGGGCGCCCTGTCAGGAAAAGATAAATTCTGCCCTGAGAGAAGTTAGGATTGAGGATGCTGAAAGGGTTCGCAACTCTTACCCTCACCAGCTTAGTGGCGGTTTACTGCAGCGTAGTATGATTGCAATGGCGTTATCTTTAAGGCCGCGTCTTGTGATTGCTGACGAGCCGACAACGGCGCTGGACGTTACGCTACAGAAGGATATATTACAGTTACTGCTGAATCTGAAAAAGGAGTCCGGATGTTCTCTAATGCTTATTACACACGATATTAGTGTTGTAGCACAGACGTGCTCACGGCTGGGCATCCTTTATGCAGGACAGATAGTTGAGACAGGACCAATTAGGGAAATACTGAGAAACCCATATCATCCATATACCAGGGCACTTGTTGAGTCAGTGCCTGCAAAATATTTCTGGCAGCATAAACGGCTGGATAAACTGCCTGTGGTGCCAGGAAACGTTCCAGAACCCGGCAAATTTGGCAAGGGATGCCGTTTTTATCCCAGATGTCCCGAGAGAATACCACAATGCGAAACAAGCGTCCCTCCAGAAACTGCTGTAGGCCAGGACCATAAAGCAAGTTGCTATGCTATTAGAACTTAATAACGTTTCTAAAGTTTTTCCTGTAGAGCAAGGTCTGATGCGGAAAGCGACCGGTTACGTCCATGCGGTAACCGATGTTAGTTTTATGATTGACAAAGCCGAGGCATTTGCGCTTGCAGGCGAGTCAGGTTCAGGAAAAACGACCACAGCGCTGATGATTTCGCGTTTGATAACCCCAACAGAAGGAGAGATAAAATTCTCGGGAAAACCAATAGCCAAATATTCAAGACCTGAATATGGCCGTTGCGTAAGCATGATATTCCAGAACCCCTATGCATCACTGGACCCGCACCTAACCGTAGGGTATATTCTTGAAGAAGCAAGGTGGTCTGCCGGGGTTACTCAAGCCACTCAGGGGGCTAAACTTGATGAATTACTTGAAATTGTCGGCCTGCCAGCAGATACTCGTCGTGCATACCCTTTCCAGCTAAGCGGCGGCCAGCGCCAGAGGGTAGCAATCGCAAGGGCGCTCGCTGTCCAGCCAATGCTTATAATAGCAGACGAGCCGGTGTCTTCGCTTGACGTCTCGCTACAGGCACAAATCATAAATTTGCTGGCTGATATTCGGAAACGACTCGGGATTGCCTTCCTTTTCATTGCACACGACCTCAGCGTCGTATATCAATTCGCTGATTCAGTTGCTATAATGCATAGCGGCAGGATTGTTGAGCGTGGCAGTGTCCTTGACGTACTGGACAACCCACGGGATGAATATACGAAGAAACTGGTAGCGAGTATACTTTCTCCTGACCCTGATAAAAAGGTAATCGCATGACAACAAATACAATCATTAATGAATTATTCAATTATTTACTGCACCAGCAGGAGATAAATACTGAAGATATCTATCTGGTCGGCGGTTTCTTAAGAGACATAATGCTGGCTTATGAAACGCGCGATGTTGACTTTGCAGTAAACGCCAGAGAATATCAGGTTGCTCAGCTCGCGAAGTCAATAGCAAGACGGTTCCACGGCTCTCCATTCCTGATGGATGAAGACAATACCGTCTGGCGCATTGTCCTTGCCGATGATTATAGAATTGACATAGCGCGTCTACGCGGCGATTCAATCTTGAGTGACCTTTCAGAACGCGACTTTACCGTTAACGCTATGGCTATCAATGTCCGGCATGTAGTGCCCTCAGTCAACCAGATGGACATGATAGACCCTTTCCGTGGTAAAAATGCCATTAAACGCCGCGTTTTAGTCCCTGTGTCAAAAGAAATTTTTCGTTCCGACCCGGTAAGAATCCTGCGTGCTTATAGATTGGCTGCGCAGTACGATTTTCGCATACCTCTCCGGCTCCGCTTACTTGTCCGCCGCAGAGCAAGTGAACTCAAGCGTACAAGCGGAGAGAGAGTGTGGGAAGAGTTAAGCAAAATTCTTATGAATCAACGTTCGTGGTCGTGGCTAAGCAGAATGGAAAAAGACGGTGTCTTAAGCCAGATTATGCCAGAAGTAGAGAATATGAAGAAAGCGCGCGATTTCTACTTCCATCCGTCATTATGGCATCATTCAATAGAATCGCTTGAAGCGTTTGAAGAAATCCTGGCAAATCCGGAGGTGTACTTTGGGGATCTGGCGCAAAAAATCACAGAACATTTCTTGGCGCCGGTCTCTGGTATGGTGCCGAAACTCGTATACGACAAATTAGCAGTTCTTTTACATGATATCGGCAAGCCGGATACCGTAACGATAAAAAATGGCAGAGTACGTTTCTTCGGACACGAAGGAGAAGGCATCAGGAAGATAGCCGGCATTGCAGAGCGGCTTAAAATCAGCCGTGCAGGAAGGCACATCATGAAAACCGTGGTTGCTGCTCATATGCGGCCGGGGACACTTACCGAGGTCTCTGAGGTAACCGATAGGGCAATCTGGCGCCTATTCCGTGATTTGAAAGACGAGACACTCGACGTCCTTGTTGCATCCATTGCAGACCGTCTTTCTTATAAGCGTTTTGGCCGCGATTTAACCGGGATAGAAAGACATAATAAGACAGTCCGTTATATCCTTGAAAGATATTATTCTATAGCAGAAAGAATAAAGCCGCTGCGTCTTGTGAATGGAAATGATATAATGGAAACGTTAAGTTTATCCACTGGACCTAAAATCGGGGAATTACTTGAGAAGGTAGTAGAAGCACAGGCAGATGGAATTATCGATACAAAAGAACAGGCAATTGAATACCTGAAGAAAATATAC
>CAZUQH010000015.1:3605-29606 GCA_964622465.1 uncultured bacterium | reverse complement strand
CCGAACCCTTCAATGAGAAATCATTTGCGAAATTAGTCCTGCTGCACGTACCGAAGCACCCTGCTTGCCGAGTAGTTTACTTGTACTGAGCAGTTCCTTCCGCATATTTTCAATGATGGAGCCATCATTGAGCCATTCCAGCGCTATTCTAGCTATATCTTTAGGTTTTGCGCGCTGCTGAATAAATTCTGGAACAAGTCCCCGTCCTGCAACAATGTTTACCAGTCCAATACGTTTAACCCGCACAAGCAATCTCGCAATGAAATACGACAACCACGAGACACGGTATATTATTATCATTGGAAGTCCAAGGCATGCATTTTCAAGTGTCGCCGTTCCGGAAGCAACGAGCGCGAGCGTCATCCGTCTGCGTAATGCAAATGCCGGATCGCGTATAACTCGTACTGGAAATTTAAAATCTTCAAGGTAAGGGTCGACGTCTTCCGCCGTGATATGTGCAGATAGAGGTAATACGAATTGCACTTTTTCTTGCCTTGCTATAATATCAGCTGTTTTCAGCATTATTGGGAGCAATTTTGAGACCTCCTGTATTCTGGAACCCGGCAGAATTCCAACCACAGGGTATGCTGTGTCAAGTCCAAAATCGTCCGTTTCTTCTTTTCTCGTCTGTAGTTCTGACATGCGGTCAAGTATAGGATGTCCAACGAATTCTGCTTCTATTCCCATACGCTGGTAAAACTCCTTTTCAAATGGCAGAATGACTATCATTTTGGTAACGAGTTTTGCGAGTGTCCTGGCACGTGACCGGCCCCATGCCCAAATTTGCGGAGGGATATAATAAACTACTGGGATATTGAGTTTGTGTGCCATCCGCGCGACAATAAGGTTAAAACCGGGGTAGTCAATCAGCACTACTACGCCGGGTCTGTTTTCAAGAAAATACTTACGTATTTTCTTGAGCAAATTCCAAAATACGGCAATATGGCTGAATACTTCAACGACACCGATTACAGGATAATCTACTAGGTTAAAGATATTACGCATGCCTGCATTTTCGAGTTCCCGCCCGCCTGCGCCCACAATACTTACGCCTGGTACCAACGTTTTCAGCTCGCGCACCAAACGTGCACCGTGTGCATCCCCGGACGGGTCACCCGCAATTATAAAAAGTTCACAATTTTCCATAGGTTTCACGAATTTTGTCGAGTATCTTAAGACCAAGTTCCAACGCATTCAGGCCATGTTCGCCACTTACCACTGGCTCCCTGCCATGCCGTACACTCTCCACGAAAGCACTGAGTTCCAGTGTCAGCTGGTCTGATTTCTTGAGGCGTGGCCGGATTATTTCAATGTCATGCATTGACCTGACAATTTTTGAGGAACTGCGCTTGCGGACTACCTTGAGTTTCTGAGCGGCATAATCAAGAGAAAGGTATGCGTCCTTCTGAAAAATACGAATTTTGCGCATTTTCTCTTCTGTTACGCGGCTTGCAGTAATGTTTGCAACGCATCCATTCTTGAAATTCAGATGACACGTCGCTATATCCTCATGGTCAGTCAAAAGAGGTGTTCCTATAGCGTCAATTGCTACTACTTCTGAGTTTACAAGAAACAATACAATGTCCAGGTCATGTATCATCAAATCAAGAACTACGCCGGTTTGTGCAGTGCGAGAATCATACGGCCCAAGCCGTAGCGTTTCTATGTAACGTGGTTCATTTATAAATTGCTGTGCTTTTATTACTGCTGGATTAAACCGCTCAATGTGTCCGACTTGTAGAATCAAGGATTTCTTTTGACTGATGCTAACTAGTTCCCTCGCTTGTCCCGCATCAGTTGTGATTGGCTTTTCAATGAAAGTATGGATTCTTTTTTGAAGTAATTCTCGCGCAATCTCGTAGTGATTGACGGTAGGAACTGCTATACTGGCGGCGTTTATCCTGTCAAGTACAGCATGGTAATCGGTAAATGCCGGGCAATTATGTCTTTCTGCAATCCGTCTTACCTGTGCCTCGTTTACGTCTACTACACCGACTAGCTCAACTTCAGGCAGCGTTGCGAAAACCCTCGCATGATGCTGCCCAAGTGAGCCAACCCCAATAACGGCAACACGTAATTTGTCCATCTAGAGAGCGACAACGGAAACGCCGAGCCGGTTTGCAAGGCGTATTACCCTGTCCTTATCGATCACCAGCGTGCGGCCTGATTCTATCGCTAGAAGTCTTGCTCCGAGCCGGCTCATTATCTTTATTGTCTTTGGGCCAACGGTTGGGATATCAAATCTCATATCCTGGTGCGGTTTTGCAACCTTAATTACCACCAGCCCGCCACGCGTAATTCGCCCAGCGCGTTTCAGCGCCGCATCAGTTCCTTCCATTGCTTCAACTGCAACTATTGCACGGTTTTTTACTACTATCGTTTGCCCGATATCAAGCCGTGCTATCTGCTTTGCAATTCCCTCGCCAAACTCGAGCTCTTCTTTTTCTTTCGCGGTAGGAGGTCTGGCGGTAAGCAGCCCCTTTTCTGGAAGCAGGAATGGCGTGAAAGCAGTCGAGTCCAGCATATAAATGCCTTCTGCCTCAAGCTCACTAGCCAATGCTTTAAGTATGGAGTCAGCGCGGCGGTCGCGTATTCCTTCCAGTACCTTATTACCACGTGCATCAGCACGCAAACGATAGATATACCGGTGCTCAACCACTCCGGCAAGCAATATATGTTTTACGTTTTCCATCCTACAAATATCTATAATCCTGTCAAGTTCAGATGGCGTCACGTAGTAGGCACGGTTCGCGCGTTTTGCTACTGCACGTGAAGTTAAATGTGGAAAACAAATTGCAACCACATATGTTCCTTGTCCCTGTGCAGCGCGGATAACTGTTAAAGGTAAATTCCCGCTGCCCGCTACTAAACCAATCACTTTAGGAAGAGTGCTCGTTCCTGCTTGGTTATTTTGTGAGCTCTTTGACAATTCCACGTGAGGACTCCTCAATGAATTCAATAAGATGTTTTATTTCATCGCACTGGTCATCTATTTTCTCTATTCTGGCTAACGCCTGACTCGTATTGAGATTGGACCTGAACAATATTTTGTATGCCTGTTTCAACTGGCTTCTGGACTGTCCTGGCACGTTATTTCTTATTAGCCCGCGGGTATTTAAACCAACTAATCTCATTGGGTTGCCTACTGCCATGCAGTATGGTGGGACGTCTCTGGAGCATCTTGAGCCACCGCCGACCATAGCAAGCGTGCCTATAAGTACGAACTGGTGAATTGGAGTAAGGCCGCCAATTGTAGCGAGGTCTTCCACCATAACACAACCACCGAGAGTAACGCTATTTGCCATTACTACTTTATTCCCAACGGCGCAGTCGTGACCTATGTGGACGTATGACATTATCATATTGTCATCGCCAATAGTTGTCTCGCCGCGGCCTTCGCTGCCACGATTAATAGTTACATACTCCCTTATTATGTTGTTATTCCCGATTACCACCGTAGTTTCCTGACCGTGGTACTTAATGTCCTGCGGTGCGTTACCCATTATCGTGCCGGCACCTATAAAGCAGTTTTCTCCAATGGTTACCGTACCATCCAGTATCACGTGAGGCCCTATCATTGTGCCACGACCGATTGTTGCTTTAGGACCGATAATACTGAATGCATCAATTGTAATATCATCTGCGAGATTTGCATCCGGACTGACCAGCACAGTTCTATGAATATTCATTTTGTGACTTATCCCCTTTCTTCTGCTCCACCAAACTGAACATAAATTCCATTTCAGTGGTGAGTTGCTCATTGACGAAACATTTACCACTTACTATTCCGCTTCTTTCCCTTGCATGTATGACTTCTATTTCCATACGCATTTCACTTCCTGGAAAAACCGGCTTTCTAAATTTTGCGTTCTTTATCGCCATAAAGTAAGGAAGTAAATGCTTGAGGTCTGGGCGTGCAAGGAACAGTACGCAGGCAGTCTGAGCCATTGCTTCTACAATGAGAGCGCCTGGAGTTATAGGGTTATCCGGAAAGTGTCCTGCAAAGAAATATTCTTCATCCGAAAGGAATTTGTATCCGATAGCACGTGTTAATGGGTCAATGATAATTACGCGGTCAACGAATAAGAAAGGAGGGCGATGCGGTATTATTTGCTGAATCTCAGCACGACCGAGTTCAGTGCCCGCTCTAATGTTAATCCCGCCAGCTGGCGTAGTTTCCTGAACCGTTACGATAGAGGCAGGCTGTTCCAGTGGTTCTATTTTTGTTCTTGCAAGCATTCTTGTAAATGACGTGTTATGTATGTGTCCGCATCGCACTGCGATTATATGCGCCTGAATGTATTTTTCTATAAGGAAAATATCGCCCATCAAATCCATTATTTTATGTCTTACAGGTTCATCCGGGAATCTCAGTGATTCATTCAGGATTCTGTCTCTCCCTATAACAATGGCATTTGTCAAATTTCCACCACGTGCAAATCCCCGTGATTTGAGTTGTTTAACCTCATCTTCAAAACCAAAAGTCCGCGCCGGCGCAATCTCATTCTTAAACGTATCCTTATTAATATCCAGAGAAAGAAATTGATTGCCTATTAATGGATGGTCATACTGAATTGTGCATGAAATCCGGAATTCTGCTGATGGGAGTGCGACAAGAAATACCTTTCCCTGCGAGTAACTGACTGGCTCTTTAAGCCGCCATACTACCCTTGATTCATCAAGCTGTCTGATACCTGATTTTTCAAATAGCTCCACGAATGGTTGAGCACTGCCATCTCCAATTGGTGGCTCATTTGTGTCAAGTTCCACTCTTAGATTGTCAATACCCAGACCATATGCAGCAGCAATTATGTGCTCAACTGTTTGAACCTCTGTCTTTCCATGACCTAAAGATGTGCCCCTGATGACGCCAGTAACATTATCCAGACAAGCTCTGATTTCTGGTTTTCCAGGCATGTCATTTCTTACAAAACGAATACCATAGTTTGCAGGAGCTGGTTTGAACACTGCATGAGTTTTCTTGCCAGTATGCATCCCAACGCCATCAATCATTACTTCTTTATTAATAGTACACTGTTTCATTTCTTGTTTTTTTGCTCCAATTTACGTAATCTTTCCCATAAATCCGGTAGTCGGTTCATAAGTGCATATATTTTTCTCGCCTGGCTATGAGGTCGTGCCGGGTAACCAGATACTATGGTTCCATCCGGGACGTCACGTGTAACACCTGATTGTGCAGCAAGTACAGCTTTGTTTCCGATACAGAGATGGTCTGCAATTCCAACCTGCCCTGCAGTTACGACGCCATCTCCAATGATACAGGAGCCGGCAATCCCTGTCTGACCTGATATCCTGCAATTTTTACCGATACGAACGTTATGAGCAATTTGCACCAGATTATCAATTTTAGTGTGGTCGCCTACTATCGTAGCACCAGTCGTTGCACGGTCTATGGTAGTATTCGCGCCAATCTCTACGTCATCCCCTATTACAACCGTGCCAATCTGAGGTATCTTCCTTGGTTGTCCATTTTCTTTAACCAGATAGCCAAAACCATCAGTACCTATAACAGCGCCTGAATGAATAATCGCTCTTAAACCAATGATTACACGGTCAAGTATGGAAACGCGTGGATAAATCTTTGTATCAGTCCCAATTTTTGCGTCATGACCAACGTAGGAACCAGCGCCGAGTATAACTCTGTCGCCAATCGTTGCACCTGATTCAACAATACAGAATGGGCCTACAGAAACGTCTTTTCCTGTTATCGCGTCATCTGACACAATTGCAGTTGGATGTATTCCGGTTTTTACCGGAACAGAGGGAGCGAATTTTTCCAGTAAAAGCACAAATGCGGAACGCGGGTCATTTACTTCTATCTGCGGGCACTCCAGAGGTATCCTCTCATGCACAAGCAGAGCGCCTGCTTTACTTATGCGCGCTTGTTCCAGAACTACTCCGGATGTAACAAAGGATATATCTGTAGGACCAGCATCCTCAAGTGATGCGAGACCGTATATTTCGAGGTCCGCATCGCCTGATAGTTTTCCGTCAACCAGCGAAGATATTTCACTCAGTTTCACTTATTTTCCTTCATTGAGGTACTCCAGAACTTCCTGAGTCAGGTCCTCCCCAGGTTGACCCCACAGAATCTCGCTTTTATCCAGAACCGCCGAATATCCTTTTTTTTCTCCAACTATCTGGACGGCATCGTAGATAATACCCATAATGTTGTGTCTCAATGCTTCTTCCAGTTCTTTGATACTACGCTCGATATCCTCGCGAAGTTTTTTAATCTCATATTCTTTTTCTTTGACAAGTTTTCTCACTTCACTTAATCCAGCTTCTGCAGTAACCGTCCCGGTTGAAACCAACGTCTGGGTCGAAACAGCCATCTGGGTTTCCTCTGGCTCTATTGTTTCAGTAACTTCGGTAGCTGCCGGTATCAATTCAGAAGGCATCGTTAGCCGCTCTTTAAGCGTGCTTAATTCTTTTTCCATCTGATTTAACGTCATCGCTGATTTTGACCGGTAGTCCTCTATTTCCTTGCGCGCGTTCTTCGTTTGAGTACAGTTATCGAAGATATATCTTATGTCAACCGATGCAACTCTGCTTGGAGTTATCTCCACACTGAGAACTGGCGTGCAGTTAACCACTATAAACAAACCAGCCAGCAAAAGGACTGTCCCAAATGAATGGAATTTCAATTTTTTATCAGAAAGCCTGGCCAAGTGTAAAATGCACCTCAGGGCTGGGTGACCAGGGAATTTTATCAAGACCCCATCCGAAATCAAGCCGAATTGGAAACACCGGCGTTACGAACCTGATGCCAAAACCAGCGCCTGCCTTCATGTCTTCTTCTTCCGGTCCCCTGGTAAATCGGACGTCACTCCACGAGTGCCACGAACCACCTACGTCGTAGAAAAATGCGCCCTGTAATATGGTATGACCGCGTTCCTGGTATATAGGAAATTTATATTCCAAATTCATGATGAGCATTTCACGTCCACCATCAGAGGCACCAACATCACCTTCATATTGGTATCCACGCACCGTTTCGGCACCACCAATCCGGAACCTCTCATAAAACGGTATTTCTTCTCCAGCCCCGAGCGGACTTACAAAACCAAAACGCAGGTCCATAGCAAGGACAAATTTCCAGAATGTTTGTATAAACCAGGACGAATCTACGGTTGTTTTTGCAAAATTCCAGTCGCCTCCTAAAATTCCTCCTTTAATTCCAACTGACAGCGTACTGCGCGTACCATGAGCCGGGTCAAACACGTCATCGCGGTTATCATAGACCATGGAAGTCGTTATGCCGCTCGTACGCGTTTTATCCTTTGTCTCAAGTTCTATTAGTTCAGGATTAATGAAAGTGTGTCCTTCAGGCGGGTTGAATTCATCCTGTGACCAGCGATAACCAAGATGAGCGCTTAGGGTATCCGTGATATAACGCCCAAGCTGTGCTGCTGCTCCACGTTGATGCTGTATATATCTTTCATCTGATAGTAGGCGTTCAAGGGTTGTATCGTATATCTCCAGGACCAACGGCATGTGTTGCCGGAATAACCATGGCTCTGTATAACTGAGCTTATAATTCTGGCGCTTTGCGCCTAATTCGACCAGTACATCGATTCTTTTTGCACGTCCGAATAAATTGGTATGCGAGACCTGGCCGGAAAACACAAATTCATCCTGAGAACTGTAACCAACCCCAAGAGAAGCAATTCCTGTTTTCTGCTCAACTACCTGAAACGTCAGGTCAATTATATTAGGAAGCGCACCCGTTGTCGTGTGGAGCTGTACGTCTGAAAAGAATCCAAGGTTGTATATGTTTTGCTGGCTTTTCCGGACGTCCTTTATCGCGAATATGCTTCCACTTTTTGCGACAATTTCACGTTCAATAACGTAGTCCTTGGTAGTATCGTTTCCTTCAATCCCAATGGACCCGATATAGAACAACCCGTCCTCGACTATAGAAATCCTGACTGTTGCAAGGCCATTATCGGCATCTTTTATTATTTCTTTCGAAACGTTTGCCTGAAGGTACCCGTTATCACCGTATACTTGCATTACTGCAGCAATTGATTGCTCGATGTCAGAATTCTTTAGTGGTTTCCCGATTTTTATCATGGAGGTGTACTTTTTTAGTTCCTCTGTAGAAAAATGCATATTACCGGTTAGCACAACGTCCTCGACTATATAACACGGGCCCTCATAAACGACCACGGATATGTATATCTCCGTTCTTTTCTCATTAAAACTGCGCGTGATACCAGAAATCCGCACGTCACTGTAACCTTTTTCTTTGTAGAAGTTAATAACTCTATCAAGTCCCTCATCAAATTTATCTGCTTGATATACTTTTCCACGACGCACCTTAATTAGTTTGATAATTTTTTTCTCAGGAAAAGTGTATACGCCAGATGCTGTAATGTCACCAACTGCCATCTTCTTGCCTTCTCTTACGTAAAAAGTAACTACGCAGGTGTTTTTCTCTTCATCGGTTTTCTTGTACGCCTCTACCTGCGCATCAACATAGCCATGGTCATAGTAAAATTTCACGATTTTCTCTGTTGCAGCATCCATCTGGGCGCTATCAAAAAAATCTTTATTTTTGATGTCAATCTGGCCTTTAAGTTTGTTCTTTGAGAACTCTTCGTTCCCCTTAAACTCAATTTGTGATATTTGCAGTTTTTCTTTAACTTCAAACGTAACTATGACTCCCGAATCGGTCTCCTCGGTCTGAACTGATACGTTGTCGAACTTCTCCATCTCGTAGATTTTCCCAAGGTCTTGATTGATTGTCTCAACCGAGAATTCGCTCCCGCGTTTCGTGTCTATCTTATCCAGTATCTCCCAGGATTTGACATGAATATTTCCGACGATACGCACTTCCTGGACACGATTTGCAAGAGGTGTTTTGGCACACCACGCAATACCCGTGCATACAAATACGGTAAGTATAATTAAAGTGATTGATTTATTCATAACTTGGATTATAGCAAATTGACCAGAACAACGCAAGGGAATCAGAAGCGGAACTGGTTTTCTATGCCTATGTAGCGCTCATCCTCGGAGAGACGGCCGCGTAAATACTCGCGGTCACGCAGACGATAAAGAATCTCTACTTCCTGTTTAAGCCCCATTCTTTCTTCCAGCTTCTGCATAAACTTCAGATTGTACCCAACGTATAATCTTTCCCCGAGTCCACGACCTATCCGGACAGTGGCATCCGGAGATATATTTTCCTGGGTTCCACCATCCAACCCAGCTGCTTTTGAAACAAAGCCGAGAGAAACCTCGGCAGTATCGAACAAACCTGTTCTCCTTATAAGGTCGGTTATGATAGGGCTGGTAAGAGACGCATCCAGGAGTCGCAGGACTTCTGCCTTGAGCATAACGTCTACTTCTTGTGCGCTCATGTTACTCGTGTCTCTGCTAAGCGTAATGCGGCTTAGTATCTCATTAGATGATATATCCGGAGAGCCCGGCGAGGAAAAAACCGGACGCGCATTGCCTAATTTTTCTCTTACTATAGTCACTATATAAGATTCTTTCCCTATTTGTGCCACGCCCTCGCCGGAAATATAAGTAACGTTGTCAATTATTTCAAGTGCAAACCTGGTGATATCGAACCGTCTGTTAAAAAACATTGCGTCTCCATGATTGCTTTCCAATAATCCATTTGCTTGGACATTCTCAGCACGACCTGTAATTTTCATTTCACCTTCAATACGTGCATTTACCATTTCATTTTCGTACCAGCAGTTATCCCCAAATATAAGTTTCATGTCCCATGTGGTCTGTTCTATAATTTCAGGCACTCCGCCATCTTTGCTTTTTTTTGGTGGCCAGTTTATGTGAGAATTTGAAAATCTTAATTCCCCCTTTACTATTCTTTGCTGCTCGTCACTATCCAGCGAAATGTCGCACTTGACTTCGACATTGGCAGGCCGTGGCGGGAGGATTTCCTTCAATACAGACATGGTTGGTAACTCAAGCCCTGGTATTTTCATCTTCAATCCGCCTTTGCCATCTGTGAGCAGCCGCAGATGCATTGCGTCCATCTTCAGGCCGGAAAGCACCATTTGTCCACCTATGTCAAATACTGCGTCTCCCATCCGTCCGCTCGCGTTGTCAATACTTACGATATTATCGTTTACCAGAATGCAAACGTTCAAATTGCTAATTGGCTCAATATATTTCTTCATTGAGATTTTGCCATCGTGGATATCTATCCTGCCATCGATAACCGGATTACCCCCTGTCCCTTCGAGTGTGAACACGATATTTGCATCGCCAGCCGAATTGTCTATTTCTGGTATGAGCTTGCTTAAGATTTTCAAATCAGTAACATCTCCTGATAGATGAAATGAATTTTCTTTCTCCGGATTAATCGCAATCCCACCTTCTGCAGTAATCCTGAACTTATTTGAGCTGGTTAGCGCCAACTGTTCGAAAGAAATCACGCCATTTGCTATTGAAAACAATCCTGATAAAAGGTCAAAATCAACATTGTGGACTGCACCATTGCGGACAGCAATGGTTCCGCTCAATGATTGCGAAATTTCATCTCCTTTTCCACGGACGTGTGCTTCGAGCATGCCGCGTACTTCAAAAGGTAGATTTGCCACAGACGAAACAATTTCTGGAGGCAAGCTGGAGCCATACGTGTCTACTTGAAATCCATATTTCCCTTTTTCGCTAATCTCTCCGTCTGCACGTATCACTGGTTTCTCATCATAACTCGCAAGCACGTCCTTAAAGCACACACGCGGTTTATCAGACCAGTCAACGCTACCGGAAATCTGGAACTTTTGGCCCTGGACTGGAAGGAAATTTAAATACTGGTTTCGGACCGCCAGCTTTATTCCGGTCCCTCCAAAATTGTAGTTATTTATCCAGAAATCAGTAAACCCCATATTTGCGAATATAAACGGCTCTCCCCTGGTTGAAAAATCAGCAGTAAGCCGCAGCACAAGGCCACCAAACAACGTCATTCCGCCTATATCGAGATTTCGGACACTGGCTTGGCCGGTTACCTCAACCAGATTTGTTTTGCTCCAATCAATCAGCGTGCCTGGTTCAAGCCGGATAATTGCTTCCTTCTGCCTGAATTCTCCGATAACTGTCGGCTTGTGAAGTACGCCTCCTATTTTTAAACTAACCACCCACTTATTATCATGTTTTTCCAATCCATCCATACCGGAAAGATTGACTTCTACGTTTACGGGTTTCTCCCGGGTCAATCCTAAGGAGCCAAGTGCATCTAAATTTAATTCATTGCGTTCAAAATGGAGTTTTTGTATAATTATACTCTGTGGACTGAACTCTACTTGGACCATACCGCGAGTGCTCTCGCCAAACAACTCCGCATCTTTCAGTTCGATTGCACACCGGGCAACCGGAGACGACCGCAGACCCGAAAGCAACACGCGCCCGTCGAGTGGAAGCACTGTTTCTTCCATTTGCTTGCCCGTAAGCGCAAGCCACTGAGAGACATCAAAACGGCTCAAGATTATTTCACCTTCGACCTCATCCGTCTTTGAAAAAGGAATATCTATCCGGCCTCTTATTGTTTCGGAAATCCGTATGTCAGTCAGGTGTACCGCTGACTTGTCCGAAACGAAATCAACGCGCATATCACCGATTGAAGAACCATTGTAAATAATGTCGTTGCCTGTAAATCGCCCCTGGACTCTGGCACGGCCGTTATCCTGCCACCAGTTACCAGCAAGCGATACGCTGGCACTTACAGGATGCCCTTTAATTGTCCAACAATTGACGTCTAATATACTACTGAATGGGTTCCTGTCCGCTGCATCATACCTAATCATAACGTTGCTGCGTAGCGTACCTGTTGCTTGTCTCAAGTTAAAATCACATTGGACTTGGTCTCTTCCGAATTCAATCTTTATGTTTCCTTCGCCAAAGTCAGTCCCGTTAATTACTACTGAAGGAATTGCGAGATAGCCACCGCCCTGGATTTTGCCGTTCCTGCGATTTGCCATTACAGCACCACGTACTGTCCCTGTAACTTTTTCTAAAGGCGCCTGGACGCCAACCAGAGCGGCAAGTACTCGCAGGTCACCATTTTCGAATACAAACTTTCCCTCTATTGTACGGCCAGGATGCTTGATGTTAAATCTAAGGTTACCATGGACAAGCCCCTCTATTTGCAGGTCCTCCACGTTTAAGATATCTTTCGAAAGTTTTATTCTACTGTTCAGATTAACCGGAACGCCTTCAATTGACGAGTCAATTGTCCGCAATTGAGCTTGAAATGCCGGCTGTGAAATAGTCCCTGTTATTTCCGCACTCCCGTTCAAAAGACCTGTAATATCAGGATATTTTGCTACAAGTTGAGGTATCGCAGATAGTGGCACGTTTCTTGATTGAACGTACAAATTAATCTGATTACCGTGAATTCCTATGTCGCCACGAGCAGTAATTTCTCCATCTGATATTTTCCAGTCCAGGGAGTTAAGAACAACTTTGTGCTTTTCGAGAGAAAACTTTGCAACAAGGTCAAAAATTTTTTCGTTTTCAGAGACGAGACGCACAGAGCCGCTATTTCCTTTCTGTCTAACATATCCTTTTAAGACGGGTATTTGTTGCCGGCCAAGAGTAACGTTTTTTAGGTCGACAAAGACATCGGTCATTGCTGTGGAGGCACTTATTCTGGTCTTTCCGCTCAAGCTAAGGTTCCCTTTAAGCGGAAGAGCTGCAACGTTACTGATTTCCACCCCCGTAAATTCATACGTAATTGTCGTGAGTGGACCGGGCTCGACTGCTAGAAAATCCATCTGACCGCTCATATCCAATTTCCCATCCAGGCATTTTGCCGTAAGTCCTTTCAGGGAAGCTCGTTTCTTATCGACACGCAGTTCTCCTTCAACATCTTCTATGACCAGTGGACCCAATCCGGCTATTTTGCCTGTTACCCGCCCTTCAAAAACAGGGTCATTTAGTGGACCGGTAATCCTCCCATTTAAGTTAACTGTTCCACGCATACCTTCTTTCAATCGAGACAACGGCAAATTACTCCACAAAGCAAGGACTGTCGCCGGATTCTTTTGCCAGTCAGTAATAATCCCACGTAAATCGAGTTGCGCAGGACCAACCATACCTCCTAATTTAATCACCTGGAGCATATCCGGATTTAACCTGAAGTTTCCTTCTACGTTACTTATCTCGATATCCGGTTTAATAATTTTTCCTCTAACTTCCTCAATAGTCAGAGCGCCGGACAGACCGGATAGAGCGAACGTTTTCCCCGTATTAACCTTAAATTTTAGCCACCCGCTGACATAACCGGCAGAAACCTTGAGTGTTTCATTTATTTTCGCCAGTCCGGGGACTGGTTTGAGTGATAATTTCGTAACGTTTATTTTTCCATCAACAATCCGGGAAACGACGTTGTAAACCAATTCGACCTTTAATTCATCACTACCACTTTGATTAGTCGAGCAGTTCCCGTTTATCAACAACTCTTCCCTCTTCTGGCAGTCGACGATTAGGTCAATCTTCGTTAGAGCAATACCATCAAATTGTTTTTCGTCGTCAGAAACATAAATTCTTCCGCCATGTATCAGAAATTTGGGGATATTAAAACCGGAATCAGATGTCCCTTGAGGAAACAAACCGAGGAATTGCTCCACGTTCCATTTGCTTTGTCCACGACAGACAAATGCGTCTGGCTTTATAAATACCACACTTCTGATTGCACTCGCTTTGTCAGCGTTAAACAGCAATTTAAACAGATTGTAGCGTATCTCTATTTTTGAGCAGGTAAGGATTGGCACGGTCTGGTCTGGTAATTTAAATTGTACGCCTTCAAACCAGATACGTTCAATTAGATTGCCAGCGACAATCTTAAAATCTACATCAAGTGAAAATTTCTTCAGTTGGGTAGAAACTGCCTTTGCAAGTGGCTTTTGCACGATTGTACTACGGAAGATAACTATCAATGCACAAATCGCGACTATGAATATTATTAATATCTTTAACGCTCTTGGCATTTTATAAATTGATAGAATGTATTATTCGGCCGGGACAAAAATAAAGATAATCCTGTCATCCTGAACATCTGCCTTAATATGCAGGCGTTTGTCTGGTCCGGTAGGCATTTTTCTCTTTAAGGTTTCTTCTGCGAGTTGGTCTTCCAGCATACTTTGTATAGTTCTCCTCAATGGACGAGCACCATATTGTGGATTATAGCCCTTTTCCATCAGAAGATTCCTTGCGTTTTCGGTCACTTCCAGAGTAATGTACTGTTCGTCAAGCCGTGTGATTATTTTTGAAAGCATCAAGTCCACTATTTTCTTCAGGTCTTCTCTGGAGAGTGAATGGAATACTACTGTTTCGTCAAGACGGTTTAAAAACTCCGGACGGAAGAATTTCTTTACCTCTTCCAGAACGATTCCTTTCATTTGTTCGTAGTTTCCTTCCTCATGCTGGCTTCGTGCAAATCCAATCTCCTGACCTTTCATAAGTTCACGCGCACCGAGATTCGACGTCATAATTATTATCGTATTCCGAAAATCAACGCGATGACCCAAACTGTCAGTTAACTGGCCGTCATCAAACGCCTGCAGGAGAATATTGAAAACGTCTGCATGCGCCTTCTCTATCTCGTCAAACAGGACTACGGAATACGGTTTACGCCTGACTTTTTCTGTTAACTGTCCGCCTTCTTCGTACCCAACATAACCTGGTGGCGCACCTACAAGACGCGAGACGTTGAACTTTTCCATATATTCTGACATATCTATTCTTATGAGAGCTTCTTCATCACCGAACATAAACTCAGCAAGTGTCCTTGCAAGCTCTGTCTTTCCAACCCCGGTTGGTCCGAGGAAAAGGAATGACCCGATCGGTCTGGAGAGTTCTTTCAAACCTGTGCGCGAGCGCCGGACAGCGCGCGATACGGCGTTTATTGCTTCCTCCTGGTCTACCAAGCGACAGTGCAACGCCTCTTCCATCTTCAAAAGTTTATCGGATTCTTTTTCAGTCAACTTCACAACAGGGATACCTGTCCATTCGGAAACAACTTCAGCTATTTGCTCTTCTCCGATTATTGGCGCATGATGGCTCTTGTCCTGCTCCCATTCCATACGTAGTTTTTTTATCTCCTCTTCGACTTTCTCGGCATCATTCTTCAAGAGTGCTGCACGTTCAAATTCCTCTCCCGAAATCGCTTTCTGTTTTTCCTTACCCAGATTCTCAAGTTTTTGTTCCAGATTGCGTATCGATTGCGGTACTGTTGAAGAATCAAGCCGCATTCTGGAACCAGCTTCGTCCATCAAATCCACGGCTTTGTCCGGGAGGAAACGGTCTGGTATAAAGCGGCTCGAAAGTATGCTAGCTGCACGCAACGCTTCGTCGCTAAATCGGACTCCGTGATGCGCCTCATACCGGCTTTTTAATCCCTTTAGAATTTCTACGGTCTCATCAACGGTTGGCGGGTTGACGATTATGGGCTGGAAGCGTCTGGTGAGTGCGGCATCTTTCTCAATGTGCTTACGGTAAGCATCTAGTGTTGTAGCACCTATACATTGCACTTCCCCTCTGGAAAGTGCCGGCTTTAGCATACTTGAGGCATCTATTGCACCTTCAGCTGCACCGGCACCCATTACTGTGTGTAGTTCATCGATAAACAGAATGATTTTGCCGTGGCTCTGGCGAATTTCATCCATAATCTGACGCAGACGCTGCTCGAACTCACCACGATATTTAGTTCCTGCAACGACACCTGGAAGATCAAGTGTAACAACACGTCTACCTGACAGGAGCTGCGGGATATTGCCCTCTGAAATACGCTCTGCAAGCCCCTCTATAATTGCCGTTTTACCAACCCCGGGGTCACCAAGCAGTACCGGATTATTTTTTGTACGGCGGGTTAAAATCTGGATTACCCTCTGTATTTCATGGTCCCTGCCTATAACGGGGTCAAGTTTGCCCTGACTTGCCAGCCGTGTAAGGTCACGACCAAATTCATCCAGCATAGGCGTTTTTACACTAGTACGGCGCATAACTTTCCCTGGCCCGGGCGGTGGAGACGGCGGGGCCTCTATCTGACCATAGGCCGGTTCGTTACCAGTTAACATGCTCATCACTTCGTTTCTAACTGTCTCTGTAGTTACGCCGAGTTCCTCGAGCATTTTTGCTGCTTCTCCTTGTTCTTCGCGTATAAGACCTAACAATAAATGTTCGGTACCGACAAAGTTCTGATCAAGTTGGTGTGATTCTTCTACGGCATACTCAAGCGCTCGCTTTGCTCTCGGCGAAAAAGGCATGTCCCCATTCAAGAGGATATTGTCACCTGTCCCGATACGGCGTTCAACCTCAAGACGCAGTTTCCTTAAGTCGACACCAAGTCGTCTTAGAATCTCGGATGCAACACCTTCACCAAGTGCAGCTATGCCAAGCAACAAATGCTCAGTCCCTAAAAAAGCGTGATTAAGGCGTCTTGCTTCTTCCTGCGCAAGAATGATTACTCTTTGAGCACGTGGTGTAAAATGGCTCAACATTTGTACTATCCTCCTTTAGGGGTTTTGAATCAGTTGTCGTATCATCTGGGCGCGAGCTACGTCTCTTTCAGATGAATTCATTTCTTTGCCTGCTATTCCCTGGAGATGAGCCGGTTGACAACGAATCATAATGTTATTCATTTGTAAGTTATCTATCGGGATATTTATCCCTACGCTGCGCGCCATGCGTAACAACGAAAGAATCTCCATTACTTCCTGATAACCTATTGAACGCGCATAGCTCAAAACTCCATATCCACGCCACACTTCATCTTCTATTCTAATCCTGTCATGCAGCATATTTTCTCTAGCACGGAGCTCCTGTTCGACAAGTTGTTTTGTAATTTTTCTAAGCTTGTCTATCAAAGATGATTCATCCAGTCCGAGCGTCGTCTGGTTTGATATCTGAAACAGATGGCCGAATACTTTTGTTCCTTCTCCATACAATCCTCTCGTGACAAACCCGAGCTTCGCCAGATTTGCTATCATTCCATTGATTAGCTCCTCACGACAAAGTCCAACCACATGGACAAGCACGGAGCAACGCATACCTGTACCTACATTGGTTGGGCAGGAAGTCAGAAAACCGAATTCTTCAGAAAAAGCATAGTGCAAACTCTCTCCGATATCACTATCTACCTTATCCGCTTGTCTCCATGCTTCATTGGTCGCGTTACCTCCTGCGAGAGTTTGTAAACGGATATGGTCTTCTTCATTAATCATCACGCTTACTTTTTCATCGCTGGTAAATACTACCGCACGATTTGCGCAATTACTCGCGTGGTCGTAACTAATCAGGTGACGCTCTACCAGCAAATTGCGGTCAATTTGCTCCAGTTCAGACATATCCAGAGACGTAGCATCTCTCCCGAGTATTTTCCTGACAGTTTCTTTAGCAAGTTTAGAAACCTTGTTAAGCTCCGTTTCGTCTGCTCTATTCGGAAATATATAACCACTTATATTTCGCGCAAGACGCACTCTTGCAGAAAGTACTATACTCCTATCATTGAGGTCTTCTAACCATCTGACAGGTTGTACAGCAAGATTACTTAGTTTCACTTTTAGAAGAGCTCCTTTTCAACGCCCTGATTTTATCTCTTAATTTAGCTGCTACTTCGAAATTCTCTCTTCGGACGGCATCATCTAATTGTTCCTGGAGTTGTTTTATCTCCAGCGTTATTTGGACTTCCCCGGATATCCCGTGTGGTATCTTTCCATGATGACTGGAGCTACCGTGTATTTTTCTCAAAATCTGCTCAAGTTCCTGCCTGAAAGTCTCCCAGCAATGTTCACAACCAACAAAACCATTCTGTTGAAAGTCACTGTACCTAAGACCGCATTTCGGACAGGTGCGAACAGGGCCAGGACGAATGGTCTTCTCCTCTTCATCCGCCAGGCCGGTAAGGTCAGCAAGTGCTGACATAAAAGCAATTCCTGCAATTCCTATAGGAAACGACGTTAAGGCCTGCTCGCGTTTCTGATAGCACTGCTCACAATACGCACGTTTTGTCACCTGTCCATTCACTATTTCTGTAATGAAAATACTTGCCTCGTTTTTATGACAAATATCGCAAAGCATATTAAGTTTATCCTTCCCTGGTAATGCGGCGATACTCCTGTATTAACTGCCTGGTTATTTTGCCGACCTTACCGCCATTAACAGGGCGAGAGTCGATTTTTACGACAGGAAGTATTTCCGCACCGGTGCCACAAACAAAACATTCGTCTGCGGATTGGACATCGAACTGAGTAAACAGCGCTTCTCGGACAGTCAGCCGAAGTTTTTCCCGAGCAAATTGAATTATAAGTTGCCTCGTTATCCCATCAAGTGCACCAATAGAACATGGCGGTGTCAACAGTTCACCGTTCTTGTAGATGAATATGTTGTCGCCTGTACACTCTGCTACGTACCCATCCCGGTTAAGCATTACGGCTTCTGGCACACCCAGGCGCGTTGCTTCCAGTTTCCCAAGAATATTATTCAAATAGTTAAGCGATTTTATCATCGGGTTTAAAGCATCCGGTGAATTTCGCCGTGTTGAGGCGGTAATAATTTCAAGTCCTTGCTCATAATATTCTTCCGGGTAAAGTTTTATCTCGTCTGCAATAATAATGACGGTTGGTTCTTTGCATTCGCGCGGGTCAAGCCCCAGATTACCTGAACCACGGGTTACCACAACTCTTATATATCCGTCAGAGACCCCGTTTACTTTCGTTGTCTCTTCTACGGCACGACAAAACTCTTCCTGTGTCATAGGGATTCCAAGCATTATAGCTGACGCAGAGACATAAAGACGCTTTATGTGTTCCGAAAGCTTAAAAATCCGTCCGCTGTAAACACGAATACCCTCAAAAACGCCGTCGCCATACAATAAGCCGTGGTCAAACACTGAAATTTTCGCTTCGGATTCCGGTACGAATTTACCATTTAGATATATTTTCACTTGTGTTACCTCCCACTGTCATTGCGAGGTGCGTGGTAGCCGCAGGCTTCGGTAGCCGCAGGCTTTAGCCTGCGCAAGCAATCCCTTACCAGTAATGGGATTGCCACGCCCCGATTTTCAATCGGGGCTCGCAATGACACCTCGTGTCAGTTGCACTACTCTACTACACCATTTTGCCAGCTTTTCGTCATGCGTAGCTATAACAAATCCCAATTTTTTATTATAATTCAATTTATGGAATAAATCAAGAACCTGCTTTCCTGATTCTTCATCAAGACAACCAAGCGGCTCATCTGCCAATATCAGACGGGGATGCCGTATTAGCGCCCTTGCAATGGCAGCGCGCTGCTGTTCCCCGCCGGAAAGTGTACCGGGGTATTGCATTCGTTGTCTTTCAAGACCCACTTCGGATAACATCTTGTGTGTTTGTTCTATTGCATCGTCTTTCGAAACTCCTGCTATCATAAGCGGCAACATAACGTTTTCTTCGACCGTAAACTCTGGCAGTAAGTGAAAGAACTGGAAGATAAAACCAAAACATTCGCCGCGCATCCGCGCAACCACAGGATCATTTCTCCACGTCCATTCGCTACCGTCGTATAATACCTTTCCGCTGGTTGGTCTGAGTAGTCCCCCTGCAATGTGCAAAAACGTCGTTTTCCCGGCGCCAGACGGACCGACCAGAGCTACTATCTCACCGGGATAAATTTCCATCGTTACGTTATTTAGGGCATTTATTGTTTTTGCTCCCGAAGCGTACTCTTTGGTTACATTCTCTACCTTGATTATCGGCTTATCAAATTTATTCACGTCCCTATTCATAGCGAAGCGCCTGTGATGGGTCAATCCGTGATATTCTCGTCGCTGGCCAGAACGATGCAAGGATACTTATTACTATAGCTACTGCTGCTATTATAGCTACGTCCGTGAGCTTTGTTTGCACAGGCAGCGTAGAAAGCGAGTATACGTCCTGTGGCAGGTGGACAAAATGCCAGTGGTCCAGTACAAAACACAAAAGTAAACCTGCTGCCATGCCAATCGCAGCACCAACTACCCCGGTCCATAACCCCTGTGAAAGAAATATCTTTTTTATTTCCATATCAGTAGAACCGAGTGCTTTCAAAATACCTACGTCCCTTGTTTTTTCAATACCCTGCACGACAAGAGATGAAATTATATTCAAAGATGCGACAATCACTATTAACACGAGGAGAAGGAACATTGTCATTTTTTCAAGTTTTAGAGCATTGAACAGAGAACTGTTCATCGTATCCCAGGAACGGACCCACCAGCCGTATCCCAATTGCATCTGGATTTTCTGAGCAAGAGTCCGTGCTTTCGAAAAATCGCGGACCCATATTTCCATACCGGGCTGGCCTCCGGTTCCAAGAAAACTGTAGGCAGTCTCGAGTGAGACGAAACACAAGCCGTTGTCATATTCATACATTCCCGAAGTAAAAATACCTGCAACCTGAAATTCTTTAAATTCCGGAAGGAGCATACCCATAATGCCCGGCGATGCCCGGTCGGTACTAAATGGGAGTATTGCGATAAACTTATCACCGACAGCCAATCCAAGATTTGCGGCGACCTCACTGCCTATCAGGATTTTATTATCGCCGCCAAGGTCTTCAAGAGAACCACGACTTACGTATTTCCCCAGAGCACTTTGCCTTGATGACGATTTCACGTCAATACCCTTCAATACAACGCCTGCCGCATAATCTCTATTTCTCAAAAGTATCTGGGTGTATATAAACGGAGATGCATCCTTGACGTCTTCGTCCTTAAGCAAAGCAGACGACTCTTTCTGTAACTCCTTCATCGAAGGATGGTCTTGTGCGAGCGAAACGACGTGCGCATTAATTCCAAGTACTCTCTCAAGCATCTCTTTATGAAAACCGTTCATAACGGATACCGTAACGACCATTGCCATTGTGCCTATTGCTACGCCAATAATAGACAGGTAGGACATCAAACGCAGGAAAATTCGTTTGCGCCGTGTGTGCAAATAACGCCAGCCAATCCAGTATTCGTATTTCATAAGTTCTCGCGCGGCCTCAAGCACGGGAAAAGAATCACATCCCTTATTGAACTAGCATTGCAGGCAAGCATTACAAGCCGGTCGATACCAATGCCTAATCCACCTGCTGGTGGCATCCCATACTCCAGCGCGGATATATAATCCTCATCTACGTCGCCCTGTCCTTCCATGTTCCGGCGCTGTGCTTCCGGGTCATTTAGTTCTGAGTATCCATTTGCAAGCTCCAGTCCACCGATGTACAATTCAAACCGCTCTGCCTTTGACGGGTCGTCATCCATCGCCTTTGCAAGTGGAGAAAACTCTTGCGGCCACTCAGTCACAAAGACAGGATTTATAAGATGTTCTTTCGCAAACTGATCGAATATGTGGTCGAGAATTTTGTGCTTTGGCGTCCCTTCGGTAATTTCGATACCAACCTGTTTTGCTGCAGACGTTAATTCCTGTTTTTCCAGATCGACTCCTGCGTATTTTTTAATCAATTCATTCAAAGAGACCCTGGGCCATGGGCGTTTTAGCTCTATTTTCTTTCCCTGATACTCTATCACCTCTTTGTCTGAACAACCAAGTACTTCTGTAATAAGTTCCTCGCACATATCCATAACCTTATGGTAATCAATATATGCCTGATATACTTCGAGCATTGTAAATTCAGGATTATGCCTTGTAGAAATCCCTTCATTGCGAAAACTGCGACCGAGCTCAAATACCTTTTCAATACCGCCGACCAGTAAACGCTTGAGATACAACTCCGGAGCAATCCTCATATAGAGATGCATGTCAAGAGCGTTGTGAAACGTAACAAATGGCTTTGCCATTGCGCCGCCTGCGTGTGTTTGCATCATCGGGGTCTCTACTTCCAGAAACCCGCGCGAGATAAAATAGTTCCTGATTCGCTGGATAAATTCCGTTCGTTTCTTGAATATATCTCTGACTGAACTGTTAACCAGTAAATCCAGATATCTCATGCGGTATCTGGCTTCAACGTCTTTAAGGCCATGCCATTTCTCAGGCAGAGGCCTTATCGATTTGGACAACAAAACTAAATCTGATGCCCAAACGGATGTTTCGCCGGTTTTGGTACGGAAAACCGTTCCATGCACGCCAAAAAAATCACCAATGTCTGTCTCACAAAACTGACTATAGGACTTATCGCCAATCTCGTCTTTCCTCACGTATATCTGAATCTTGCCGCTCGCGTCAAGCAAATCAGCAAAGCCGGCTTTACCCATAATTCTCATTGTCATAATACGCCCTGCTATTGAAACATTATCTGATGTTTTTTCTCCAGGCTTCAGTTTCTGATGACTATCCAATATTTTTTTGTTTGTGGTTGTGCACTCAAAGTAGTGAGGATATGGGTTTACACCCTCCTGTTTCATCTTGATAGCTTTCTCCATACGTTCTTTTCTTATTGCAGCCAAACCATGCAATGTTTCTTTATCATCCATTTTTTCAATCCTTTCAGCCAAGAAACATATCTATATTGCCGTCCATCACTGCCTGAATATTACCTGTCTCTCTATCTGTACGGTGGTCCTTTACCATAGTATACGGGCAAAAAACATAAGACCGTATCTGGCTGCCCCAGCCAATCGCGTCCTTCTCGGCGTATTGCTTTTTTATCTTTTCATCTCTGATGCGGCGTTCATGCTCGGACAACCGCGCACGCAAGAGCTCGAGTGCACGCGCTTTATTCTGATGCTGTGAACGTTCACTCTGACATTGTGTTACGATACCACTCGGAATATGTGTCACACGGACAGCGGAATCGGTCTTGTTTACATGCTGGCCGCCATGGCCACTTGCGCGGTACGTGTCTATGCGTAAGTCCTCTGGTCTGATATCAATCTGAATGTCTGCGCTTACTTCCGGTATCGCGTCTACTGAAGCAAAGCTTGTATGACGGCGCTTGTTTGCGTCAAATGGAGAAATTCTAACCAGCCGGTGCACTCCTGTTTCATTTTTTAACCAACCGTATGCATAGTTACCTTTTATTACACACGTAATACTTTTTATGCCTGCTTCCTCACCTGGCAAAATATCAATTATTTCCACCTGGTAACGTTTCCTCTCTGCCCATTTTTGGTACATTCTGAGCAACATTTCCGTCCAATCACAGGCCTCGGTACCACCTGCACCGGAGTGGAGCATGAGGATTGCGTTTGTTTTATCATGCTCACCAGAAAATCTGGAGAGCGTTGTCCGTTCCAAAAGTTCTTTGTTGAACTTTTCAAAGTTTTCTTTAACTTCATCTATAAGTGTATCGCCTTCTTCTTCGTTCTCCGCAAGATCCACCAGTGACACCAGGTCATCATATCCGGTCTTAATTTTTCGCCAGCAAGCAATATCCTCTTTTATCCCACTTAGTTCCTTTGAAAGTTTTGTTGAACTGGCAGGATTACTCCATGCTCCTGGCTGCGCAAGTTCTTTTTCTATTTCACGTTGACGTTTTTCTTTCTGCTCTACGTCAAAGATACCCCCTGATTTTTTCCATTTCGGGCTTCAACTTGCTTACCTTAGATTTAATCTCACTAAAAAATTCCTGTGTCATATTTCTTCCCCCATATTGCAAAAATTAGGATAACTACACAGACAATCACAAAAATATCGCCATATTTTACGTAGAATGTCAAGAGGGAACACGGAATTACCCTATTAACAAGCACGCCGGAAACGCCAAGCGCCAGTATTTGTGAAACATTGCCCTGCCGGTCTATGAAAGTAGAAATACCGGTGTTTCCTGCGCGAACCAAAGGTCTTCTGGTTTCTACCGCCCTGAATACGGCTACTCCGAGTGACTGGTAAGCAAACGCAAGTGAACTGTACCATCCTTCCTGTGTAATATTGACCAGCACATTTGCGCCTTTACGAACAAGATTTCTACTCAAGCCTGGAAACAGTGTTTCATAACAGATGAGAGGACCAAACGTGGCTTTTGTATCTTTTAGGGTTTCTATATCTCCTCCTGATTTAAATCCGCCAACATCCCTCAGTAATGGAATGAAACTTCTCAAGAATCTTTCCATAGGAACGTATTCTCCGTACGGAACAAGATGAACTTTGTGGTAAACACCTCCGATTTCCCCATCCGGCTGGACCAGATACAATGAATTGAAATACAGGGATTTTTCCGGAGATACCCGTGTTAGTGCTCCTATAAGATGCAAAGCATCCACTTGTTCGACAAGATGGAGCGCCCAATGCATCAATCCTGATTCATCCGCAAGCAATGCAGGAAGAGCGCTTTCTGGCCAGACAACGACATCCGGCTCTGGTCTTTTGCTTGCGGTTTTTTCCAGCAGCTCCGAATAAACGCGTATACTCGACCGTAAACCATCTGTATCCCACTTCACATACGGGTCTATGTTGCCCTGTAAGACAGCTACTGAAATGGAATCGACTCCGGTATTTTTCCGTGAAATCTGAAAATAACGGAATGCTCCAATCCCGCATAAAACAAGTACAGTAATTCCTGCAACCAGGCCAGCTTTTACTCCTTTTGCGAGCGACGGACGACGCAATGCAATGAATTGCACTATTGCACTATTGAAGAACACGATGAGAAAAGTTACTCCGTAGACCCCTGTCCACTCTGCTATCTGGACCAGAGCAAGGTCTTTCCATTGAGAATAACCGAGAGATGCCCATGGAAAACCAGAAAATAAATAAGTTCTTATGTAATCGGCAAGCACCCACGTAGCAGCTATAGCAAAACAGGCAAAAAGTGAATTTAGCCGACAGGAATACTTCCAAAAGAGCGCAACTAATCCCCAGTAAAGCGCCAGGTATCCCGCAAGCAAGAATGTCCCGCTAAATGCTAAAACAACCCCGCCACCTGCAATTGTTATCGTAGGCCATACCCAGTAAACTGTTATTAAATAAAAAACAAACCCTGAAACAAGACCGAGCAGAAAGGAAGAACGAAAAGGATGGTGTTTATCCGTCTTAACAATCGTTATTCCAAGTGGAACAAGCGAAAACCAGCACAGCCAGCTGAATTTTCCTGGCAGGAAACTGATACCTGCAATTGCTCCTGAAATTATCGCCAATAGCCATGTCACTGGATTACAAATTTTCGTCCGCAGCACTTCTTATATTTCTTCCCGCTACCGCAGGGACAGGGGTCATTTCTGCCAATTTTTTTTCCAACCACGATTGGTCTTTGTTTTTCCGCTGGCTCCATTTTTTCCGGACCAGGACCACGCCCTGGCCGCATATTCTGTTGACTTCCCGGCGCAACGTCACCCTGTTGTCCACCTTGTGGTTTTTGTATTTGTGGTAATACGGGAGACGGCGCAAACTCCACGCCATATTTCAGCCCACTTTGTGGCATAACACGGACCCGTTGTGGCGCAATACCTATATGAAAAAGATACTCTGCTATCTGTTGTTTGATTCTGTCAAGCATATCCAGGAATAAACGGAATGATTCCTGTTTGTATTCAATAACAGGGTCTTTCTGGCCATATGCCCTCAGACCGATACCACGGCGCAACTGGTCCATATCGTAAAGATGCTCTTTCCACCGCCGGTCAGTAACCTGCAACATAACCATTTTTTCGATATGCCTCATATCTTCTGGACTGATATGCTTCTCGCGTTCATTATAAGCGTCTGTAACCAACGAAGTCAGTTTATCCTGTAACAACTGCAAATTCATATTCTCTTTTTCTTCGCCGGTCAAAATAAGGTTGATTCCAAACGTCTGTTTGAGCCATTGGTCCAGATGTGCCCAGTCCCATTCTTCCGGGTGGCGTTTCCCTGCTGATATAGTTGCGACCTCAGAATCTATTATGTCACTAAAAATATCTGCCACACCATCAACGGTTTTCTCTTCACCGTTCTCGTCTTGCGCCCTAACGGCACGCAGATTATCGCTTTCAAGTATTTCTTTTCTTTGCGCGTAGATAACGCGGCGCTGGCTATCCATTACGTTATCAAAATCGAGCAGCTGCTTGCGGATACCAAAATTCATACCTTCGATGCGTTTCTGCGCAACTTCAATTGCACGAGT
>CAZUQH010000015.1:1999-3505 GCA_964622465.1 uncultured bacterium | reverse complement strand
GTTCCCTTGACCGTTTATAAGCTGATTGGTATTCCTTGCGTAATTTTTCTATTTCTTCGCTCACATTCGAAGCATAACTCGCAGCAAGCATTGCGTCTTCTTCCTTGTGACCTTTCGTTATAAGCTCCTGCTTTGCAAGATAATCCGGATTGCCACCAAGTAATATGTCCGTACCACGGCCTGCCATATTGGTTGCAATTGTCACGGAGCCCTTTCTACCGGTCTGTGCCACAACCTGTGCCTCACGTGCATGATATTTTGCATTCAGGACGGTATGTGGGACATTTGCACGGTTTAACAAAGCACTTAACTGTTCTGAATATTCTATAGAACGTGTGCCAACAAGAACCGGCCTGCCCTGCTCGTGTAATTCTTTCACCGTTCCAACGATTGCCTGATTTTTTTCCTTCATTGTTTTGAAAATTCTATCTGGCATCTGCACGCGAATCAATTCGCGGTTGGTCGGAACCTGCACAACGTCAAGTTTGTAAATTTCCCAGAACTCCCGCGCTTCGGTTACTGCGGTACCCGTCATACCTGCTAATTTGCCGTACAATTTAAAGAAATTCTGAAAGGTTATCGTTGCAAGCGTCTGATTCTCGCGTGCTATCTGAAGATGCTCCTTCGCCTCTACTGCCTGGTGAAGTCCTTCGCTCCATCTTCTGCCGGGCATCAGACGGCCAGTGAACTCATCAACGATAACCACCTGGCCGTTCTGGACAACGTAGTGAACGTCACGTTTGAATAGATTGTGTGCGCGCAATGCTTGTGTAATATGGTGCAACCATTCGCTCTCCATATCCCCAAACAGGTCTTTCTCGCCAAGCAGATGCTCACATTTCTTTGCTCCTTCATCAGTCAGCACAACCGTGTTGTTTTTCTCGTCAACCAGGTAATCAAACCCTGCACCAAGGTCGGTCCCGGAGTCCTTTGCCTCCGCCTGTTCATCTTCGGTAATAAAGCGTCCTTTAAGCAACGGCACAATACGGTCGGTACGGTAGTATTTATCGGTAGATTCTTCGGCAGGGCCTGAGATTATGAGCGGAGTGCGCGCCTCGTCGATAAGAATACTGTCGACTTCATCAACTATTGCATAATCGAACGGGCCGAGCACAAGGTCTTCTTTTGAAATTGCCATATTATCACGAAGATAATCAAAGCCAACTTCGTTATTAGTTACGTAAGTTACGTCAGAAGAATATGCTCTACGGCGCTGTTCAGGGTCCGTATCGTGCTGGACTAATCCAACCGTAAGTCCCAATGCTCTGTATACAGGCCCCATCCATTCACTATCACGGCGCGCAAGATAATCGTTGACAGTAACGATGGTAGTGTGCTTCCCAGAAACTGCGGTTGCATAAGCAGGCAGTGTTGCGACGAGCGTTTTACCTTCGCCTGTTGCCATCTCGGCTATTTTACCCTCGAATAGAATCTTGCCTCCCATAATCTGGACGTCAAAATGGCGCATATTCAGGGCCCTGCGCGCTGCTTCGCGGCAAACCGCAA
>CAZUQH010000015.1:0-1899 GCA_964622465.1 uncultured bacterium | reverse complement strand
CAATTATATCAATCCCCTGCAAAAATGCAACTCCAGCCCAATGATTCTTGACTTTTGTACTCCGTTGAAGTAGTATAATACTAAACCTGCACTCAAGGAGGAAAAAATGGCTAGTGAAATCGCTGAATATTTTTTGTCCCACCCATACTTTTCAATTCTTGCGCCCGACGAAGCAGAATATTTAGCAAAACGTTGCTTTACTATTGATTTTAAAAAAGACGACATTGTCTTTAGAGAGGGAGACCCGGGTAACATTGTATATATCGTCAAGAGAGGTAATATCAAAATCTATAAAAGCGGCTACCTTGGTGAAATCGGCATCTCGTTTATTGGTGCAGGTGAAGTATACGGAGAAATGTCAATAGTTGACGGGTATCCGCGTTCAGCGAGTGCGCGCGCAGTGACAGACGTGCAACTCGTCGGACTCAAGCAGGCCGACCTTGAAAAAATAAAGAAAGATAATACTGCGGTTGCAGCAAAACTCCTTGATATATTGCTACAAGTACTGACCAAACGCTTGAGAGCAACGACACAAAAAATCTACGGACAATTTTAAAATTTAATGAGCGTAAAAGAACTGCTTAATTTGATGGTTCAGAAAAATGCGAGCGATTTGCATCTCAAATCGGGGCGACCTCCATTGCTGCGCATACGTGGAGAATTGACTACCATAGGGGATACGCCACTTGAGCCCAGCGTTATCCGTAATATGATAGCTGAAATCATTTCCGACACGGACAAGCAAAAATTTGACAGGGAGCTGGAACTTGACTGTGCGTACAGTCTTGCGGGTGTTGGCCGCTTCCGCATAAACGTATTTCTTCAGAGACAACAAATCGGCGTAGTAATCCGGTTGATACCACTGGAGATAAAATCACTGGACCAGCTTGGCTTTTCACAGATACTCAAGGATATGGCGCTTAAACAAAAAGGCCTCATTCTGGTAACAGGTCCTACCGGCTCTGGTAAATCAACTACGCTTGCAGCGATAGTAAACCACATCAACGAAAATCGCCACTGCCACATAATGACAATAGAAGACCCGATTGAATTTGTATTTGAGGATAAGAAAGCGGTGATAAACCAGCGGGAGCTTGGTTCTGATACAATGTCATTTTCAGGTGCGCTGAAGCACGTATTGCGTCAGGACCCCGACGTGATTCTTGTCGGAGAAATGCGCGACCAGGAAACGATTGCACTTGCGCTTACAGCTGCTGAAACAGGACATACGGTACTCTCGACTTTACATACGACAAGTGCGGCACAGACAATTGACAGAATAATCGACACATTCCCGCCGCACCAGCAGCAACAGGTGCGCAGTCAACTATCAACTATACTGGAAGCGGTAATTTCTCAGTTGCTATTACCGACTGCTGACGGTATTGGACGAATCGCAGTTCAGGAAGTAATGGTGTGTACTTCCGCTGTCCGGAATTTGATTCGCGAAGACAAAGTTTTCCAGATTCCGCAGATAATTCAGACAGGCGCATCTCATGGAATGCAATCAATGGATAGCGCTTTGACGTCCCTGTACAAAAAAGGAAAGATTTCCTACCAGGAAGCACTCGCTCATATTCAGGACCCGGACCTCTTCAAGCGCACAGTCAGTATGTAAATATCTTCAGAATGGGATAATAATTTAGAATTTCACACCCAGCGTAATACGGTGGGTTTCTCCAAGAAATGCAAATGGAACGTAGGCATAGTCAAGGGAAACGGCTGCAAAATAGATTGAGCCGCCACATCCAAGTCCTACTATGTTTGAGTCATATTTGTCACTTGCATGACCAAACCTGTAGCCGGCACGTAGTGCAAAGTATTTGATTGGCTTTACTTCTGCACCTAAAGAACCATAATACCTTCTGTCAAGTATATATGCATCACCATCTGCTGATA
>CAZUQH010000014.1:25491-29894 GCA_964622465.1 uncultured bacterium | reverse complement strand
GCAGGATAACCTCCATCTACAAATATGGTTCCTGTGTCAATTTTTACATCAACAGGATAACCTGTTGAACTTGTTGAAAACCAGACACTAAAACCTTCCTGAAAATAAGCACCCTTGCCAACAACTGTAATTGTTGAGCCAGTTATTCCCTGAGCGCGAACATCAGGAGTAATGTAATCAACCTCAGGTCGGGATGTAATTTGCAGAACATCAACACCTGTGTCATATCCGCCATCAGGATTGTTGACCGTGATATCCCTGTGGCCGGTTATGGCATAATTTCCCACATCCACCACCGCTAAAATTGAGGTGGATGTCTCCACAATAAAAGTCGTGGTTGTGATGTTATTTCCAAAATCCACTGCGCAGCCGTTTTGAAAATTACTGCCGTATACTTTAACTGAAATTCCTTTAACCCCCTGGCCCATACTATTCGGAACAATGGAACTAAAAACAGGCCTGCGGTTTATCTTAAAAGCATTGGTAATAAGGTTGCTTCTTCCCTGGTCCTTGTTTATCACCCTGAAATCAACATAACCTAAAGTGCAACCGTCATAGACATTTATTTCGCTGTAAAGAACAGAGGCAGTATCAGTTGATGCGCTTATCTGCTTAATCTCAGAATCAGTAAGAGGGATGCCATCTTTAGAAAATTCAACCTTTATATATTCTTCAACAAAATTATCTCCTTCAACTTTAAGAGTTGTTTGCGCTCTTTCTCCAAGTTCCTTAAACACAGGGACAGTTATTGTACTTACTATGGGCATTGAATTTATGGTAAATGAATCATACAACACATAATAACTGCCGTTTTCTTTATTTTTTACAAAAATATCCCGCGTTCCGGTTGTGCATTTGGAAGAAACGTCTACGGTAACGTCAATGTGGTCGCCTAATGTTGCGACGCTCTTAACTGAAATGGAGTCACTGGAAACATCAAAGGTAACGTTCACATTATTGACTTCAAAACCTGAACCGTAAATTCTCATAGTTTTATTTTCTGTGTTCTGCCCTAATTCATTCGATGGCTTGGAGTTCGGGATGTTAAGAAGAATTAAATTCAGCGCATCCGCCACTTCAAACTTCAATCCGGCGTCCATAACTGAATCTGCATATCCTCTATCGGGATGGGTTAAAATAAGGCGCCAGTCTTTGGTAATTGTTGCTGTTGATAGAACATTGACGTAAATTTCCAATTTTGCTGAAGTTATTTTATTAATATCTTCAACTACTATTCCACCTTCATTTTCCTGTTCTGGAACGATAAATTTAGCTGAAACGTCGTCTGAAAAATCACTTCCTAATACAGTAATTGTTGACCAACCGCCTGAAAAGGAATTCCTTCTTGCTATTGATTGAGGAGAAAAATAGTCAATCTTAGGCCGTGGCGTAATATTGATTGACCCCCTGTATCCAGATGGACATATTCCAGGTGTGGGAAATACTCCGTCGTCAGGGTTTCGTATGTAAAAATCATTAACTCCTGTTCCAGCCGAAAGACCTATTATCACCTGAAATGTGACGGTTGAAGGACATTGAGCGTAATTATCAATATTTGAAGCGCTCACTCCGCCGGCGTCAAAAATCAGTTCACATCCAGGAACAAAACCTGCCCCGTAAACAGTAATGTTAAAAGTTGAAATTTCATCATCATAGTGCCAGTTTTGACCATAAGAACTCTGGACGGCACTCACGGTCCAGCTACTTATCTGCGGAAGAAACCGCAGATACTTCTGCTGTGTTTCACCAACCCCGTCTACATATACGCTCGTGTTGACAGTACCTGTAATATCAGGAACTTCAAACTGAATTAAAGAATTTTTCCAGATACTTATCTCAGAGTCAGTAGCAGAAATAGATGGCCAGCCTTCAAACCTTATCTCGCTTCCTGCAACCGCATTTTTGAACATTCCTCCATAAATTCTCCTCGTCACAGTATTGTCCGGAGTACTTGCTATTGTTTCAGTTATTTCATTGCCACTTGTATCTGCAAATCTATATATATAAGGAGCAAATGTAAGATTTTGAGTTGACCAGCTAAGATATGAATTGTGAATTGCCAAATCATTATTATAATACCTAAAAAACGTAGCTCCACCGGTTCCGCCGTAAGTGCTGTTATAATTCTGAACTTCTACAACTATTCTATCACCAGGATTTATGGTTAAATTACCACTCATTCCGTCCGTGTCGCCGGCACGGCCATTGATTATGTTGCCGTCCCATTCTGTTGTGCTGTTTTTACCAGCAGTGTTCTCAGTTGATAGGGGATTAGTCAGGATTATCCATTCATTAACCCTTGGGTCTGTTCCCAGAAAATGGTCATTATTCCAATCCTTTCTCCATAAATATATATATGCATTTGTTTTATGGCCTATTATAGGATTACCGGTAGTAGCTGTATTTTGTACGGCAAAGCCACCATGAAATGTCCATGTTGTGGAACTGTAGATTATCTGCCCCCCTGCGAGAGGCTGGGAGACAAAAACACCAAAACAATCGTATTGTCCCTGATAATCCATAGAAAAAACGGTTTGTTGTGTAGATGCGTCTTGTGTATCAACCATAATCAATGCTTTACCCGGAAACTTAATGTTTTCGTAGGTAACTGGAGCTCTTGGATTATCAGGATGGGGACCTTCTTCAAAAAGGTAATATGTGCCATTATAAGCATTATAAATCTGGGTAGTTGCCTCAGTCATATTAGTGAAAAGCAATAGGTGTAAAGTGAGATACAGTGTTATTGTGAGGCATAAACGGAGTAATCTCAAAATGGCTTTTGTACTTCTATCTGGACTCATTTTTTATTTGCCTTAGAAAAATATCCATTTTTATTTCGGAATTTTCTCTAACTTTTTTAAGAGTGCACTGGCAGAGTGTCTTACATCCTTATTCTCGTCTCTCCTTGCCCGCTTAATGACTTTCTCTATTATTCTTCTTTTGTCCCTGCCTTCTCTGTGTTCTTCAACAATATTTGCCAGGGTAGAAAGAGCCACTTGCCTGACTGACCAGTGTTTATCAGCCCCCGCCATCTCCATCAACTTATCTACCGCCCTCTCCCCACCAACCCTTCCAAGTGAAAGAGCAGCAGAATAACGGACATTCTCATCTTTACTGCCAGACGCTTTTAAAACTGCCTCTTTTGCATCCTCACGGTCAAAATGACCAAGAGCCTCGGCAGCCATAACCCTGGCTGCAACTACTCTGTCGTTATTGAGAATTTCTATCAGTGGCGCAATTGCTCGTTCATCCTTCAATTTTCCAAGAGAAACAACAGCATTTATTCTCACTCCAGTAATTTCATCTTTGAGTGCTCCAATCAAAGCAGGAACGGCTTCTTTTATTCCTTCGTTACCCAGTCTGCGTGCTTCTGCACTTCTTATGGTCGGATCCTCATTTGCTAATAGTTCTGTTCCCGCAAATAGATAATTGCCGGCCAAAAAACACAGTAACAAAAGGGAGCTTATTATGCTAAACCGCAACCGTATAATTAAACTATTATTATTTTTCATTCCTTTCTTTCCTCGGCACTTTTTCCAGTCGTTGCAATGCTTCTTGTGCTGTATTTCTAACTTTTCTGTCCTTATCTCTTCTTACTCTTTTTATTACTTTTTCTATGTCAATTCGCTTTCCCCCTTCTCTGCCCATCTGTGTTAGATTGGTAAGAGCGTCAATCGCTGACTGTCGCACGAGAGTATGAGTATCGTTCTTGAGAGCATAAAGCAATTTGTCTACTTCTTGAGTGCCGCCGACTTTTCCTAACGACCTGCAAGCAGTCTCTCTTACCCTCGAATCCTCATCTGTAACCATTTCGCCAAGTGCTTTAACAATCCTCTCGTCTCTGAAGCGACCAAGTGTCTGTACAGCCATAATTCGGACGCCGCAATTCTCATCCTTCTTTAAGATATTAATCAGTGGCTCAATTGCCCTTTCGTCCCTTAAGTATCCGAGTGAAACGATAACATTGATTTTCACTCCCGATGACTCGTCATTCAACGCCTTGATGAGCTCGGGTACAGCTTCTCTGACTCGCTGGTTGCCCAACTCCTGGGCTGCCTTCATTCTCACCACAGGGTCAGCGTCTTTCAACTTAAGAATTAACTCTTCCTGACCATAAACTACACCACCAAGCGTAGCTAAGATTAACCCTGAAATAAAGATTTTCTTTAGTGCTAATGTACCATCCATATCTTGATACCTTCCTTTGTTATTTCCACCCGGAGGCGACTGTCTATTGGAGACGTAAACCAGAGTGAGACGTCGCCGTCCTGCGGTACGTCCAGTTCTTTCTCCAGTTCATTCAACTGATTCAAGTACTCGTCAAAATGTTTCATTTGTTATGAGATTGCTTCGTCACAGGGCGAGCAAGCTCGCCCACTACGTTCCTCGCAATGACAAGATGG
>CAZUQH010000014.1:19223-25391 GCA_964622465.1 uncultured bacterium | reverse complement strand
CTTCGTCACAGGGCGAGCAAGCTCGCCCACTACGTTCCTCGCAATGACAAGATGGATTCTTATGTCCGTGCCAATCGGGTATAAGAGTCCTCTTGGCGCACATTTAAATACAAAAATAGGGGTTAAGGAATCATTCCCTCTGGATGAGAAATCTAAAGCGCGGTTCGGAAGGCGATTGTAGGGAGAGTGAGCCAAACAAGAATAGAAGGGTTATCGTTAGCATTGTGCCAGCCGTGGAATTGGCCGATAGTCCACAATGCACGGGAGACATCAAGTGCAACCCTGCTGCACGTGGCACCCCTGCCAGAACCTTCCTGTCCTGACGGGGCACCACTGCGTAGTACATTTGCGGGATGGTTATTTTGCCTGGAAAGCGCTTGAGTTTATCCGGCTCAAGCCCAACAGATGCAAGGTAACGGTTGATTGAGTTTTCATCTACATAGTTATGCTCATGGATTGACGGCAGGCCTATTTCAATAGCAAGTATGTCAAGCGAGGAGGAAAAATCAAATAATTCTCTTAAAATGGCTAAATTTTCAGATGAGGGACGGTTATAAGTATCACGGGAGTCTATTGCTGTCCCATCTGCTTCCTGAATCAGGGCGATTACTTCCCCTGCATCAAGGTCACGCGCCACGACTTCCTGACTACTGTCCACTGGACAAGTCGTGAGCACAAATATAGAGAGTATGAGCAAAAACCCTCTCACGCATCTATCCAATTTACAACTCGCACTACTGGTAGTGTAAGGTTGTCTTTTCATTCGCCGCCACATTCCCGTAGCCCTTAAACCACTGCGGCTCTAAAAAAGAGCAAACAAAAAACCAGGCCGGCGCCACTGAACATCACTCGAATGGCGTAACGCCGACCTGGCATTGTAACACCGTCTCACACAATAGGTGCGGTACACTGCATACTAACCACACAATACTGTATTTATACCAGGCCTGTTCTTCGGTAGCCCGACTATCCCTGTTCCCATGCGGCACCAAGCCCACTTCCAGCAAGGATTCGTAGCTTTGCGTCCCACCCTTCAAGCGGCGTGGTTTGCCCTTTATCGCAACAGGCCGCAATAATCTAACTTTCCTGTTACTATTATAGTGAACAACTTCTCGACTGTCAACCCCCCTCTCTCAGGATAGCTTGCAATCATTGGGATGTAGCGTATAATCCAGCCGGATATGGATTTCTTTTTTTAGTCGTCTGGAAAGGTCGGATATGGTTTTTTTGTCAAACAACCGTCCAACGTCAGGATGTACTGATACATCTAAACGCCTGCCTGGAATGCCGGGTGCAGAACGAAGTATCTTTTTTTTCACCTGAATATACACGGTCTGCGGTGAAAGCAAAAGCCCGCTTCCCTGGCACCACGGGCACTCACGGCATAGAACCTGAGCGAGTGTCGGGGTTTTCCGCTGACGCGTTATCTGTACCAGACCAAGCCGGGTCACCGGCAATATATCTATTTTTGCTTTATCCTTGCTTGTTTCGCGCGTTAGCAGTTGCACCAGTTGTTCCCGATGCTCGCGCTTTGCCATATCTACAAAATCCACAATTATTATACCTCCGATATTTCTCAGCCGTAACTGATACATCACCTCTTTAGCCGCTTCACGGTTCAGCTGAAAAGCAGTTTCTTCAGGCCCGCCTTCAGAGCTGGTGAAACCACCTGAGTTAACGTCTATTGCCGTCAGGGCCTCTGATTGTTCTATCATTATCCATCCGCCTGACGGAAGTTTAACTTTATTTAACATCAATCTGGCAATCTGTTCTTCTATGCCATAATGCTCAAAAAGAGGTGTGAGGTCTTTCCATAAAATTATCCTCTTTGTCAAATGTGGAGCGAAAGAGTGGGCATATCTCCTTAACGCTTTGAATTCCTCTGGACCATCAATCAAAACCTGCTCAACTTCATCCGTAAATGCCTCCCTGATAGTTGTCATGGCAAGGTCAGGTGCACGGAATAAAAGTCCCGGCCCATCCATATGTTTGGCACGCTTGATAACCGAACGCCATATCGTACGCTGATAATTAAGGTCGCCTTTAAGCGCACGCGCTGCTATTCCACTCGCCTCGGTCCTGACTATCACTCCCTCGCTACCAGCCAGTTCGCTTGCAATGAGACGAAGTTCGCTTCTTTCGTCACGGTCCTGGATTCTTGAGGAAATACCTATACTTGTATCAAGAGGCATATAAACTATGTAACGACCGGGTAATGCTACGTTAGTTGTCACCGCAGGACCTTTATCCCGAACCGCCTCTTTAGTTACCTGGACAATATAAAACTGCCCCTCTTTTGGTTCTTTGCCATCAACAATCTCTGAAAATGGAAGAAACAGGTTCTTGCTGGTTTTTGCATCAAGAAAGGCACATCCGAGGCCTGTCAGAACGTTTATGACTCGCGCATAATACAGGTCACCGACGCCCGGTTTGTCCTCTGGACGTTCGATATGCAACTCGGCAAGACGGCTATTTTCAACAATTGCGACTCTTGTTTCTTCCTCACTTTGCTCAATAAGTATTGCTTGGTTTAATTTTTTCACATGGCTCTCCTGTTAAAATATGAAACGCTCCCTACGAAAATCCAATGAAAGCAATCGTCGTTTATCTAAACCGGTTGCCTGAACTGCATGTTGTACTGGATTTACGTATCGGCCTTGAGCCAGGTCTATCTGGAAATCCAATTCACCACCCTCAATTACTTCCCCTATCACCCTGTACTTAGCTGCTTGTGGCCGCGGCGGCTGTGGATAAAATACGAGCCCGACTACCTTAAGGCCAGACGGCATCTCGCGTTGTATTAATGAAGCCATCCTGCCGACATCACCGGAACGCGCAGGCCATAAGTCCATAAACTCCTGCAATCCTGATAGACCGAGCGGCAACGGAGGACAAAAACTTGCCTTGATTCTTGGATTGAAACCAACGGTCCACTCCAGGTCAATACCACTCCTCCTCAGGCACCTGAATATGGTCTGCATCAGGTCAATGTGGCCAATAAACCGCATCTCTCCATATTTTGAATATGTCATCCGGTATGGCATTCACACCTCTATATGTTCCCACGCCAGTCGTTCATCTGGTGGTATACTACGAAGATAGACATCTTTGTCTACATTCGTTTCCATAAAGGCTTGAGTCCATAGGTCGGCTCTGAACTGCTCGCGCCAGCCATCAAACTTCGCTCCAAATTTCCAGGCATTGTATATCACTCCACTAAGTTTTTTATCACTGCGTGCGAGCACCGCTTCGAGCTCGGCCATATCAACTCGCCGGCTACGCACGTTCGCTGACAGGTACTTTTTCAGAAAACGCCTCGCTTCCTCCAATTCCTGGACACCAGCCCATTTTTCCCTTTCAAACGGAGTATGCGGTTTTGGAATAAACGGAGAAAGAGACATATTAATGTTCAGGCCGTGGTGGTTCTTCTTGAGTCCTTTTATCGTATTGATTATCCCCTGAAGGTCTGAATGTAACTCACCCGGAAGTCCATATATGAAGTATAGTTTGACTGTCCGCCAACCATAAGCAACTGCCAGACCTACTGCCTCATCCAGAACTGCATCAGAAAGTGGCTTACCAATAATTGCACGCAGGCGTTCAGTACCTGCCTCAGGCGCAAAAGTGAGACCACCTCTGCGTGTTTGCGCTGCACATTTTGCTATTTCAGGACTGAAACGGTCTGGCCTCGAAGAAGGTAAAGAAATAGAAACATGCTTCCCGGCAAGGTTTTCCCTGATTCGTTTCACCAGAGACGGAAGTTCTGGATAATCAGTCGTAGATAAAGAAAGGAGGGCGACTTCATCGTATCCAGTATTTTTTATCCCACTGGCGATATATCCGGTTAGTTGTTCAGGCGAGCGGAATCTGTATGGATGATACAAACGGCTGGCCTGACAGAATTTACAGCTGTGAGGGCATCCGCGTGCTATCTCAAGGTCAAACCTTGCGTGTACCGTATCTACATTTGCTACCGGTGGCCTAACCGGGCAGGGCCAGGATTTAATGTCAACATATTGACGCTGGACTGGCCGTGGCTTTTCTTGTCCTCTAACCAGTGGTACGTAAACTCCGGGAATTTCCGTGAGTTCTGTGAGGAGTTTCTGTTTGTTTCTGCCATTCTGTTTTATGCACTCCACAACACTAGCGAGTTTATCCTCCACTTCGCCGACGAAAATCGCGTCAAAAAACTCCGCAATTGGCTCTGGATTCAAAGCACATGGGCCACCGCCTATTATTAACGGATATCCGCTTTCTCTCTGAGAGGAAAAAACCGGTATTCCCCCGAGGTCAAGGACATTTAGTACGTTTGTATAGGTCAATTCGTGCTGAAGGGTAAACCCGATTGCGTCAAAATCTATAAGTGGGCGCCTCGTTTCGAGTCCGAAGAGTGGCCATTTATTTCTCCTCAGGCACTCTTCAAAATCTACTGATGGGGCATAAACACGGTCAGCAAGCGTATCCGTTCTGGAATTTAGTAACTCGTAGAGTATTTTTAACCCAAGATTGCTCATTCCAATCTCGTACGTTTCGGGATAGCAGAGCGCAATGTGAACAGGGGTTGTCTCCCATTCTTTATGATACGAATTCCACTCATTGCCAAGATATCTACCTGGTTTGCTAACTGTTATAAGTTCGTTGTATAATTCTTTACTATTCATTTCTTTCATTTTACTGGTTCGGGATTGCTTCTTATGTTAGGAGATTGCTTCGGCCTTCAAGGAAGGCCTCGCAATGACAATCTGCTACTCATACGTATACCGGTGATAATATACCGATTGAATTATTGCAAACCCGAGCATCGCGCCGAGCATTGCAGAGCCACCATAACTCATAAAAGGAAGCGGCAAGCCAACGACAGGCATAATACCAAGCGTCATCCCGATGTTCATTGCCACCTGCGCCAAAAACAACCAGCAAATGCCAAATACGAGATAACTGCCAAAAGCATCCCGCGATTCATGGATAATTCTCAAACAGCGCATAAACACAAACCACCAGAGTGCAAGTACCACGGCAGTGCCAAGAAATCCGAGTTCTTCTCCAAGTACGGAAAAGACAAAATCAGTATGCGCCATTGGCAGAAATCCCAGCTGGCTCTGAGAACCGCCGAAAATACCCTTGCCGATAAAACCGCCTGAACCCACGGCTATCTTTGATTGTATAATCTGATAAGCGCTGCCCAGGGTGTCCATTTCAGGCAAAAAGAAGCCAAAAACGCGCCTCTCAAGGTGTGGCGGTAGGACATACTGAACACTGACCGATACCAGAAGTGCGAGCGAGAATACTCCGACAGGCCAAAAAAAATGTCTTTTTTTCGGATGCCAGCCAAGACGCCAAGCTACAATCCACACAAAGCCAGCCAGTCCAGCAAATACCAGTGCCGGACCCAAAATATAAGGCCAGCCAGAAAACCACCTGCCCAGCCATGCAACCCACTCAGGAACACCTCTTTGTCCCTGAGCAATCGCAAAAATTGTCATCACTGCCGATGTAATCAAAAACGCAACAAGCGTTCCAAGCGCCCGCAAATCAACCCAGCTCGCGAGAAGCATACCTATTAATATTAATATGAACGTCATTGCAGAACCTATATCCGGCTGAAGTAAAGTCAGCACACAGGGTATGCCTGCTACTATCACCATCAGACCGACAGGAACCCCTCGCTCTAATGCGCCCTGTTTTGTATTTTGAGAGAGTAACCGTGCCAGTACTACTATCACGGCAATCTTTGTTATCTCCACTGGCTGGAAATACAGGTTACCAAGTACGTACCATGACCTCGAGCCGCGTACCGGGCTGGCAAAAAAGAACAATCCACATAGCAATATTACTACACCTGCATATATAAGGAAGGCGGACCGCTCAAGCACGTGGTAATCAATTCGCGCAAGTCCTACGCCAAGCACAAGAAAACAAACAAAGAATGCTCCCTGTCTCCAACCGTAGGGCGGTTTAACACTTAATACGGTCAGGAATCCAAGGACGCCCAGAGCTACTACCAACCAGAAAAGTGCTTTATCGTAACGCTTCATTATTGAGATTGCTTCGTTAAATTGCACGGGCCTACAACGCAGGCTAAAGCCTGCGGCTACCTGATGACAGAAAAGTACTCCCTGAGGATACGGCCGGCAATCGGCGCTGCGCTTGCTCCGCCCATACCACCAT
>CAZUQH010000014.1:0-19123 GCA_964622465.1 uncultured bacterium | reverse complement strand
TCCCTGAGGATACGGCCGGCAATCGGCGCTGCGCTTGCTCCGCCCATACCACCATGCTCTGTCAGGACGACGAGTGCAATTTCCGGCGCATCAGCCGGGGCGTAACAAATAAACCAGCCATGGTCATCCCCTCTGGGATTTTCAGCAGTCCCTGTCTTGCCTGCGACTCTCAAGCCACGTACTTTACTTGCCTGGCCTGTACCGCTTTCCACCACGCCTTCCATACCTTGCCTTATGAGCATCAGGGTTTCCGGCTTTAAGGATAAGGTCCGTTTTATCTTAGGTGTATTTTCCAAAATTACTTCACCATTATTGTGATGGACGACTCTGTCAACTAAATATGGGGTAATGATTTTGCCACCATTTGCTATAGCTGATGCAACAATAGCCATCTGTAGCGGAGTCACTTCTATCCATCCCTGCCCAATACTTAAATTTGCCGTATCGCCCGGAAACCACGACATTCCATAATTACGCCGCTTCCATTCTTTAGAAGGGACGAACCCTTCTTCCTCTGGTCCTATATCTATTCTGGTTCTTTCACCAAGGCCGAACTCCTTCGCATATTTAGCGATTTCCTCCGGGCCACAAGCCAGGCCAGCTTGATAAAAGAATACATCGCAAGAATCAACGATTGCAGGAACCACTGTCAAACGGCCATGACCTTCTTCTCTCCAGCAGCGGAATACCCGGTTGCCTACCGGGAATGAACCTTCACACCCATAGACAGTTGCCGGGGTTATTGAGCCGGTTTCCAAGCCAGCAAGTGCAGTTATTACTTTGAACGTCGAAGCTGGCGCATACCTGCCTCTAACTGCGCGATTTAACATAGGACAGGATTCGTCCTCGAATAGTTGATTCCATTCTTTTCTCGAAATTCGCCAGGCAAATAAATTTGGGTCAAAGGATGGTTTGCTGACAAGAGCCAAAACTTCACCGGTCTCGGGTTGTAATGCACAGACAACGCCATGCCGATACAATGCCTTCTCGCAAATTTCTTGTAACCGCCAATCCAGTGTCAAAAGGACGTCACTACCGGACTCGGCTTCGATTTCCTTTATTAGACGAATTCGCTTGCCACGTGAGTCAACCTCTATCTGGCGCGCACCATCTCGTCCTCTTAAATACTCATCGTATGCTGTCTCTACACCTGCCTTGCCAATGACGTCTCCGGCCCGGTACCCACGGAGTCCGAGACGCGATAGTTCGTCAGCGGTAATCTGGCCCAGATGTCCAAGTACATGTGCGCCCATCTCGTGATATGGATACCGTCTGAGCGGGGAAGATTCAATCTCTACGCCCGGCATCTCGAACCCGTGAGCGCTTATGTAAAACACTTGTCCTCTTGAAACATTTTCTGCAACAAGGAAGCTTCCGAAGGGCTCCCGCTTCACTCTCTGGTATTGTTCCTCTAACCATTTCCGGTGGACACCAAGAACGTTACTCAATTTGTCCAGCACAAGATGAGACGTCTCCTCATCAATATCAACTGGCCTGAAAACAACGGAAAAAGCCGGGTGATTGATGGCGAGTTTCGTACCATTGCTGTCAAAAATGATGCCACGTGGTGACGGTTGCCGGATAACCTGAATGCTATTTTCCTGAGCAACGCGGTAAAGTTGTTTTCCACGGATTAATTGCAACCATATCACCCGGCCAGCGAGCACAACTATTACAATAACTATAAGTAACTGAAGCCATCCAACCCGCCGCTCAAAGACAGTCCACAATAGATTCTGTTCTTCTCTTTCCCACATAGAATGCCCGGCAAGCCGATACGGTAATTACAATGGTAATTTTCTGAAGAGGAAAAATAGGGGTGGCGCAATTAGCGCATTAAGGAGCACGTATATAAGTAGGTTAAAGCCAGAAAATCCAGATGCTCCGCTTATCGAGAATATTGATGAGCACAACGCAACAATGGCATAAACAACGACTCCTGCGACACCGACAATAATCATCTGAACATAAGGATTTTTTTCATCAATAACTCCTTTGCACCACCGCCCACAGATAAATCCTGCTAATGTTTTAGCAAGAGCACCTGCTCCAAAAGGATATACAGCAAATGCATCCTGTAATAATCCAATAAAAAATCCTGCTGTTGCTCCGGGAACGGCACCCTGCCTCAAGCCCAAGAACACTACGAGTACAAGAACGATATCAGGAATGAGCCCAAATATGCGGATAAATGGGAGAACCTTTGTCTCGAATACGAGCAATAAAACCAACAGAATCAAATATGCGAAGAATTTTTTCATTTCACTACAAGAAACACTTCATTAACGGCGTCTGTGCGTGCTTCAGGTGCAACTGTTGCAACCCGGCCAAGTCCATCTTTTGTCATACTAACGTTTTCCACAACCCCGAGTTTTAGGCCCCGAGGAAAGATTCCACCAAGACCAGCGGTCACTATCTCATCACCTGCAATAACGTCAGCGTCTGGTAACAGAAACTTCAGTAAAAGCTTAGCGCCACCGGTACCCTGAACGATACCTTGTTCCTTTGTCCTTACGACAAGTCCCCATACTTCGCACGCTGGGTCAGTGATAAGCATTACATGGCCAAGACCAGCGTTTACTTCACTGACAACTCCAAGTGCTGTAAGTTTATCTCCACAAAAAGTAACAACTGGCGTGCCGACAGATAGTTTCTGAGTGGTATCCCACGCTATAATAAGTTTTGACATCCCAAAAATTGCAGGACGACCGATTATCTCACGTGGCACAAGTTTATATGGGGATGAGGTCTGCCAATCAAGCGCCAATCTGAGACGTTCGTTTTCTTTGAGGATTTCTTCCTGATAATTGGTAAGTGCTTCCAACTTATGAACTTGCTCCTGCAAGAGAATATTCTCCTGACTGACCGTTGTGATTGAGAGCAAACGGTCGGCTGCGCGACTGGTAGTTTTCCATAATACATCGAATCCTTGAAGCGATGGATTTATAAGATAGGAGAGAAAGTCCCTTGCCGGCCACAGACCGGTATAACTCTGAATGATAAGTATAATCAGGGCTAACGTAGCGTAAAACGAGAGCAGGTAGGTACGTTTTGGTTTCTGACTGCTGGCGTGGTTCACTTTGTGGTATTACAAAAGTTCGCGTTTTGATTTTTTGATTCTATCAAGTTCTTCCAGATACTTACCGCAACCGCGCACCACACAAGTAATCGGGTCGTCGGCATATATCACAGGGATACCCGTCTCGTGACTCATCAACACGTCGAGACCACCAATCAATGACCCACCACCAGCTAAGACAATACCACGGTCAATAAGATCTGCAGATAGCTCCGGCGGTGTACCTTCAAGACATTCTTTTACGACTTCGATAATTACTTGAATCGCTTCTGAAATTGCCTGTGCAATATCTCTGGAAGTAATTTCTACTGTCCGTGGGAGTCCGCTTGCAACGTCCCTTCCCTTCACGGTAACATGCTGGTCATCTACGTCAGCAAGGACAGTGCCTATTCTTATCTTTACATCTTCTGCAGTGCGCTCTCCAATCAGGAGGTTGTATTTCTTCTTGCAGTAAGCCTCAATCGCCTGGTCCATCTCGTCTCCAGCAGTGCGAATGGACTTACTGATGACTATGCCACCAAGTGAAACTACGGCAACTTCAGTTGTCCCTCCTCCTACGTCAACTACCATATTCCCACCCGGGTCTGCTACAGGCACACCGGAGCCAATCGCTGCTGCCATCGGTTCCTGAATAAGGAAAACCTCCCGTGCTCCGGCCTGTAATGCGGCCTCTTTGACCGCCCTCTTTTCAACCTCAGTAATACCGGAAGGTATACCTATCACCATCCTGGGGTGCAATAGTGTCTTACGCCGCTGCACCTTACGGATAAAATACCTTATCATACGCTGGGTAATATCAAAATCTGCAATAACTCCGTCTCGCATGGGACGGATTGAGATAATGTTGGTCGGCGTTTTTCCCAGCATCCGCTTCGCTTCTTCTCCAACAGCAATAAGCTCGCCTGTCGTCTTATTTATTGCTACGACAGAAGGTTCAGAAAGGACGATCCCTTGCCCTTTCACGTATACGAGGGTCGTTGCCGTACCCAGGTCAATTCCTATGTCATTACAAAACAAAAAATCGAATAATCCCGCCATTTTTAACTCCCGAGTAATCTCTTACGAATTGAACGTTAAATCACTTTACAAACTGAACCAGAGATATTGTTGCTGCGTCACCTTGACGCTGCCAGAGTTTAACTATGCGCAGATAACCACCCTTAATGTCCTGAAACCTGGGGGCAATTTGCTCTACGAGTTTATTTGTTAATATCCGGCTACGAAGTACTGCATCGATTCGCCTTATATGTGCGAGTCGCGTTTCTGGTTTGACGGCTTCCCTGCCTGCCTTTATGGCCACTGTAACGAGTTTTTCCATAAATGGCCTGAGTGCACGGGATTTATCCAGCGTTGTCGTGATTTCTTCATGGATGATAAGTTGTCTTGCAAGATTACCAAGCATAGCATCGCGATGAGCCCGCGTTCTGGAAAGCTTGTGATTCTTTTTTCCTGTCTTCACAAGAAACTACTCCTTTGAAAGCATGCTGATATTGACCGTCTTCTTCTTTTTCTTGCCATAAGCAGCCAATTTATCTTGAAGTTCTTTCTGTGATTGCTTACCAAAATTCCTTATGTTCTCCAGCTCAGCCATGGGTATCCGGAGGAGGTCTCCAATAGTTCTTATCTTTTCCTTTTCCAGGGTGTGAAGAACTCTTGGCGACAAACTCAACTCTTTAATAGGTACCTCATCAAACTCCTTTTTCTCTTCGCCAGCAACGATGTTTTTGGCAGATTCAACCGGTTTACCCAAATGTTTAACAATCTCAATAAACTCGCCAAGTATCGCTGCCGCCCTCGAAACTGCATCAACCGGGGACACAGTGGTATCCGTCCAAACCTCCAGGGTAAGGCGATCGTAATTAGTTACTTGTCCTACACGCGCGTTATCAACGTCATACTTGACGTGCACTATTGGACTATAAAGCGCATCCAATACAATCTCGCCTATCTGACGTTCGCCAGCATCAACCTGCTCAGCAGGTACATATCCTCTTCCACGCGATACCTCTATCTGCATTTTGAGCTGACCCGTCGATTCAAGTGTTGCGAGATATGCATCCGGATTCACTACCCGAATCTGTTCCGGGCAATTTATATCGCTTGCATGAATCTCTTTTCGTCCTTTCTCCTTAACTTCAACCCAGACAGGAGCATCCTGGTCCAAGCGGAAACGCACCTTTCTCAAGTTAAGTAATATATCACTTACGTCCTCACGAACACCAGGCAGAACTGCAAACTCGTGTGGCGCTCCTTCTATTTTCACGATTGTCGGAGCTACTCCTTCGAGAGAAGATAGTAACACCCGACGCATGGCATTGCCTATGGTTTGGCCATAACCTCTTTCCAACGGTTCCATAATAAACTTACCGTAACTGTCACTTAACGTCTGTTCATCAATTACCATGCTACCTGGTATCATTAATTTATCTTGCATTCGAAATCCTCCATATTCGCCTTGCGAGCCTTACACTAGATGTTAGATTTTGATTTTTTCAATCTAACGAAGGCGATGCCGATAAAGGCAATTTGAGAAGTTTTAGATAAAAATTCGAGTCCGCCATCTTCTCTATAAAGCAACTCTGTCTTCACACTGAGTTGCGCTTTACAGTGGGACGAGAGTTTTTATCGTTAAGAAACTTCTCATTGCCGTATCGGCACGCCGAGTTTACTTGGAATAAAATTCTACGATAAGTTGGTCTTCTACTCTGATCGAAAACTGCTCGCGGGCCGGTAACGTTTTAAGTTTACCTGCTAACATTTTTGGGTCAAATTCCAGAAAATCAGGCACGGCCGGCTGATTCCGTTCAACTAATTGCCTGACGAACGCAGGCCCCTGAGTTCCTCCTTTGAGTGCAACGGTATCACCGACAGCCAGCTGATACGAAGGAATGTCAACGTTTCGTCCATTCACTAATATATGCCCATGTTTCACAAGTTGACGTGCCTGTTGGCGTGAACTGGCTAACCCCAGCCGCCAGACAATGTTGTCAAGACGACACTCAAGAAGACGCAGCAGGCTTTCGCCAGTAAGCCCCGGATTTTTCCTGGCTTTGAGAAAGTAGTTTGCAAACTGACGTTCAGAAATACCTGCTACACGTCTGGCCTTCTGTTTTTCCTGTAGCTGTTTCGCATACTGCCACGCTCTAAGCGGACGTCCCATCCGGGCTTTCCCGCCTGTAACCCTCTTCAATGGACACTTGGAAAGGCACCTATCCCCTTTCAAAAAGAGCTGCTCTCCCGCTTTGCGACAGTATTTACAAACAGAACCTCTATATCTACTCAAATCAATTCCTCCTCAAAAACACTCTCATACACTGTCATACACGACGCTGCTTCCGTGGACGACAGCCGTCATGTGGTATCGGAGTTACGTCACGGATAGTAGTTATTACGATGCCTGCCGCACGTAATGCGCGTATTGCAGTTTCTCTGCCCGGACCCGGACCTTTTACACAAACTTGAACCCTCTGGACACCAGATGACATAGCACTGCGAGCAGCATTCGTTGCCGTCAGCTGTGCAGCAAAAGGCGTCCCTTTTCTGGTTCCCTTGAACCCTGAACTACCCGCCGATGCCCATGAGATGACATTGCCTTTCGTGTCAGTTATACTGACAATGGTGTTGTTGAACGACGACTTTATGTGAGCAATTCCTTCTTGAACGTGCCTCTTTATTTTTGGGCTCATTATGCTTTATCCTCTTTACCTTTCTCCTCTTTACGTTGTTTGGTGCCTATTGTCTTGCGCTTACCCTTACGAGTACGTGCGTTAGTACGCGTCCTCTGTCCTCGGACCGGAAGGCCGAGGCGATGCCTCAAACCTCTATACGCCCCGATATGTATTAGCCGTTTAATATCTGCCTGGACCTCGCGACGCAAATCTCCTTCTAGTTTATACGTACGAATCTCATTCTGTAGACGCGCGACCTCGTCCTCACTCAAGTCTTTAACCCGGACGTCCGGGGAAATATTGGTATTCTTTAATATCACCCTTGACCGGACCAGACCAATACCATAGATATACGTAAGGGCTATCTCTATCCTTTTATTTAGTGGCAACTCAACTCCTGCTATTCTTGCCATTTCTTCTCCTTTACAACGCAGGCTAAAGCCTGCGGCTACCCACTCCTCCTTTTGTAGGATACTACCCCTGGCGTTGTTTGTGTCTCGGGTTGGAACATATTATTCTTATACGGCCACGCCGCTTTATCACCCGGCATTTCTTGCATATTGGTTTCACACTCGACTTTACTTTCACTTATTCACAACCTATAAATCACCCGGCCTTTAGTAAGGTCGTATGGCGATAACTCCAGGCGCACTTTGTCGCCTGGTACAATTTTTATAAAGTGGATGCGCATTTTGCCTGACAAATGTGCAAGTACTTTCTGACCACCTTCAAGCTCCACCCGGAACGTTGTGTTTGGCAAAACTTGCAGGACTTTCCCTTCCACGATTATTTTTTCTTGCTCAGCCATCTTTAATAGTGAGTGCTCTCGGGCCCTCTGGACATATTGCAACCGTATGCTCATAGTGGCTTGCAAGTGAACCATCCACTGTTACAGCAGTCCAGCCGCCCGCACCCTTATTTATTTTTACATTCGCACTACCCATGACAACCATAGGCTCCAGCGCAACCACCAATCCTTCTTCAAGTAACATTCCTGTATTCCTTGTTCCAAAATTCGGTACGTCTGGTTTCTCGTGTAACTCTTGCCCAATACCATGGCCACAGTAGTCACGAACAACTGAATACCCTGCGTTTTCAACAAACTCTTGTATTGAGGCAGAAACGTCGCCAAGACGGTTGCCGCTCTTGAAAACACTGATGCCTTTCATAAGGGCATCCTTAGTTACATCTATAAGTGACAAGGCATCCTTAGAAATATTTCCACAACCAACCGTAACTGCCATATCAGAATGGTATCCATTGAGCTGGACACCAAGGTCAATACTAACTATGTCACCATCTGCGAGTATACGGTCACCGGGTATACCATGGACAACTTCCTCATTTACAGAAACGCAGATCGACGCCGGGTAACCGCGATAATTAAGGAACGACGGCACCCCACCCTTTTTTTCTATCAATTCCCTTGCAGCGTCATCCAGATCGCCTGTTCGGACCCCTGGACGTACCATTTTCAGAAGCTCATCCATTACCGTTGCAGCGATACGACCAGCCCTTGCCATCAACTCAATCTCTTTGGGGCTTTTTAGAATCACCATTTTCGCTCATAAGAACTCTGCATATGTCAGAGAATACCTTTTCTATTGTCTGGTTACCATTTATATCTTTCAACAAACCTTTATCCGCATAATACTTCAGTACAGGCCGCGTCTGGCTTTCGTATGACTCAATTCTTGCGTCAACCGCATCCTCAGCATCATCAAGACGGCTCCTTTTTGAGAGCCGGTGCTCTGATTCATTCTGAGCGGTATTGATATGTATCACTTGATACTCGCTCGACCCAAGTATTCTGTCAAGTGCCTCGGCCTGAGCTAACGTCCTCGGGAAGCCATCGAGAATGAATCCGGCTTTTGTATCCGGTTCAGATAGTCGTCTCTTAATTAGTTGGACTACAATTTCATCAGGAACAAGCGTACCGGAAAGCATTATATTCCGCACTTTTTGACCCAATTCGTCACCAACTTCAACAGCGCGCCTGAACATCTCACCTGTAGAGATGTGAACAATGCCAAACTTCTTACTAAGTAGTTCTGACTGGGTTCCTTTACCTGCACCTGGTGGACCAATGAGAACAACATTCATATCAACGGACATTTCAACGGACATTGAAGAAGCGGCCTTTGAAGCGGCCCTTTTTCAAGAACCCTTCGTAGTGTCTCATTATCAGCTGAGATTCCATCTGGCCAACCGTGTCAAGAGCTACCCCAACTACAATCAACAAAGCTGTGCCGCCAAAATAGAAAGGTATGTTAAATAGCTTTTTAAGATATACAGGTAAGATAGCTATCGCGCAGACAAACAGCGCACCACCAAAAGTTATCCTCGTTACCACATGGTCTATATACTCCGCTGTCGGCTGACCTGGCCGGACACCAGGCATATAACCACCCCACTTTCGCAGGTTTTCTGCTACGTCGGACGGATTGAACACCAGAGCCGTATAGAAATAACAAAAGAAAATTATCAAGCCAGCATAAACCAGGTTGTATACGAGCATTTCCGGCATAAACCTTTCGCTGATAGCCTTCATCCAACCAACATTAGGAAAAAACTGGCTTATAGTAGTCGGAAAAGCAAGCAGAGAAACAGCAAAAATTACTGCGATAACACCTGATTGGTCAACTTTCAACGGCAGATAGGTATTCTGACCGCCGTATACCCGCCTTCCGACAACTCGCCGCGCATAAGTCACAGGTAACTTCCTCTGCGCCTGCTCAACCAACACCACCAGTCCAACGATGGTAACGAGAATAATTCCCACCAGTATCATTACAAAAAGATTCATTTCTTTTGCTCCAACCATGTGGAAGGTATTTCCAATGTCACCTGGCAGGGAGCATATTATCCCCGTAAAAATTATCAATGAAATCCCATTCCCGATACCGTTATCTGTAATCTGTTCGCCGAGCCACATCGCAAGCATAGTGCCTGTAAGCATGGTTAGCACCGCAATCATACGGAAGCTCATTCCTGGATTATATACGACCGTACCTCCACCAGGCAGCTGAATTGACTGAACCCAGAAGGTTAAACCAAATGCCTGGATTATCCCTATGGCAAGAGTTAGGTACCTTGTAATCTGGATGATTTTTCGCTGTCCTGATTCACCTTCCTTGGTAAGTTTTTGCAACGCTGGAACTACAGTCTGAAGCAATGACATAATAATAGAAGCATTTATGTAGGGCATAACACCCAGAGCAAAAATAGACATCCTGGAAAGTGCTCCACCGGAAAACATATCAAGAAAACCAAAAATTGTACCACGCTGTGCCTGAAAAAGTTGGGTCATAGCAGCAATATTGACTCCGGGAATCGGGATTGCAGAGCCAAGACGGTATGCGGCCAGTATTCCAAGCGTTATTAGCAGGCGTCGTCTCAGTTCAGGTATCTTGAAAATATCACCAAAACCTTTAAGTCCCGGCACAATTACCCCCTGCTGCTTCTATTTTCATCCGTGCGCTGCGGCTAAAATGGTGGGCCTGGACCTTGAGTGCTTTAGTGATATCTCCGTTTCCAAGTATTCTTATCAATTCCCCGTCTCTGGCAAGGCCAACTTTGACAAGTTTCTCTGGTGTTACTTCTTCTCCGTCAGTAAACCTAAAATCCAAATCTGATACGTCCAGAACAGAAACAGGTTTCTTGCTGTGGCTCCTGAATCCACGTTTAGGCAAGCGCCGTATCAATGGCATCTGTCCACCTTCAAACCCCGGTGGAGTATTGCGACTTGCGTGCTGGCCAGACCCTTTATTACCGCGTGTTGAAGTACCGCCATGGCCTGAACCCTGACCACAACCAAGACGCTTACGATGACGCCGGGAACCTTTTGTGGACTTTAATTCGTTAATTTTCATTTTCTCTGCTTCTTAGTCGTTCGACTTCCTCACGAGTTGACAATTGCTTTAAACCTTCCATGGTCGCATAAATAAGGTTGTAAGGATTTCTTGACCTGAGCGACTTGGTCAATATATCCCTTATTCCAGCTGATTCCACTACTGCCCTCACGGCGCGGGACGCTATTATCCCTGTACCTGGATGAGCTGGCTTCAACATCACTTTACCGGCACCAAACTTCCCAACAACCTGATGCGGGATAGTCGAGTTAACGACAGGGACCGAAATCATCTGTTTCTGTGCGCGCGCTTTTGCCTGCTCAATTGCCTCACGTACGCCACTAGCACGACCTCTGGCACAACCAACCCTACCATTTCTATCGCCGACTACCACGAGAGCAGTAAAACGCATCCGTTTTCCGCCCTTCACTACTTTTGATACCCGATTTATTGCTACGACCTCTTCACTTAATTGCTCGGTAGACCCTTGCTGATTTCCCTGTTTAGAATATTTCATTATTTATACACCTTTATAGGTTTTACACGGGCAAGCCGCACCTTTTAAGGTGCGCAGGCTAAAGCCTGCGGCTACAGTTCTACGCCTGCTTTCCTTACAGCGTCAGCTATTGCCCGGACCTGACCCCAATACTTGTGTCCACCTGTATCAAATATCACCTGAGAAGTGCCGAGCGCCTTGAGCTTCTCTGCCACCTGTTCACCAAGTTTTCCTGCCTGCTCAACTGGAGAACTCTCGCCATACTTACTACGGAAATCTTTTGAGACAGTCGAGGCGCCTCCAATCACTTTTCCACTTTTATCATCTACTATTTGCACGTAAATATACCGCTGACTCCTGAATACGCTTAGCCTTGGTCTTTGAGACGACCCGTAAAGCCGTACGCGCCGCCGCTTATGTCTGGCTATCCGTCCAGTTAGTCTAATATTTGCCCGCTTCCCCATTCTCTATGCTCCCGGCTTTCCGCCGCCCACGGCACCGGATACAACCGCCGCCTTACCGGCCTTGTGCTTTATTTCTTCTCCATCATACTTTATACCAGTCCCTTTGTATGGTTCTGGCGGACGAAAACACCTTATTTCCTGTGCCACATAGCCTACAAGATGCCGGTCAATTCCACTTATGGTGATAAACTTATTTTTTTCTATATCAATTTTTATTCCATCCGGTACCTCATATTCTACCGGGTGAGAAAATCCAATTTTAAGAACTAACTTGCTACCGTTTATCTGCGCTTGATAACCAACTCCTACGATTTCTAGTTTTTTCTCGAAACCACTATGGACGCCTCTGACTGCATTTGCAAGATTTGCACGGGAAGTCCCCCATTGTGCCATCCAGTATTTCCCGTTTCCTTCGTTACGCACCCTGATTTCTTTATCATTAATTTCGATGCTTATGTGCACTGGCAGAGGAACGCTTAGTTCTCCTTTCGGTCCAGAAATACGGACGATATCTCTATCTTTATCGACCTTAACACCTTCAGGAATCTTTATTGGCATCTTACCAATTTTGCTCATAGTTTTACCATATTATACACAACACCTCGCCACCAAGATTTTCATAACGGCATTCCGCATCTGTCTTTAACCCACGCGAAGTAGAAACAATTGCGACGCCAAGGCCGCCGCGTGGTCGCGGGATTTCGCTCCAAGAACTGTATGTCCTGTGTCCGGGACTGGAGACACGCTTGAATCCCATAAGCACCGGCTTTTTTGATACGTATTTCATATAAATTCTCAAGATACCCTGCTTTCTATCAGAGATTAGTTTATAATTCTGAATAAAACCCTGCTCTTTCAGACATCTAGCAAGTTCTGTTTTTATACGCGAAGCAGGCACATCAATCTTTTCGGATTTGACTGCCTGTGCATTCTTTATTCGGACAAAAAAATCAGCTATCGGATCTGTCGTCATATTTTTTTCCTTCTACCGCACGAGTAAGCTCGTGCCTACAATCAAATTCCTGCGTATTACCAGCTCGCTTTTGTTACGCCGGGTATCTGTCCCGTGGATGCAAGATTACGAAAGCAAATCCTGCATAGTCCAAAGTCCCTTATATACCCGCGAGACCGTCCACAAATAGAACAGCGGTTACGAAAACGTGTCTTGTATTTTGGCTTCCGTTTCCACTTTTCTATCATGCACTGTCTTGCCATATTACTTTTTCTCCTCTCTAACGAAAGGCATCCCCAGACATTCAAGAAGAACACGTGATTTTTCGGGGTCAGAAGTACGGCAGCCAAACGTAATATTCAAACCATATGAATTACCGCTTAGTGCCATTTCGCCTGAGACCTCTGGAAATATACTGACATCCAGAATGCCAAGATTATAGTTTCCGGATTCGTCAAAGGACTTTACGGAGACCCCCCTAAAATCTCTGATTCTGGGAAGTACCACGTGTGTGAGCCGGCCAACAAACTCGTACATCCTTATACCCCTCAACGTAACTTTGCATCCAATTGGTTTTCCTTTCCTCAGTCCAAAACTTGAAATGGATTTGCGCGCTATAGTTCTAACCGGCTTTTGCCCGGTTATCGCAGTAAGTATTGATTCTGCCTCATCCAATACCTTCGCATCATCCTTCGCCCGAGTAACACCCATATTGACTACCACCTTTTCAAGACGCGGCAGAGCCATTACGTTTTTCATTTTTAACCGTGACGATAAAACGGGTACCAACTCATCAACAAATTTCTTAGGAGAATTTACTGTCATTAGAGTATGACCTCATTACACTTTCTGCAGACACGGACTTTCTTACCGTCAGCAAGGCGATCGAATTTCACTCTGGTCGGTTGATTGCATCTCTTACAAATCAATTGGACGTTGGAAATCGCTATCGGGGCCTCTATTTCGTGTATGCCACCGGGATTACCGCTACGCGGTTTGCTATGCTTTTTTACAAGATTCACACCAGATACCAGTACCAGTTTCTTGCCGGGTAACACCCGGAGGACATCGCCGGTCTTACCGCGTTCGTCTCCACTGACTACTTTAACCTTATCCTTTTTTCTAATAGTCAGCATATTTTAAACCACCTCAGGAGCTAGCGAAACGATTTTCATAAACTTCTTATCACGCAACTCACTCGCAACCGGTCCAAATATTCTTGTTGACCTCGGCTCATTATTGGCATCAATGAGAGCGGCACCATTTTCATCAAACCTGACATAACTCCCATCAGGGCGTCTGACTTTTTTAACCGTGCGCACAACCACAGCACGAACTACTTCGCCCTTTTTTATTGCTGCATTTGGCAAAGCGGAAAAAACCGAAGCGACTATGACATCACCGAGCCCGGCGTAGCGGCGTGCAGAACCACCCAGAACACGGATACACCTTATGTCTCTCGCTCCTGAATTATCTGCTACTTTAAGAATACTTCTTGGTTGAACCATCTCTAATTTGTCTTTATAACTTCAATAATTTCAAAATATTTCTTCTTGCTGCGTGGACGGGTTTCTCTCATCGTTACCTTGTCGCCAACATGGCTCTGCTCTTTTTCGTCGTGGACTAGATAGTATTTATGCAAGTGAACGACTACCTCATATAGCCCGTGACGTACTGTCCTCATAACCTTGACTTTCCTCGTCTTTGGCATTTCCTTCCCAACGACGGTACCGGATAAAATTTTTTTCGGACTCATTATTTATTCCCCTCTTGCTCACGCCGAAAATGGAAGAGCCCTCGTTTTTTAGGAACAACGCGACTGGTCTCTTGCGGCGACTGAAGCGGTGTTGCTTTTATGGTCATGATTCTGGCTATTTCCTTCTTGAGTAACGTAATCTCCTTCACGTTCTTAAGCTGTCCTGTTCGTGCACGTTCCCGCAACTCAAACATACGAACCTTGCTCTCCCTTAGTCGCAAGTCCAATTCATCAGCAGTAAGCTCGCGTAGCTCTCTTACATTAGCCATTACAATACCGTCCCGATGGACTCACGTGAAAGAATTCTGGTCCGCACAGGTAGTTTGTTTGTAACCACCCTAAGGATATTTAATGCTTCTTCTTCGGGTAACCCGGCAATTTCAAACAGAACTCTGCCTGACTTTATTGGCGCTACCCATCCCTCTACTTCTCCTTTGCCTTTCCCCATACGAGTATCTGCTGGTTTCTTCGTATATGGCTTATCAGGAAAAATCCTTATCCACATTTTACCGCCCTTTCGAAGCGCACGCACCAGAGTAACCCGTGACGCCTCTATCTGGCGGTTGGTTATCCATCCAGGAGACAGCGATTGGATACCCCAATCCCCAAAAGACAGGGTGCCTCCACGTATCGCCTTGCCTTTTGTCCGGCCACGTTGATGCTTCCTATATTTTACCCTCTTCGGCATTAACATCCGGTTCTCCTTTATCTTGTTCAGTCAACTCTTGTTCTGATTCTGGCAAATCCAAATCATGGGGTGGCTCTTCAATCACATTCTCGTCAGAAACAGTTGTTCCTGCTTCTGGAGGCGCTGTCTTCTCCTCATGAAATATCCACACTTTAACTCCGATTTGTCCATAGGCGGTGTGCGCTTCTGTAAAACCATAATCAATATCAGCCCTGAACGTGCCAAGTGGAATCCTACCGTCTCTGAACCACACACTACGAGCGATTTCCAATCCTCTAAGTCGCCCACCAACCTGGACCTTAATGCCACCTGCACCGTCTGTCATTACACGGTCCATTATGGTTCTGCAGGCCTTACGATATGGCATTTTCTTCTCAAGTTGACCTGCAATTTCCTGAGCAACTATCATAGCATCCTGGGTAAACCGGCGAATTGGTTGTATATTTATGTTCTTTATTTCCGTACCAGAGTGCACGATACTGATGAGCTGAGCCTTTAGTTTCTCGACTTCCTCGCCAGCACGACCTATTACCGCACCAGGACGACTGGTATGAATCGTAATTTCCAACCTGTTGCCAGCCCTCTCAATATCTACGCTAGCCACACCAAGCCGGCCATAAGTGCCGATTATCAGTTTCCGGATCATAAAGTCTTCGTAGACAAGACGTGGTAAATCACGAAGTGAACTTACCCAGTGTGACTTCCAGTCCTTTGTATATCCAAGACGGTTCCCGATAGGATTAAATTTCTGTCCCAACAACTACCTCCCTTGTGGTACTCTATCTACCACGACAGTTATATGACTTGAACGTCTCGTAAATACGTCTGCACGACCCATCGCTCTTGGCATGACGCGCTTCAAGCCAGGGGCTGGTCCAACGTATGCCTCAGCTATATATGCGTCGTGCATAGAATCCAGAACCCCTGAATTTGCTGCAGCCGATTTTATGACTTTTGCTACGGGCCGTGCTGCACGCAAAGTGCTAAAGCTAAGCATGGTTAGTGCGCCGTCTACTCTTTTACCACGCACCATATCTAACACACGCTCGATCTTCCGTGGCGTCATCCTGATATATTTAGCTTGCGCTTTCCCCTTTGGCATTATTGGTGTCCTTTATGTCTTGTCCTTGGCAACCTTGTGTGCTTCGCCGTGCCCCTTGAAATGACGCGTAGGTGCAAATTCTCCAAGCCGGTGCCCGACCATATCTTCGGTTACAAAAATAGAAACGAATTTCTTACCCGCGCTTACAAGAAAGGCATGTCCCACAAACATGGGTGGAATAACGGATACGCGTGCCCACGTTTTCACGGGCTGCTTCTGTCCAGTACGGTCCATTTCTTCTACACGCTTTGATAATTTCTCATCTATATAAGAACCTTTACTTGTAGAACGACTCACTTTCCCTCCTTTACAACGCAGGCTAAAGCCTGCGGCTACCTACTCCTGCGATGGACAATTAACGAATCAGATGATTTCCGTTTCCTCGTTTTGAAACCCTTTGCCAGTACTCCGGTTTCAGAGCGTGGTATGTTGTGTCCTTTGCCTTTTCCCTTACCACCACCATGTGGATGGTCGACGGCATTCATGGCAACACCACGAACCTTCGGTCGTATGCCAAGATGGCGACTGCGTCCCGCGCTACCAAGGACAACGTTCTTGACATCAGTATTTCCCAACTCACCTATGGTGGCACGGCAATCGGAAGGTATCAGCCGGATTTCTCCGGATGGCATTCTCAAATGTACCCAACCGCGCTCACGCGCGAGCACCTGCGCCGCACTACCTGCCGACCTTGCCATTTTCCCTCCCTGGCCAGGCCTTAGCTCCATATTGTGGACATAAATGCCAAGAGGGATATTTTTAAGCAGCATACAATTACCTGGACTTACTTCTACCGACTCACCGCTAAGGATGGTATCGCCGATTTTCAAACCAAGCGGATGCAATATGAAACGTTTCTCGCCATCCGAATAAGAAACAAGCGCAAGTTCAGCTGTCCTGTTTGGGTCACGCTGAATGCTTTCAACTACGGCTGGTATATTATTTTTGTCCCGCTTAAAATCGACGATTCTATAAAAACGCTTGTTCCTGCCACCACGGTGACGCGCTGTAATTTTTCCCTGATTATTGCGTCCGGCATTATTAGGCAAGATATCCCGCAATGACCTGGGTGGACGAGCATTCTTGTCACTCGCACCAATGTTCCAGGTTGCGAATCTACGCGCTGGCGAAGTTGGTTTGGCTTTCTTAATACCCATTTTTAATAATCAACCAGTGGCTGATTTTATTGTATCTCCTGATTTCAAAGTTACAATTGCTCTTTTTCTCAACGGTCGTGTCCCTTCGTAAGCACCCATCCGTTTCTTTTTGCCCCGAATCCGGGAAGTGTTAACGTCTGTAACTTTCACCTGGTATATCTGCTCTACGGCACGCTGGATGTCAATCTTGTTAGCATCCGGCGAGACATAAAAGTGATACTTATTCTGCTTGTCTTTTTGTACCGCAGCTTTCTCAGAAATAATCGGTTTCCCAATGATTTTGTATGGGTCTTTCATAAATGTGACAAACGTGTAATAACTGATTCAAAAGCATCCTGAGTTATAATTATGTGGTCAGCTTGTAGGACGTCATATGCGTTCAGGTCCTTTGCTTCTATCAGATGGCAGTATTCTATATTTCTAAACGCAAGGATTATCGTATTCGATTTGCCGGAAACAACTACAATGGCCTTTTGCTGTTCCCCGCAAAAACGGTCTACTAAGCCTCGGACAAAGTAAGTCCTGGGTGAATCAAACTCAATCCTGTCCAAGACATGGACGGACCCTGCTTTAAACCGTGCTGCTAATACATAAGCAAGTGCCTTATGTTTTTTTGCATCCGGTAATTTCACACGCCAATCATGTGGCTTTGGACCAAAAGCAACCCCACCATGTCTCCAGATAGGGCTTCTAGTGCTACCGGCACGAGCGCGACCAGTTCCCTTCTGTTTCCATGGCTTCCGGCCACCACCCCTGCACTCTGCTCTTGTTTTCGTAGATGCATTGCCTTGCCGTTTGTTGGCCTGATAGCCAGTCACGACTTCGTACACAATGGATGGATTATAACTGTCTGACAATACAACCGGAATTTCCATCTTTCTTACTACCTGCCCATCCTGGCTATGTACGTCTATCTCATTTACTGGCATCGTCTGCAACCATCCTTTTTACTGTAACCAGTCCTGATTTTGGCCCCGGTACATGCCCTTTCAATAGAATAAGTCCCCTCTCGTGGTCTATATCTACAATTTCCGCATTTCTTACAGTAACCTGGTGGCCACCCATACGTCCTGCCATATGTGTTCCAGGAAATACACGGGATGGGTCGGAACTGGCTCCTATTGAGCCGGGCCGGCGCTGGTGCGGGTGTCCATGTGAACCAGGCCAACCGTGGAACCCCCATCTCTTAACGCCTCCCTGAAACCCTTTCCCACGACTTTTACTATGGACAATAACTCTATCTCCCTTAGAAAATATACCAACGTCTATGACATAACCTGGCTCATATTTCTCATCACCGGTAACTTTGAATTCTTTCAAAAAGCTAACCGAACCAATACCTGCCTTCTTTGCAACACCAGATACTGCCCTACTCTGCTTACGTCTGCCTCCACCTGTAACTGCTAACTGGACTGCGTCATAACCATCTTTCTGGGGTGTCTTTCTGGATACCACGGTTGCTGCGAGCGACCGTACAACTGTAACAGGGACAAGATTACCATCTTCACCGAACACCTGGGTCATCCCAATTTTTTGACCAACAATACCTATCATTTGAATTTTATGGCTACGTCGACCCCGTAAGGAAGTTGAACATTCATCAGCGAATCTACCGTCTCTGCAGTTGGCTGTATAATGTCTATTAAACGTTTGTGCATCCGCATCTCAAATTGGTCACGTGCCTTCTTGTCGGCATGTGGCGACCTCAAAACAGTATAGCGGCGGATACTGGTAGGCAAGAATATCGGCCCTGCTACTTTTGAGCCATGTTTTTTGGCGGTACGCACTATCTCGCCTGTTGCCTTATCAAGAAGGCCGTGGTCATATGACCTGAGTCTGACACGAATATTCTCTCTTGCCATATTTACTCCAGTATATCTCCTACGACACCAGCACCAACTGTATGTCCA
>CAZUQH010000013.1:22733-30186 GCA_964622465.1 uncultured bacterium | reverse complement strand
CGTTCTATCTTCCCAATTCACGCAATGCTTTGTTTTTTTACTCTCGGTGGCGTCCGTTTAAGTACCAGGTTAATACGCGAAACGATAAGTGGCCGTATAACAGGCGAGTCCAAGCGCAAGCGTGCTATTATAATAGGTGCAGGCAATGCTAGTGAGAATCTTGTTCGTGAGTTGCTTCGTGACCCAACATCGCAGTACGAACCGATTGCGCTTGTAGATGATGACCCTGCGAAACAGGGGCGAGAAATACATGGCGTTCGTGTTGCTGGAACCATCGATGATTTGCCGCGCATCTCGCAGGAGCTGGCACCTGACGAACTCATAATGGCTGTCCCCTCAGCAACAAGACACGAGATAAAACGGATTATGGACCTGTGCCATGCAACCGGTAAGCAATTTAAGACAACGCCTTCGCTTATGGATATCGTAAGCGAGCGGGTTTCGGTTACGCACATAAGAGAGGTGGAACCAGGAGACCTGCTTGGCCGTGAGAAAGTCGACCTCTCAGTTGAAAAGATAGCTGGATACGTTAACGATGCTACGATTCTGGTTACCGGCGCGGGTGGAACAATCGGTTCAGAGTTATGTGCACAGCTCGGATGTTTTGGGCCTGCCCGTCTGATAATGCTCGGCCGCGGTGAATTCAGCATCCATAAGGCAGAGAGACGGTTACGCTCACAACTCGAAAACACAGAACTGCTTCCTGTTATTGCTGATATCAGGGATAAGAACCGCTTGAAACGCATTATGAAAGAATACAAGCCGATAGTCATATTTCATGCCGCTGCACATAAGCACGTCGGGCTTATGGAGTTATGCCCTGACGAAGCTGTGCTCAATAACGTCTACGGCACAAGGAACCTGATTGAAGCGTCTAAGGAGAGCGGTGTGCGTCGCTTCGTCATGATTTCTACGGACAAAGCAGTTAATCCCACGAGTTTTATGGGTGCTACCAAGCGCATTTGTGAGCTTATTGTCGAAGCAGAAGCGCAGTTAAATGATTCAGACATGACGTTTTCTTCAGTAAGGTTTGGAAACGTGCTCGAGAGTCGCGGCAGTGTCGTGCCGATTTTCAGGGACCAGATAGCAGCAGGCGGTCCGGTGACGGTAACTGACCCGGAGGTAAGCCGGTTTTTTATGACTACGTCAGAGGCAGCGCAGCTGGTTATACAGGCAGGTGGTATGGCAAAGGGTGGGGAGATATTCGTACTTGACATGGGTGAACCAGTGAAAATAATTGACCTCGCACGCGACCTGATTCGGCTCTATGGATACGAACCCGAGAGAGATATTGAGATAAAATTTATTGGGTTGGCGCCGGGCGAAAAACTGCACGAGGAACCACTTTCCGGCGGGAAAGGTACGCATTCTACCGAACACCCCAAGATACTTCTCGCAGAACCCGATAAAGTAAATGCGAAAAAGTTATCAGAACAATTGGAAGAACTCCACAGGGTTGCTGGACACGGTAAACCTGCTGAAATTGCCCGCAAAATAAAAGAGATTGTGCCCGAATTCCAGCATCGTTTGCTAGAGTAGATGGAGTAGTAGGAGGAGGCAGTTTGCGGATACTCGTAACTGGTGGCGCAGGTTTTATTGGTTCTAATATCGTTGATAAATACGTTGCATCCGGACATACGGTTGCAATCGTAGATAACCTTTCTTCTGGCAAAAAAGAGAATATTAATCAAGACGCTAAATTTTACCACCAGGACATAACCGACCCCTCCCTTGCAAAGGTCTTCGAAGATTTCCGGCCAGAAATCGTTAATCATCATGCTGCACAGGTAGACGTCCGAAAATCAGTCGAAGACCCTGTGTTCGACACAAAAGTGAATGTGCTCGGCTGCGTAAATATTCTAAAATGCGCACGTGCATCTGGTGCAAAAAGAATAATATTTGCGTCTTCCGGCGGTGTCATTTATGGCGAGACGTCAAATAGACCACCGGCAGAAGAATCACCTGCAAACCCGGTTTCTCCTTATGGCGTAGCAAAGCTTGCAAGCGAATATTACATTAAATGCTACAATGCGATACACGGCATCAACTATGCTATCCTTAGATATGGTAACGTTTATGGCCTGCGTCAAGACCCTTACGGAGAAGCAGGGGTAGTTGCAATATTCGGGCGCAAGATGTTAAAAAACGAACAACTGGAAATTTATGGAGACGGAGAACAGGAAAGGGATTTTGTATATGTCAGAGACGTGGCAGAAGTGAACCTTATTTGTCTCGGCCGTACCGATAACCTCGTGTTGAACGTTGGCACAGGTGATACTGCCAGCGTAAACAAATTATTTGCACAGATGAAAAAATTGACAGCATACGAACATGAGCCGGTATATAAACCCGAGCGCCCCGGTGAGCTAAAAAAGAGCTCTCTCGACGTTGGGCGTATCCACCACACGCTTGGATGGAAACATTCTTATTCGCTTAATAACGGCCTCGGTGATTATCTGGAATGGTTAAGAAAAACAATATCAAAGTAATAATTCTTGCAGGCGGCCAGGGAGAAAGATTCTGGCCATGGAGTCGCTTTAATTATCCAAAGCAGTTTGTCAAACTCCCGTTGACCAATAGTAACACCAGTAAGTCCCTCTTCCAGTCATCCTGTGAACGCGGGCGTGCTATAACAAGCCCGGATAACGTGGTTGTTGTAGCTACTGCAAATTACGCCCGGCTTATCAAACAGCAAATACCGTGGTTAAAACCTGCAAACATAATCCTGGAGCCATTCGGAAAAAATACCGCAATAGCAATTGCCACTGCATGTGCAAAGCGGGTTATATCAGAAGAAACAGTGTTTGTTATGCCGGCTGACCACTACATTCCAGATACCGGACGTTTTCTTGGTGTTGCAAAACAATCTATCCACGTTGCTCAGACCCATAATGTACTCGTAACCATTGGAATAACCCCAAACCGTCCGGAGCCGGGTTTTGGCTATCTTAAAACAGGAGCGCGTCTGGATACAGGGAAAGGGCCGGATGTCTGGCGTGTTGCGAAATTTGTTGAGAAACCGGGAGCCGTCCGTGCCAAGAAAATGCTGCGAGAAAAAAAATGGCGCTGGAATAGCGGAATGTTTGCCTGGAAGAGAGAAGCGTTTATAGATGGACTGCGAAGTTATATGCCGGAGCATTATAAAGCGCTTACGGCGTTGTCAAAGGATAATTTACGGCAGGTTTATAACAAGGCCCCGGACATTTCTGTCGATTACGGTTTGATGGAGCGTGCCGATAACGTTGTTATGGTAGATGGCAACTTTAAGTGGTATGACCTTGGTACGTGGGATGCAATCTACGAAGTAGGTAAAAAAGACAGTAAGGGGAACGTCCTGCTTGGCGACAAATCGCGCGTGTGCTTAAAAGATACGTCCAATACGCTTGTTGCAACAAAGGATAGAACTCCGCTGGTTGCGTGCACTGGAATAAAAGATAGTCTGATTATAGCAACACCGGATGTTCTGCTCGTTCTTCCTCGCGGCAAAGGCCAGAAAGTCAGGGATATTTATCGTGTAGTATCGGAAAAGAACGCCAAGCTAAAGTGAAAACAAAAAGCATAATAACTACGGATAAAATTCATTTTGGTACTGATGGCTGGCGTGGCAGGATTGCAGATGATTTTACAATGGAGAATGTCCGGAAAGTGACCGATGCAATTGCTCGGGTGGTATTAAAAAAAACAAAAGATAGACCACGTAAAGTCGTTGTCGGTTTTGATAAAAGGTTTATGGCTGAGGACTTTGCGGTTGCGAGTGCCGGCGTCTTTGCAGATTACGGGTTCAACATTTATCTCAGCGACCGTCCGTTATCTTCGCCTGCACTTTCTCTTGCAGTAGTAGAAAAACGTGCAAATGCTGGTATTATGATTACCGCGTCCCATAACCCCTGGTATTTCTGTGGATTAAAAGTAAAAAGTAGTGCCGGTTGTTCGTCTGATGAGGAGTGGACGCGAGAGGTGGAACGGGTGTTGCATGGGCCTAAGGCCTCGCATAATTCACGTAATTCGCAGAAGCAAGCCCAACCAGGAAAAGTAACCAGGCAGGATTTTGTGGCTCCTTATCTCAAAAAAATAGCGTCATTGGTCAGGATACAAAAACTATCATCACTGAAAATTGTATCGGACCCGCTTTACGGCACTAACGTTGGGTATTTAGAGCGCATTCTCGGTAAGCGGCATGTTCAAGAAATCCATGCTAAACACGACTGTATGTTCGGTGGCCTTGCACCTGAGCCGGTTGAACGTTATTTAAGCGGTCTGAAAAAAACAGTCGTTGAGTCAAATGCATCAGCCGGGCTCGCATTTGATGGCGATGGTGACCGGCTTGGCGTCATTGACGAAAATGGCAGATACCTGCCTCCTCATGTTGTATTCCCGCTTTTAGTACTCTACCAGATAAAATATGGCCACTCTAAGGGTAATGTTGTTCAAACGATTTCTCTCGGTTATCTGAGTGAAAGAATAGCACGCAAATATGGATTATCATTTAAGGAAGTACCGGTTGGATTCAAGTACGTTGCGAAGGAAATGCTTCAAGGTAGCGTCATAGGCGGAGAAGAAAGCGGTGGCTATGGTTTCGGGGACTATTTACCGGAGAGGGATGGACTACTCTCTGGTTTACGGCTTCTGGAATTTGCGGAAAAGGAGAGATGTCCTGTTTCCGGGCTAGTGCAGTATTTGTATCGTGAATTCGGAAAGTCATATTTTGAACGTTCAGATATCCATTTATCATCAAATAATCATCTCAATAAGAAAGAATTTACCCGGGACGTACGGAAGGCAGCAGGGAAGTTTCTTCCAGCCGGGGAATTGAGCGCGGTTCGGGACTATGATGGAGCAAAGTTCATCTTCAAAGATGATTCATGGCTATTAATCAGACCATCCGGTACAGAGCCGCTTGTGCGCACGTATGCAGAGTCATCAAATAGGAAGAAAACGCGCTCGCTCCTTGACCTTGCGAGCAAAGTTGTCTATACTGTCTATTCATAATGCGCCACCTGTCATTGCGAGCGTAGCGAAGCAATCCCGTACCAGTATGTAAGGAGTTTTTTAAATGACCAATTTACTAAAAGATATCAGGACAATGATAATGGCTGCCGGCGAGGGGACTCGCTTAAGGCCGCTTACTTACTTTGTCCCAAAACCGCTGGTTCCTGTCGTAAACCGGCCGGCAACAGATTGGCTTATCAACCACTTGCAGATGCAGGGCATTACTGAAATCGCAATGAACGTATGTATGCATACAGAAAAGGTGATTGCTCATTACGGCGATGGAAGCAAGTTTAACGTATCGCTTCGCTATTCTCGGGAAGAAAACCTGCTTGGTACGGCAGGTGGCGTGAAAAAACTCCAGAGTTTCCTCGCGAAAGGGACGTCGTTAATACTGAGTGGCGATGGATTAACGGACATGGACTTTGAAAAGCTGCTCCAGTTTCACCGCAAGAACAAAGCATTAGCTACCATTGTCTTAAAACCAGTACAGCAAAGGTTTGAATACGGAGTCGTTCTCTGCGATAACGATTTTAGAATAACAAATTTTGTCGAAAAACCACATTGGGGAGACGTATTTGCAAATACGGTTAATACCGGAATATACGTTCTTGAACCAGAGGTTTTTGATTTTATCCCCAAGGATAAATTTTATGATTTCGGGCATCAGCTCTGGCCTGAGTTACTAAAAACAGGACAGCCATTATACGGTTATACAATGGCAGAAGCGTGGTATGACGTCGGTAATCTTCAGGAATACCGCAATGTGCATCACGCTATACTCTCAGGGGAAATACATCTTACACCGAATGGAAAAGAAGTAAAACCGGGTTTGTGGGTTGAGGGTGGAGCAGGAATTGTTGATGGTTTAAACATAGAAACGCCGGCAGCGATAGGAAAAAATTGCCATATAGCATCGTCGGCACGTATCAAAAAATTTTCCGTGCTCGGTAATGACGTAGAAATAGGAGAGAATACAAAAATTGAAGAAAGCATATTATGGGAAGGCGTAAAGGTTGGACAAGGAACACGTTTGTTTAACTGTATTGTACGTTCCGGTGTGAACGTTCCGTCTGGCATGGTTATTCATAATGCCGTTTTGGTGTAAACACAGGCAATAAAAGGAGGAATAAGAGAAATGGACGAGAGAACTTATTTGTCTGCCGCGGAATCAGTTACGGAAGGACATCCGGATAAAATCTGCGACCAGATTTCCGATGCAATTCTTGATGAGATAATAAAAGAAGACCCTGTCGCCAGAGTGGCGTGCGAGACGTTCGTGACAACAGGACTGGTTATTGCCGGAGGAGAAATCACGACAAGTGCTTACGTAAACATTGTCGAAACAGTAAGAAAAATATTGAAAGAAATTGGCTACACAAACCATGATTTTGGGTTTCATTATGCTTTCTGCGGAGTAGTCAACGCGATCCATGAGCAATCGCCGGATATAGCTCAAGGGGTAGATGCCGGCGGTGCCGGAGACCAGGGTGTTATGGTTGGTTATGCAACGGATGAGACACCGGAGTTTATGCCTCTCACGATATCTCTTGCACATAAAATAACACGGAAACTTGCAGAAGTCAGAAAAAAAGGAGAAATAAAGTACCTTGGACCTGATGGAAAATCGCAGGTTTGTGTTCAATTCGAGAAGGGTAAACCGAAGCGCATTCACAACGTCATCCTTGCAGCACAGCATACAGAGGAAATCCTGGATTCTGGCGGCAAACGGATAACAAAATCTGCACGTGAAGAACTGATAGAGAAAGTGGTAAAGCCCGTACTACCTCACGATTTGCTGGATAATGATACTGAGTACTATGTGAATGAAACCGGAAAATTTGTGGTTGGCGGCCCTGCATCCGATACAGGAATGACAGGTAGAAAAATAATAATGGACGCATACGGGCCTGAAATATCGCACGGAGGAGGTGCATTTTCCGGGAAGGACCCGACAAAGGTCGACAGAAGTGCTGCTTACGCTGCAAGATACATAGCGAAAAATATAGTAGCTGCCGGGCTTGCATCAAAATGCTTAATTCAGCTGTCTTACGTTATAGGAAAATCAAAGCCACTTTCGGTTTCGGTGAACACGCTTGGAACTGATAAAGTGCCCGAAGAAAAATTGCTTGAGATAGTAAATAAGAATTTCAATCTGACTCCTGCGGAGATTATTGATACGTTGAATTTAAGAAGACCGGTATACAGACGCACGGCTGCGTATGGTCATTTTGGCCGCAATGAAGAGGGCTTTACCTGGGAACAAACTGACAGAGTTAATGACCTCAAGAACGCTGCAGGCGTGTAGGGGTACGCTTGCCCGGTAGCGGTGCGATTCATCGCATCTATATATGATTCATCACACTATTGGAGGTAAATTGAATAAAGTCAAATGCGACGTAACGAATCCAAAACTGGCTATAGAGGGACGGAAACGGATAGAATGGGCTGATAATGAAATGCC
>CAZUQH010000013.1:21345-22633 GCA_964622465.1 uncultured bacterium | reverse complement strand
GCAGGACATTTTGACGTAGAGGTTGACGTAAAGGGACTTAAGAAAGCTGCAGTACGTCATCGGCAGATTAGTAATGTTGTAGATGAATACACGCTACCGAATAAAAAACGCATTTACCTGCTTGCTCAGGGCCGTTTGGTGAATTTGAGCGCTGCGGAAGGACATCCTCCTTCAGTAATGGATATGAGTTTTGCGAATCAAGCACTCTCAATAGAGTATCTGGTTAAAAACACTGGAAAACTTAAGCCCTGTGTCTATCCCGTCCCGGAGCAAATAGATACCAAGGTGGCACGTCTTAAACTTAAGGCAATGGGCCGGACGATAGACATCCTTACTCCTGCGCAACGTAAATATCTCAATACGTGGGCAGAAGGTACATGAGTAAGAAAATTAACATAAGCAAGCAACCTTTCCGGTTTTATACCCGCCACCTGCGCGACTATATGCTGTTATTCCTTTTCCTTGAACACCCTAACGAAGATATCATCTCCCTTTGAAGATACTATCTGGAACTATCCTCATAAGTCTGATTTTGTTAAGTACTGCAACGGCTGATGCGGCGCCGCCGTGTCCGCTTGTGTATAAAGTAGGCAAAGAAATAGAACTGCCGGCTGGCGTAAAAGCTGCGAAACGCATACCTCCGCCAAAGTTGCCACGCCGGGCTGTCGGCAAACGCGCGCCGACTGGAGACCAAAAGGTTGTGGTGATACTGGTGAACTTCAAGGACAGAACAATTACTGAACCTACTAGTTATTACCATGACCTCATTTTTGGTACTGACACTGGCAAGATGAATAATTATTATCAAACAGTTTCAGCAGGCAAGGTGTCGTTAAGTTCCGGCACCGCTGCAGTAGTTATAACAACCAGCACACAGAATATGGCATACTATGGTACCGACGGCAACGATATCGACGGAGATGGAGAGAACGACATTGATTCCGGGCAAGCTGGAAACCCGACACCTATATGGAATCTTGCAAAAGAAGCGGTGGAGATTGCTGATGCTCAGGTTGATTTCTCGGATTATGACAGCGATGGCGATGGCATAGTTGACCATGTAATAATAGTTCATGCTGGCAGCGCACAAGAATACACGCTTCAATCAACCGATATCAATTCGCATCGCTGGCATATCGGAGGAGACGTTGGCGGTTCTACATGTCCAGTTGATGGTGTAGCCGTTGACAATTATGCAATGGTTGCAGAAGATTCTCCAATGGGAACGTTCGCACACGAATTTGGCCATGAGCTGGGCTTACCCGATTTATATGACACAGAAACAGGT
>CAZUQH010000013.1:0-21245 GCA_964622465.1 uncultured bacterium | reverse complement strand
AATCCTGCGCACCCATCCGCCTGGTGCAAAACGTATCTCGGATGGATAAACCCAACCGTTGTCCGGGATAATAACGAATACACTTTGAATTCTCAGGAATCGGACTCACCGTCGGTACTCAAGATACCAATAAATTCCAGCGATAACCCTTCAAGTGAATATTTTCTCGTAAGTTACCGCCGGAAAACGGGTTACGACGGAGACCTTCCAGGTGAGGGTATACTTATCTGGCACGTTGATGATAGCGTCGGTAGTATTGAAGAAAATAATATAAACTATGCAAGTTATGACCATCTGCGCGTTGCAGGTGAGGCATCAGATGGCTCCTGGTCAGGTACCGACAAGGAAGATGCATGGACATCACTTTCGCCACCTTTCCAATCACCTCAATCGGACGCATGTAATAAATTACCTTCAGGCGTAGCCATTCTAAATTTTAAAGGCGAGGGTTTACCACAGATGGAGCTCGCAATTTCCTACGCAGCTTCTGACACGACCCCTGGTATTGTGGAGTTGACCCCGTATCCAAACCCAAACCGCCAGAGCGATATCACTATTTCTATTGTTTTTAGAAGACCCGTTAAAGAAAAGTCAATCCGGATATTTACAGTTGCAGGTGACCTGGTGCACACAGCTCCATCCACGGAAATAACGTTTAAACCTGAAAGGACAGATGATTACCGATGGGAATATTCGTATGTCTGGAACAGGAATAATGATGCAGGAAATAGTGTTGCTCCAGGCGTCTACGTAGTTTTAGCGTCTGGTGATAATGCTCATAAAACAGGCAAAATAGTGTTACTGCCTTAACTCTTTAAGGTCGCCGCGCCAGCGCGGCGACCTATCTAAATGTGTTACCATCATCTTACAGGGCGCTTACCCATAAGATAAATAGCCCACGCGCCAAATATGATGTTCGCAAACCAGGCGGCTGGAAGAGGCGATAACACTCCTTGTTCACCCATTATCCTTCCTGCTTCAATTGCACCCCAGTAACCAAACGCGATAAACAAACTAATTGCGAAGCCAAGCATTTTCCCGCTTTTACCCCAGTTCCAGCCGAATGGAATTCCTATTAGTAAGATTATAAGACAGGAAAGTGGATATGCAATCTTTATGTGAAAGCGGACAAGTTCTTTCCTGACAGACATTCCGCGTGCTTGCGTCTCCTGCATCCACTTTGATAATTCCCAGATATTCATAGTTAAAGGTGTAATAGCAGGATTGGCGAGTTCCGTAGGTGTTATAGTGTATCTTGAATATCGTTTCCTGAAGCCGATTTCCCAGAAAATGTTTCCTTTGTCAGGATGAAAACGCCTCTCCACTCCATCATAGAGAATCCATGAGGACCCATTCCATGTTGCTGTCGCTGCGTAAACCTGGCAGATTAACGTTCCATTGTCGTCAAACTGATTCACCATAAACTGGGTTGTAATCCCTTTTTCTCCATCAAGTTCTCCTATCGTGAAATCAGTTGCATCGGGACCTCTGTATATAATGTTTGTCTGATGCAGGTATTCGTCGCCTGTTCTACCGCGAATCAACTGATAATATACGTAGTTTGAACGCGCGCCGGCCGACGGTACCAGAAACTCGTTTATTCCAAAAGATAGTACGGACATCGCAAGACCAAACCAGAGCATCGGCGCCAGGATTTTTACCGGCTTTATCCCGGCAGTTACCATAGCCGTAAGTTCGTTATACCGGGACAGAGTACCTAGAGCGAATAGTGCAGCGAGAAGCATGGAAATCGGCAGGACTTCTGCTAGAAAGACGGGTATTTGAAGCATAAGATATTCCGCTATAACCATAACAGATGCTTCCCGCCCAAGGAAGAGGTTCATTTTCTCAAGAAAATGAGCAAAAATACGGATAGCAAGAAACCCGGCAAGTCCACCGGAAAAGGTCTTCAGGAAAGATGTAGTTACGTATCGTCTTAATATATGTGGAGTACGTATTCGCATCACCGTTCTAATTTCTGCCATAGCAGAACTCCTGTTACGGCGACGAGCAAATTCGGGCCCCAAACACTGAATATGGGATTTAACCGTGCGCGTTCACCCAGAATGACGCCTGCTGTAATCAGAAAATAATAAATTAGTATTATAACCAAACTCATTCCAAAACCTCTTGCTTTCCCCTGTGTCCAGTGTTTACTTCCAAGCGGTATGGCAAGAATCGTCAGCAGAAAAATAGCCCATGCGAGCGCCACCCTGAGTTCTCTTTCGACTATAAATACATTTGCAGGTATGTTTTGTGATTGCAAACGCAGTATCTCCTGTTTCATCTCATTGCCTGTCATTTCCTTTGTATTTTTTCTGTAATTCGTTGCATTCATTTGTTCCGAGGTTACTACGGATATAGTATATCCGGTGAAATTTAGACTATTGTAGCGATGCGGTTCATTTGGATTCTGGCGTTGCAGAGTTCCATCCATAAGGTCAATTGTTACGACACCGTCTGTCTTGTTCCATTTCCCTCTGTTTGCAGTTATTAATGTCGGTAGCATTCCTGGTTGAATTTGATAAATAATAACCCCTTTTAGTTCTTTTGTGTCCGGGTCGACATTTCGGACATATATTCTGTAATCCCCTAATTCATTGAACGTTTTCTCCTGTATGTTCGTTTGCGGACCACCAGTAACTGCTTCGATGTATGATTTTCTAACGAGATGATTTGCTCTCGGCACAACTTCATGATTAAAAGGAACGAATAAGACCGCAGTAACAAATGAAAGAATGAGCAATGGAAGCGAGAATTTCCATGGCTTTATTCCAGCCGCGTAGACGGCAAAGAGTTCTCTGTCCTGGCCAAAACGCCCAAAAGTAAGAAGCGTACCTGCCAGAAACGCCATTGGGATACACATGGAAATCAAGGCAGGCATACTCAATCCCAGCATTTGTAAGACCAATAGTATACCGGTACCCTTGTCCATAGCCATTCGGACAAACGCAAATATCCTCTCAAGCAGTAGAACAACCGAAAATACCAGAAGGGTAAAGCCGGCATGTTGCGAGAATCCACGCAGGACGTAATTCCTTAATGTTTTCATTTTGCCCAATTTTATCAGTTTTATGAAATGAATTGACACTCTCCACGGCTTAAAAACCGGGAGATTCTTAAGTGGTTAACGTCCTCTGTCCGTTTCCGGTTCGGGCAACCCTTAAGTTCAGGGCTGTGTCAGGCAGCCCATCCCGGGAAGGATATACAATCCCGGGCAGCGATGCTGTTACCACATCGCCAGGTTGTCGGTTGGTTATGTTTATTGCACCGACTCTGTCAGCGTGTGAGCGATACCCACAGGCTCGGCAGCGGAAATATATTCCACTGCGATTGGAAGAATCTATATGATGGCAAACAGGACATTCCTGAGAAGTATAAGCGGGGTCAATAAGGTTGACAATTATGCCGAGTTCTTTTGCCTTGTATATTATAAACTGTTTGAGTTGGTCAAACGGCCAGTTATGAAGCGTGTTGCCAAGCAGTTGCCTCTGTTTGTGATTTGTTTTTGCCGTGGTTCTAATATATTTCAAGTTTTCAAAATTTATGATACCCGCTTTCATTTTAGCGGCAAAATTAACTATCTTGCGGGAAAGCTTATGGTTGAAATTTTTCATCCATCGCCGTTCTTTGTTCTTTGACTTTTTGATAACATTAAGTTTCTTGACCTTACCGAGCGACTTTCTTTGTGACGCATATTTGATTCTGTAGAACCTCACTTCCTTGCCGGAATGGAATTCTGTTTTGCCCTGCTCTTTGTCATAACAAACGGCAATATTATTTAACCCGAGATCAACGCCAACAGTATTGGTGCCAACGGCTTGTCTGGGTTCAGAAAAGCCGAGACTGGCAACGAAATACCATTTGTTCTTTCGTTCGAAAAGATGTCCGTTACCGGGTTTAATTTGTGCTGTTGATAGTCTATCAAGAACGTTTCGTTGCCTATCGGATAATGTCAGTGCAGAATACGACTTTAAGCCGTCAATAGGGAAACCGACAGAATAGATTCCTTCGTTTTCCTTGATGCTCCAGTTTTGATTGTTGAAACTAACGGCAGCGGTATTTCTAAAATGAGGAATAGAAGTTTTGATGCGTTTCTGCGAATGTTTGATTTTATTGGGCCATTGGCTAGAAAGGTATTCTATCCCTAAGTTCAAGGCTTTAGAATATTCTTGACGCAGCAATTTAAATTTTAATATGTCGGGTTCTTTGATTTTCAGTTGAACAGTTTTAGTTATCATAATTTGCTCTGTGCTTCAATATATTTTTGGATTGTTTGACTGCTAACATTACCGTCAGTAGAAACAAGATATGAGTGCGTCCAGAGGGTAGGAAGTTTCAATAATTCAGGGAATTCTCTACGCAGATAGTGAGAACTTCTACCCTTAAATGCTTTTACTAATTTGTGGACAGTAATCGTGGGGTAGGCGGAGATAAAGTTGTGAACATGGTCGGGTTGTATACTGAGATTAAGGATTTCAACACCCTTTTCTTTGGCGACTTCTTTGATAATCTGTTCGAGACGCCGTTTAATCTTGCCGACAAGAACTGGTTTTCGCCTTTTAGGACACCAGATTAGGTGGTAGTTAATAAGGTATACTTGATTACGAGAATGTTTGTATTCCATGATGTATACAGTGTAGTATATATCAACGAATTTGTCAAGCGAAAAAATAGAAGGGAAATAAAAAAAGTTTATTCGAGGCAACGGGGTAAAAAGCAATTCATCACCACGGCTCTAAGCCGAGTGCTTTCTCGCTTAAAAGTTTGTAAAGTAAGATAAAGTCAAGTATTTTGTGTCCATTCATTTTCTTCATTTAAGGGTGTACCGTATTTTTTCTGTTAAGTGTATCAACCAGGGCATATATAATACGTTCACGAGCTTTCCAGGGTCTGTAAAGGAACTCATAGGACGTATTCTTCTTTTGATTTCTTTGTGAAATATCTATCCAGGTAGTTTGTTGTCCTTATTCGTTTTTGTAGTTCTTTGTCAAACTATAAGGGAGGTAAGGGTCTCATCAAAGTCATTTGAGGAATCTCTTTTTAAGCAAGAGGTTCCTGATTGTGCCATTTTGACTGGAAGTGCCTCATACGCCTGTCCGCTGATGCTTTATCCTGTGCTTGATAGACAAATGAAGCATCAATTGAGCATTGTTTGAGGGTTAGCGGTATGTTTTATGGCCCCTGTAACATTCTTTCTAGCTTTTAGGAAAACTCTATCGTTCGTGTCTTAACAGATGGAAAGCAAAGACTCACTTGCCTCTAATAATTGCCTGCTCCCCATCATAGACGATAACTTCAAGCAATGGACCACCAAGACCCCTTGCTATCAAGGTTAGAGAGAAATCTCTCCCAATTTATGTTGTTTTCGCTTGTCGCAAGGGCGAAGTCAATTACTTCCTTTTTGCCCTCTGGTGTCCCACCCATGGCAAAAAGAAGAGGTCTTTTTCTTTTGTATCCTAAAGATACTGCACCCAGAGTGCATCTGAGGATAAGAACCTGGTATTTATCTTTGAATCCTTCTTTGGTGGAATCCCTGGACCAGAGAATGAGAGGGTTTTTACGATGTTTGTAACTGTCTTGAAGCACTTATTACACTTTTGCCATACATCCCTTCCAAAGAATTCACGTGCCTTTCGGCACTCGGCGACAATTTGCCTCGCTTTATCCTCCACAGGAGGCGCGAGACAAATTGTAGGATTAGACCCGACCGGTAGCCGCAGGCTGTAGTCGCAACCTTTAGGTTGCGTCCTACAGGCGCAGGCTAAAGCCTGCGGCTACCGAAGCCTGCGAAGGTTCTGCCCGAAGGGCAGGTTCCTATTTTATTTTTTCCCAAGCCGCTAATACAATTTACACAAAATACTATACACAAACTAAAGTTAAAGTAAAGTTGTTAGAAAGACCAAAATTGGCTATAATTATAAAAGTAGCGGTGCGATTCATCACACGTCCAGGGAGGACGGTTATTTACCAGCGAAATACTAATTTCCGAGTAAGACGCCACATAATACCATTTTTTTTATGTGCCGCATGCTCTACGCTTATTTTTTTATGCGGCAGCATCCCGGCAGAAGCAGGCGTTCTTGAATTCTCGCCCTCTGTTTCTACTGCCCCTGTATCCGGTCTGAATTATGCTCCTGACGAATGGCCCCTGATAAAGCAGCAGAAAGAAAATAATACCTACCGTGAGTTGAGCATTCCCGAGCTTCCTTCGCTTGTTCCGACAGAAGAAATTCCGCCTGCGCCTGTACCTCCGGCAGGTATCGGACTCGAACTTCCAATGGAATCCCGCTTGTCTCTTACGGGCCGTAAACTAATTGGCATGAGTTACAGCCACGTTTTCTATCTTCACGAGGAAGAAGAAGGGCGCACGACCACGGGAACGCCGGCAGGCGCAAGCTCCGGCTTTGATATGAACCAGGAGTTGCAGGTAAAGATAAAAGGTAATGTTGGCGAGAAAATTAACGTAGACGTAGACTGGGATGATACCCGCGATGACCCGCAGCGCACAAAAATACATGTGAAATACACGGGTACGCAAGAGGAAGTAATTCAGAATGCGGAATTTGGCGATGTAAGTATGTCACTGCCTTCTACAGAATTCGTTTCCTATTCCAAGAACGTGTTTGGACTAAGGGTGGACGGTCATTATGAAGATTTTAAGTTTATGGGGGTCGGTTCGCAGACCAAAGGTATAACCGACGTAAAGCGGTTTAAAGGTCAGACAACTTTTGAAAAACGCGATATTAGTGACAATGCATACGTAAAATATAGGTATTATAAACTACACGTATCTACCGGACTGGAAAATTATGCAATTGTACCTGGCAGCGAACAGATGCTTGTAGATGACCGCGACAGCACAAACAATGCATCCACTGGTGCGACGGCAATGGCTGTTTTATCGGAGTTAAGCGGAGGCACTACATACTTTGGTAACTTTCACGTTCTGAACCGTGGTGAAGATTACGTTGTTGACTATGTAAATGGAATAGTTACTTTCCGGCGTGTGCTTGGCTCAAACCATGTGGTTGCGGTTAAATATAAGTATCTGGTCGGGGACAAAGAGTATGATATTGGTTACACAACGCCAACATTCCAGGGAGCCCCGGTTCCTGTAATGCTCAAGGATGAGTCAGGAACGCTTGACCGCCAGCTGAAGAACTACTACGATTTGGGACATACAAAAATATTGCGCAGTATTCCAGGCAAGGACTTTGTCTTGAAGATTTTTGACTTGAACAGGACGGAAATGCCGATTTCCAATTACCCGCACGAAATTGACTACGATACTGGATTACTTCGTTTTACAAACAAAACACCATTTCAGTCAGATGTCTATAACGTTACAAATCCGGGACATCATAACATAATATACGTTGAATACTACTACCGCATGAAGGTATTTTACCTCAAGCCAAACATTGTAACAGGAAGCGATAGGGTTTTGCTAAACGGGGAACATCTGGAACGTGACACCGACTACATTATTGACTACTATTCGGGATACCTGGAATTCCTGGATGAAAGCCGGATTGACGAAGAAGCGATGATTGAAATTACCTACGAGTACTACCCATTTATCGGACAGGGAATGCAGACATTGCTCGGGCTGCGTGGTGAATGGAAACAAAGTGACCGTTTTCATATTGGTTCAACTTTTCTTGGTTCGTGGTCGCCTACCGGCGCTCAGATACCTGAAATTCGCGCAGTGCCCAGCAGGAAGTTGATATTCGACGTAGATACCAGCTGGACTGTCGGTCCTGCTCCAATTATTCCCCTTACTGCTACGGTACAGGGAGAGTATGCTCATTCCAGTTTTACTCCAAATAGCGCAGGAAAGGCAATGCTCGATGATATGGAGGGCGCAAAAATTATAAGTACGATGCCAGGCGACAGCAAGTCGTGGCGGATTGCAGCAAATCCTGGTGGTGCGGTCTCTGAATTATCAATTGATGACCCGATGGGATTCCTTTCTCATGAAGACGTGAAAACGATAGATATGAACCCAAACGCAAACGTTTCATCTGATGATGAAACAAGAGTCCTCGGTATGGACTATGATTTTGCGAAATCGAATGAAATCTCCGTTATCTATCCGGTATCCTCACGCGGCGCTGATTACTCAAAGAAAAACGCAATTGAACTTTTTATAAAGGGTGAAGGTAACGGGACATTGGAAATGGCGCTTGGTGATTTTAAGGAAGATGCGGATAATGACGGGAAACTTGACAGTGAAGATAAAAATATAAACGGCTCTCTCGATTCGGGAGAGGATATCGGTTGGGAATACCTGAATTTCTCAGGTCAGTCAATCAAACTCGGAGAAGATAACGGGCAGCTCGATACAGAGGACCTTGATGGCGACGGCTTCCTTACTACGGCGGATAAAGCAGTAGGTGGCAGTGTTTCTACAGCGTGGACCAGCGGGTGGCAGAAGATAGTCCTCCCGTTGCCTATTGCTGCAAATCCGGATAACTGGACATCCATAAAACAAATACGACTGACGCTGAAAAGCACATCGGGAAATCCAGCAAAAGTCTGGATTGGTTCTTTGTCTGTAGTTGGCAATAAGTGGGAAATGCCTGCTTCACAGACTGGTCTGGAGGTGCTCACGAAAGACACCGAGGAAGATACGGATTATGAACCGCTCTGGGATGAAGCGAACAATCCCGACTACGATGCTTATAAAGAATTATATCGTGGAATATACATCGACAAGAATGAAAAAGAGCAAAGTTTGGTTTTGCAATATAGCTCCACGCTTAGTAGCGCAGCTTATGTATCCACCAAGTTTTCGAATGCCATAGATTATAGCGATTATAAAGAACTCCGGTTGTTCGTGCATGGTGATAACAAACAAGAGGATTTTTACATAGAGATAGGAGCGGACCAAGACAATATGTTTCACTACAGAGAAAAAATTGATTGGTCTGGCTGGAAGCTAATCACAATAAAACTCGAAGACGAAAACCGCGATGAAAAAAACCAGCCAGATGGTTTTGAGAATGAATACACAAGAGGTGCTCCGTCGCTTTCAAGAATACTTGAAATACGGTTTGGCATAATTGGTAACGGAAGCGAAGGCGAAGTATGGATAAACGATATTCACCTTAGTGGGGTAGATAGTATAACAGGACAGGCATACAAGTTTGGGGTTGACACAACACTTCCAGGTTGGTTTGACCTGGGTGGCTCATACCGTTTCATAGACAAAAATTTTCAGACGATGACTACAGAAGGCTCGGGCCAGGACAAAACGAGTTATGGCGGATATATGCGGCTCAAAAAAATCGCTTTCATGCCTCTCTCATTTGACTACAGATATAGTGAGGTCGTTACGCCCAAAGAAGCGTTGGAACCAGGAGGGGAACTCACACAGGCATATATCAGCACCCTGGATGAAGGAAAGGTCTCCAGCTATCATTACAGCGGAAGCGGGCAGTTGAATCTCGGGCCTTTGCCAAAAATAGGAGCTGGCTATACTCATGATGTTAGTGATTCCGACTTTGAACGAAAGCAAAATATCGTGGACACATACGATGGCTCTCTCAATTATAGCATGCCGCTCAGATTTTTCCTGTTTCCTGACAATCTTTCGGGTGGTTACAAGCGTATTGAAAACGAAACTTCCTACCTGAATCCCGAGACGGCAAATCGTGACTTTTCTCTTCTTACACAAAACTATTCAGGCGCAATGACGTTCACTTTTCCTCCATTGAAAGGCATTAGTTTAAGCCCAGGTTATTCATATCGTGAGACAAAACAGAAAGACGAAGGTATTCTCGGCGGTAAATACGAGTTTGACAAGAGCAAATCCCAGGCCATAAATGCCGGCATGCGCGCCCAGCTCCTGAGATGGCTTAATCCCAATGCAAACGCCAGTATAGATATTGGAGAGGATTACCTGTTGACGAGTTCAACGGCGCCACCCTGTGTGAAAAACGTAAACCGTAGCGGTTCAGGAAAAGTAGGCGTTCCCCTGAACATAGGAGAAATTGTGCCCTGGTTCAAGCCGTTCCAATCATTGAACGTGGATGGTTCTTATGGTGTCTCCTGGGGTGACATTTATGAAAACGTACCTGGCGAAATGTATATCCTTAACCGTCTTAAAATATGGGAACCAATGGATACAAAACTAGTCGTAAAATCGCGGTCAGAAAGATATAATAAGAACCTGAATGGCAGATGGACACCACTTGGTTTCATCGGATTAAAAGGTTGGTTTACGCCATTTGGAACTATTTCTTTGCGAACGGGTTACAGTCGAACTGAGAACTATACCGTAACAACCGAAACCCCTTTAGAGACATATAATACCGTCTGGCCTGATATATCTTCCAGCGCAAGTTCTATTGAAAAGCTCCCATTACTTAGTATCTTCACGCAAAACTTTACAGCAAACGTAAGGTATAGAAAAACACTGGACTATAAAGTTGCTATCAGTTCCGCAACCTCTTATCAAAAAGGCGTCGATTTACGGCTTGGGTTGTTCAAGTTTTTGGATTGTTCCCTTTCTCTGAGCGAGAATACAAGCTACGAAGAAAATTTTGCTACGTATCTTGTATCTCAAAGTAGTTCAACTTCGCTTTCTTCACAGGTAAAGTTCACCCCATTCAAGCGCTGGTGGCTTATTCTAAAGTACGGAATGAGCAAAAGTTCTGGATGGAACGGTACACAACTTACCAGTATGATGAACACGTATAGTCCAGGTATTAGAATATATTCGGAAAATATACAGCTTAAATGGCCAATAAAGATTCCGTTTTTCAAGAAGGAATTACATCTTACCCAGGACATAAAATTCGATTTTAATTTTGCAACAGACATCAAGCGGAGCGAACTTAATATTGACAAAGATAACACAAATCTATACAAGCTTGATTTCTCTACACAGTATGCACTTTCAAACAATATGCACCTGACTCTTGGTGGCGGAAGTCAGTATTACCACAATCTTGAAGTGCCAGAAAACGACTACATCAGCGTAAACGTAAATGGGTCACTTGTCATCACTTTCTAAAAAATTATGGAGGTTTTTCTTCCCCGTAGTATGCCCTGGTTGTGCCGGTGTGTTGCCTCATAATACGGAGTCATTTTTTTGTAATAAATGTTGGGACCAGTTGATTGGCCAGTGTCTCGTATCTCCTGAAATAGAGAATCCAGCGACTGGAGACGGAAATTACTGTGACCATATATGGGTAGCGCTTACATATGCTGGCATAGTGAGCACCGTGATGCATCGTTTCAAATATGGTGGATACAGGTGGCTCGAGCGAGAGCTGTCATCTGTTGGGTCAGAAATACTCAACCGATGCATCCCTTACGCACCAGACATAGTAGTGCCTGTTCCTATGAGCCGTAACAGAGAACGCCGCCGTGGTTATAACCAGGCTGATTTACTTGCACGAAATATTGCATCTCAATTCAATACAGAGTATAGACGTGGCCTACTACGTTGGAGACAACGTACGAGCCCGCAGATGGAGTTGAAAAGAGAGGAACGGTTTCATAACGTGCATAACGCGATAGCCGCTAATTTGAATGCTTGCGGCAATAATTTAAGAGGGCAGACAGTTCTCGTGGTTGATGACGTGTGCACGACCGGCGCGACGCTAAATGAATGTGCACGCGCATTAAAACACGCTGACGCTAAAGCTGTATGGGGTTTTGCGTTGTGTCACGGCCAATAGCGACAGCAAACCCTCTATCCTATACAGGCACTTGACAAATTATGAAAAGTTCGTATAATAAAAACAGCAGCTCGCAGTACCCTTCGTTCTTTGAGAAGGTTTGGCAGGTTGTAAAGACAATTCCAAGAGGTGAAACCCGTTCATATGAGTGGGTAGCACGGAAAGCAGGTAGTTCAGGGGCAGCACGGGCCGTTGGCCAGGCGCTCGCAAGAAATCCCTTTCCGGGAATTGTCCCCTGTCATCGCGTAATCCGTAAGGATGGCAAGTTGGGGGGTTACTCGTTAGGTGCCAGTGCAAAGCGGTGTTTGCTCGAAAAAGAGGGCGCCTTACGAGGGAAAGCAGTTGCAACAAAGAACCGGAAAGGTAGGTGAAGTAAGTTAGATGAAAGGCAAAGTAAAGTGGTTTAATGAATCAAAGGGCTACGGTTTTATTACCAGAGATGATGGCAGCGGTGATGTTTTTGTCCATTTCTCAGGTATTACCGGAGGTGGCTGGCGTTCACTTGGCGAAGGCGACGAAGTCGAGTTTGAAGTAGTAGACAGCGATAAAGGCCCGAAAGCAATCAACGTAAAAAGAGCCGGAGTTGCACAGTAAAACAGGATAGATAAAATCCCAAATATTGTGTAGAACGAGCTACTAGAGTACAACGGGGGAGACCAGTCTCGCTGGGTCCACTGGCTCCCCTTTTTTTTGCTCCGACCAGACCATTCCAACCAAACCATCCTGCATATTTCACTCATTGACTTTAATCTGACTTTTATGTACGATACTATTCATCGGTTCCTTACTATCTGATGGAGGGTTTGTCATGAAAAGAACGTCTATTCCAGCCGTCTTACTGTTAACTTTCCTTATCGTTTCCTGCGCACCTAAAATCCACAGGCCTACCTGGATGGATAAACGTTTCAATAAACCAGAAATCCTTGAAGGTTTGGGGTTTGCGCCGGTTGTCGGAGACGTTAAGGCAGCGCGAGACAGTGCTTACAATGACGCAATTCAAAAAATGATATTATCCGGTTCAGTACAGGCAAAAGGATACATCGAAACCCACCTATATGCTGAGCGTGGCCTGAAACCCGAACAGACACGACAGAAAGATATTCTGGATAACGTGAACCGGGTAATGTATGATACAGTGCTTGACCGCAAATTCTTTGAAGAGTTCTACGACCGCAGGGCAAAAGAATACTGGGTTTACGTTTACATCCCGGCTGCCAGCGTCAGTCGCATAACGGCAGAGCAAACCATCAAAGCATATTCGTCAGTGATGGGAGATATTGCAGACGACCTACAGAAAGACATAGACCGTTATCAAAAGGAAGAGCAAAACCAACTCCGTGCTATTGAGGAATTCACCAGCCAGGGTGAATAAGTGACAAACTCACACACAAAGCCCCTTTCTAAATCTAGTTCATACCTGTTATTACTTCTATCCCTTACATTTATCATTGGGTGCGCTACAGCCGGCCGGAAAATACCGCGGCCAAATTGGGTAGGTGCTCAAATACAAGGCGACTATACTGAAGATGGTATAGAAGGTATCGGTTTCGGGACTTACAAGAGGAGTGACCAGCAGTCAATGAAGGTAGCAAGAGACACTGCTTACAATGATGCACTCCAAAAGATGACTTTACGGTTGAAGACAACTGTCAAAGGAAGTGTAAAAACCTACTTAATAGACCGCAAGGACTTCGTTTCTGGTAAAGAGGAAAGCACGGAGGTTCTGGAGAGCGTTACGGAAAGCATTTTTGACAATGTGCTTGGCAGGAAACATTTTGAAGAGTTCCGTGAGGACCGCAAGGGTGAATGGTGGGTGTTAGTATGGATGACCAGGGAAGAAGCCGACAAAGCAATAAGAGAGGCACTTGCCGAGCAGGAGCGCGCAAACCAGGCAAAACTTTCGTCTGCACAAAATATCTATAAATCAGCTTACAAGGCGCTGCTTTCAGGAGAGTTAAGCCCCGCATTTAAGCAATTTGACCAGGCAAAGGAGATCCTTTCCTCTATTGTTGGAATTACACAGTCACTTGATGGAATGTCCTCCAGCGAGCTTTCTTCTGAAATAGACAGACAGACGAACCAGGCAATATCAAGTATCAAAATGGACCCTGTTGGCGGGAATCAAACCGGGATTCAGGGCAAGGCACTTGCAGAGCCGCTCGGCATTTTTGTTCACTATACAGTAGATGGCAAAGACGTTCCTGCACGCAACCTCCCTCTCGTATTCTACTTTGTAGACGGTAGTGGAGAAATAGATAAAACCTCTCGCACTAACGACAAAGGCCGCGCCATAATGAACGTTTACCGGGTGGACACAATAAACCCTGCGAATGCAGTTGAAGCAAAATTTGATGCACAGGAAATTGAGAAAGTTTCGGAGCGATTCAAACCACTTGCGAAACGCAGAGCAACTATTACTTTTGCCTCTATATCGCCAAAAGAAACAAAGAAAGTCGTAGTAAGCATTTCTGAATCGCAGCTTGGACACGCCAGACAGGAGTCAATAGTTGAAAATGAAATAATCTCATATCTGACTGAATCCGGTTATCAGATTATGGGAGCGGAGCAACTTGGCCTGGCTCACGGGAATATCACTCTAGCAAGTATTCGTGGTAAAGCACACATACTTATATCCGGTACCGCTACCACTGAATCTGTTGGTGGCAAGATAAGTTTACCAGACGGTACATCTATGGATATGGGGCCATCCTGTCGTGCTTCTGTTTGGGTATCCGTAACAGACGTCGAGACCGGCAAAGTAATTTCATCCAAAACCGAAAACCGGATGAAAGGCTTTGGCCGCACTGAGGAGGAAGCAAGCGCACAGGCGCTCAAGAAAGCAGCAGGAGTCATTGCCCAATACCTTTCCACCCAGATTATCCGGTAGATATGCAGCTGATTTGACCATGCAGATTAATTTTGATACAATTCTTATTGAAATGAGGCGATTTGCAGGACAGATTTTATGTGCCCTGGTTTGCATGCTCTTTGCTGGGTATATAAGTTTTGCCTCAAGCGCGGCAACGCTTGTTACAATTCAGGGAAATGTCCTGGTCAAGCAGACCGGGCGCCAGGAGTTTGCTCAAGATGAATTCTTTGAAACAACCGGGCAGGAACTCGAACTCGATGAGAGCTTTTGGTCAAACGCTATAGATGACCAGCCACTTGAGAAGGGCGATATTATCCAAACCGGCGGCAAGTCCTCCTGCGAAATCCTCTTTGACGATGGAAGCGTCATTTGCCTTGAAGAAAATTCCCAGTTAACGATAATTGACCCATCTTCATCTTCGTCCCACCGGCAGATACAAATTGCTCTCAAAATCGGCCGTCTTCTCGCCGATGTTGAGAAGAAACAAGTTTCCGGCGACTTCACAGTAAGAACTCCTGCTGCTGTTTCTGCCGTGCGTGGTACCCAATTTATTATTGAAGTCGGAGAAGACGAGACAACATCAATCGGCTTATTTGATGGTGAGTTGGAAGTTAACCGTATCCAGCCGGAAGAGGGTACTCTTGAGGCAGAACTTGAGTCAATCCGGCTGGTTCCTGGTCAGGAGTTTAACGTTGGTCCCGGCTGGCGCAACCCCGAGCGTACTAAAATGACCCGGCAAATGCTCAAGCATCGCAAACAACTCCAGAATTTAGACAAACACGCAAAATACTTAAGAAAAAACATTGAGAAAATCCAGAAACAGCGCACCGAAACTAAGAAACAGCTCATTCGTCAACGTCAACAACAGCAGAGAGAGTTTGAGCGCCAGCGCCGTAAGTAAAACCGGTAGCCGCAACCTTCAAGTTGCGCTTTCTCAAGCGCAGGCTAAAGCCCGTGGCTACCAAATAGAACATACTACTAAAACACTGGGAGGTGTGTATGAGAAAGTGGCAGGCAGTAATGTTGGTTGGACTGGCAATTGCACTCTGTGCATGTGCAGGCCGTAAGCAAGCGCAAAAAGTTCCAAAGCGTGTAGAAGGGATTCCACATTGGGTTGTAGTTCCTGGTAAAGTAACCGTCTACGAAAAAGCAATTGAGGATGGCGAAATTTTGCAGGGCGTTGGGATGTCAGAGCCAAAAGCGAATTTTCGCGCAATGCGTGACACCGCATACGCTGATGCTATGCGCCGTCTTGGTGAACAGGTCAAGGTGAAGTGCGAATCTGTAACACGCGTAACACTGGGTAACTGGTCAGATTTTCTTAACACCGATATGGAGTCGTCAATTGAAGAAACCAAGGAAATGATAAAAACAATTGTTGACGTCGAACTTCAAGGACCAAAGCCAACCCAGGAATATCAAGACCCTGATAGCGGTCGCTACTGGGTAAGAACGCTCTTGAGCTCTGCTACGGCAGAAAAATGGGCGATGGAACGTCTCCAGGCACAAAAGGAGCTTCATCGCTTATTTGTGGAAGCAAAAGCAGCACAGATTGCGGAGGAACTCGGCAAGGACATAGAACGGCTTGAACAGAAAGAAAAGGAACAACAGGCAGCTCTGAGCGGCATTCTGACAGCTCCATCTGGCGAGTAGAAGTATTTTTCAATTGACACGAAGTGTCATTGCGAGGCCGCACGGTAGCCGCAGGCTTTAGCCTGCGTAAGCAATCTCGAACCAGTAAAGGGATTGCCACGAGCCATGCGGGCTCTCGCAATGACATAAAGGTGCCATTATGAAAAAAGCGATATTATCAAGTACAGTATTTTATGCATTTTTCCTTTTAATAGGATGTGCATCTGCGTTGTCTATTGCTAAAAGTCCCGAAAAAACGCAACCCGCCACCATAGAGGAGACGTCAAACCCGAATTACATAATCAAGCTCAGCGGTGAGTCCGTATACATTGACGCAGGCAAGAACCAAGGCGTCTTTGAAGGAATGGAAATACCAGTTACCCAACCAGGTGAAGAAATAATCCATCCTGTAACTGGAAAAATGTACCGTGAGCCACCAAAGGAAATTGCACGGCTAAAAGTCGTACGTGTGGAAGATGAGCTCTGTATAGCTCAAGCCACTTCACCTGAAACAATACCTTTTTTGAAAGTTGGGCAGGAAATAGATATTACTGCTGCAATTCTTGAAGCGCGCTACCCGCTGGCGGTACTTGACTTCTATATCCCAACTCTTGAAGAAGCAGTTTACGGAAACTATGTAGCAGACGTTGTAGTTCAGGAATTGAGCCGGTACAAAACGTTCCGTCTCTACGAACGCGAACGTCTGAATGCAATCTTAAACGAGCAGCAGCTCGGCGTAAGCGGCCTGGTCGATAGCCAGACCGCTGCACAGCTCGGAAAGGTGATAGGTGTTCGCTACGTGTTATTTGGCAGAGTGCCGGTGTTTGAGGCGCGTGAATCCAAATCGCGTGTCCCGTTGCACGGCCTTGCCAGGGTGGGGGAAATCGTCACAGGAAAACCAATGGGCAGCGGTCTTGTTAGCGATATAGAAATTAAACAAATGGTTGCAAAGGTGAAGTTAATCGGCCGGATTGTTGATGTGGAAACGGGAGAGATACTTTGTATCTATGACGGCGAAGGAAATGCCGAAGGTGAAGAGAATGTCCAGTTTATTCACGGTGTATTCGGAGGCATGAAACAGGATAGCGGTTCTTTCCGCGACAGTATCCTGGGCGAAGCAACTGAGCGTGCTTCAGCAATACTTGCAGGTAAAATTGCACAAAAGTTCAACCCCGAGATAAACAAAAAGAAATTAAGATGAAGATATTCTGGCTTATAATAGCCCTGTTTTTGTTATGGATAGGCATAAATTATCTATATTCTCCTAAAAGTGTTTTAAGGTTACACAAGTGGCTGCAAAAACACATCCTGAATGATGAGAACGTTAGCAAACGCCGCTATCAGACAGGAACATTACTTGCAATCCTCTCACTACTTATTCTTTGTATGCTTTTTTTCTGGAGATGAGTATCCTGTCCTTTGCCCGCCAGGTGTTGAGTATTGCCACTTCAAAAATTCCAGATTCAGAAGTTGAAGTTTATTGCAGTTGTAGCAAGTCGCTGTCTGTCCGCCAGAGCAATGGCAAACTGGAGGACGTCCAGAGGCATTCTTCGTCTGGTTTTTCTATACGCGTCATAAAAAATGGCAAAACAGGTATTTCGTATCGCCACTCACTCAACGAAAAAGATATTCCATCAACCGTTGACATAGCAGCAGAAAATCTACGTTGCTTGAGTCCCGATGAATATCGTACCCTGCCATCCCGGTTATGTAAGCCGGTTGAGATTGATGGCCTTTATGACAATGGACTATTGAAAATTCCGGACTCAGAGAAAATACGCATGGTTAGAGGGATGGAAAAACTTGCAAAATCCTTTGATAATCACATTACCGGTATTCTGGAAGCAGGCTATGGCGAAAGTTCCTTTGAACGTGCAATTGTAAATAGTCATGGCCTTGCCAACAGTAACAATGGCACTGTGGTAAGCATCGGGTTATCGGCAATAGCCGAGGACGATGGACATGTTGAAATCGGAGCAGATATGTCGAGCAAGAGGTGCTGGAAAAATTTGGACTTTGATACAGTTGCAAATGTTGCCGCCAGGCGGGCTGTTTCATTACTTGGCGCAAAGCGGATTAAATCAGGGATAACGACACTTGTGTTAGCCCCAATCGTTGGCTGCGAGTTTCTTGAAGTCGTTGCTGCGGGACTATGCGCCGATATGGTGCAAAAAGGTAAATCATTATTTGCTGGTAAAATTGGCACAGAAATAGCAAGCAGTTTTTTGAATATAATAGACGATGGCACTATACCGTATGGTATTGGTAGCGCGCCTTTCGATGACGAAGGGAATCCGACTATGCGCACGCCACTTGTAGTTGGAGGTGTGTTAAAAGGTTATCTTTATGATACGTATACTGCAAATCGTGACCACGCAAGCTCAACTGGAAATTGCGTGCGTTCAAGTTTAGAATCGTTACCAGATGTAGGAACAAATAATCTACTCATTGAACCAGGAAACTTAAATCACAACGAATTAATTTCCACGGTCCCTTCGGGACTGTTCGTCCAGGACGTAATGGGAATGCATACCGTCGATGCTTCCTCAGGTGATTTTTCTATTGGAGTACGTGGTTTCTGGATAGAAAACGGGAATATAAAATTTCCTGTTCACGGAGTTACGATTGCTGGAAACGTCATTGACTTGCTAAAAAATATCAGCGCTATCGGGAGTGACCTGACATTTTACGGCTCAACCGGCTCACCGACTTTAAAAGTCGACAATATTACTGTAGCTGGCAAATGACAAGTCATTCTGAGGTGTGGTAGCCGCAGGCTTTAGCCTGCGTACAAGAAAGGAAAAAAATAATGCTTAATATTAATGGAGAAACGCGGCTCGTAGGACTCATTGGTTGGCCGGTAGGTCATTCTTTTAGCCCTGCAATGCACAATAGTGCTTTTGATACAACTGGCACAAATCTGGTTTACGTACCACTTCCAACAGCGCAGGATGACCTGGGTGCAGTTGTCCGTGCTCTGCCAAAGATGGGATTTGTCGGTGCGAACGTAACGATTCCATACAAAGAAAAAGTAATCCGGTTCATGGATGAAATGTCAGGTGATGCGAAGCTTATTGGTGCAGTAAATACCATATCATGCGTTAACGGTATTCTCAAAGGGGACAACACCGATGGCGCTGGTTTTTTGAGCGCTCTTATAGAGGAAGTCCACTTTAATTTCACCAGCGCAAAAGTGATTGTTATTGGTGCAGGCGGAGCAGGGCGCGCTGTGTCTATGAAGGTTGCTGAACAACCAATCGCTTCTCTTAAAATAACAGACATAGATGAAGAGCGTGGCAGACGGCTCGTCCGGGATATACAAAAGAATATTCCAGACCGGTTGGTCGAATTCGTTCCGAAAAAAAACAGCTGTCTTGAGCAGGCAATCGGTGAAGCAAACCTGCTGGTAAATGCAACACCCTGCGGAATGAAGCAGAAAGACCCCTGCGTTATCCAGGAGGGTTTGCTTCATAGAGGACTTACGGTATACGATCTTATATATTACCGGCTGACGCCTCTCGTAGACAAAGCGAGAAAACGCGGCTTGACAGCTGAGCAGGGGTTATCTATGCTGTTATATCAGGCGATCCTTGCATTCGAGCTCTGGACAGGCAAGAAAGCACCTGTAGACGTAATGCGACGTGCACTTGAATCTGCCCTGTCATTCTGAGCGTAGCGAAGAATCTCGTACCATTGAATGGAGAATACAATATGTTAAAATTTATGACTGCTGGTGAATCGCACGGTAGAAGTCTTGTCGCAATCCTGGACGGTATTCCTGCAGGTCTCAAGCTTAGCGAAAGCGACATAAACCATGACCTTGCAAGGCGAATGGTTGGTTATGGTCGCGGACCAAGGATGCAGATTGAAAAAGACAAAGCACAAATTCTTTCCGGCACAAAGCGGAATGAGACGATTGGTTCGCCAATTGCGCTAGTGATACCAAACGCCGATAATTCATTCCTCAAGTCACTTGAGCCGCTCACTCTGCCGCGTCCAGGTCACGCTGACCTTGCTGGTTCACAGAAATACAATCGCTCCGACTTACGCGATATTCTGGAGCGTGCAAGCGCACGTGAGACAGCTTCGCGTACTGCTGTAGGAGCAATATGCAAAGTTTTCTTAGAGAGTGTTGGCATTAGCGTCATTTCCTGGGTTCAAGCAATTGGAAAGATATGTATCTCTCGCGAGATAAAGTTGACTACTCAGATTATAAAGAAAATCGAAAAATCACAGCTCCGCACGCCCGACGACACAATAGAGAAACGAATGGAACAGGAAATTGACCATGCATCTCACAATGGCGATACTATTGGCGGTGTCTTTGTGGTATCCGCCTCTAATGTACCGCCAGGCATTGGCAGTCACGTTATGTGGGATAGACGACTGGATGGCCGCCTAGCGCAGGGCTTGATGAGTATCCCTGCAGTGAAAGGTGTCGAAGCAGGAGCAGGTTTTGCGCTGTCTGCGACTCCCGGCTCAAAGGCGCATGACGAAATAGTACGCGGCGGCCGCTTTGGTTTTAAACGCATTTCCAACAATGCCGGTGGAATTGAGGGCGGAATTTCCAACGGCGAGGAAATTCGTCTCAGATGTGTTGTAAAACCAATAAGTACGCTCAGTCGCCCGCTAAAGAGCGTTGACATTAGAACACGCAAAACAGGCATGGCGAGTGTGGTGCGTTCGGACGTGTGTGTTGTCCCTGCAGCAGGTATAGTTGGCGAGGCAATGGTATCTTTTGTGCTTGCTGACGCGGTACTGGAAAAGTTCGGCGGTGACAGTATGCAGGAATTTCTCTACAACTATCATGGTTACATCACACAATTGAGGTAGCCGCAGGCTTTAGCCTACAATTTGCCGAGCGCACCCGGTGGGTGAAAAGCAAAGCGTCAGCGAGGCAAATTGTCGCCGAGTGCCATGGGCACGAGGTGTACACCATTTAAATAAGCGCACCTTAAAAGGTGCGGCTACCACGATAAGCAATCTCGTATCATACAGTCAATCACCCCGCCCCAACGGACGGGGCTTGAGCCGCGAGGCTGAAGGGTAAC
>CAZUQH010000012.1:0-30294 GCA_964622465.1 uncultured bacterium | reverse complement strand
TGGTCGGGGCGGGCGGACTCGGACCGCCGACCTCATGGTCCCGAACCATGCGCTCTACCAACTGAGCCACGCCCCGAATTAAATGAGAGCAAATCTATCCAGTGACTCTAACAACACCTATAATGCCGAGCGTCGCCAGAGTGACAATTACCCCGGCGATTAGAACTCCCCAAGCGATTGCCATAAAAGCGCAGCGCCTGTCCAGACCAAGAAGAAAAGCAATAAATGAACCAGTCCATGCGCCGGTCCCGGGAAGAGGAATGGCAACCAGAATAATGAGTCCCCAGAAGCCATACTTCCTTACAATATCTGAATGTTTTTTACTACGATTAAGTATTTTTTCAAGTAATTGCCGTCCAAATTTCCAGTGTTTTTCCAGTAACCGCGTCAGCCATTCCAGACCAAGTAAAATAGGGATAACCGGAACGAGATTCCCAAGAACGGATGCGATAAACGCATATGCAACCGGGAGACGAAACACACTTATTGCCAGGGGGATAGAACCGCGTAATTCGGCTATCGGAGTCATAGCAAAAAGAAAAGTATATAGAATATGATACCAAGATTCAATCATAGACTTTGAGCATTCTGCCACGAAGTGTCAGGTTCCTATTCCCCTGAGATAAGCGGGACAAATACGCATCCGCAAATTGGTTTTTCAATCCACTTTTTGTGCTTGCGTTCCAGCACTGTAAGCGTTTGGCTAAATGCACCGCCGAGTGGAGCAACAATTCTGCCTCCTTCCTTCAGCTGGTCCTTCAATGGCTGGGGAATTCCCTCTGTTGCAGCAGTTACCATTATCGCGTCAAATGGTGCTCTTAGAGGCCAGCCCTCAGTACCATCACCTACCATCACATGGACGTTTGAACATCCTATGTCGGCAAGCACTTCATTCGCACGGTTTGCAAGTTGCTCGTGACGTTCTATGGTATATACTTCTTTAGCCAGACGCGAGAGCACGGCTGCCTGATATCCTGAGCCGGTTCCAACTTCAAGCACTTTTTCATTTCCAGTGAGTTTCATAAGCTCGGTCATAAGCGCAACGATGTACGGCTGCGATATGGTCTGGCCTTCACCTACAGGAAGTGGCCAGTCACTATATGCTTCTTTTGAGAACTGTATAGGTACGAATAAATGACGCGGAACTTCAGACATTACTTTAAGTACACGTGGGTCGGTTATGCCGCGTCTCTGGATTTGTGTACCGACCATTTCCAAGCGCTCATCCAGACGTTCACTTTTGTCTGACATATTCCCAGATTGCGAGAGGCTTAAAGCCTGCGGCTACCGTCTGACATATTCCCGGCCTTAATTTTTTCCATTACCAGTCTTGCGATATCCTCACTGGCATTTGGACGCGCAATTGCGAGTGCACGTTTACTCATTTCTTCACGCTTGCCGGGATGTTTCACGAGTTGCCTAACCACATGATATAGTCCATCAATTCCGTCGGCAATGAGCGCTGCGTCGTGATGCATAAGATATCTTGCGTTTCTGGTTTCCTGACCTGGAATTGGTTCAAATACGACCATTGGTAGTCCTTTTATAAGACATTCTGCAGTGGTAACTCCGCCTGGTTTCGTAACTACCATATCACTTGCATCCATTACAGCTGACATATTATGCACGTATCCGAGTGGTTTTAACAGTTTAGGGCAATGCTCTGAAAATTTTTCCAGCCGTTTTCTAAGCCGTTTGTTATAGCCCGTTACCACGACTATCTGAAATTTATCTGGTATCTGGCCAAGCATATAGACAGTTTCTTCTATTGAGCCCAAACCCTGGCCACCGCCTAACACGAGGACTGTTGTTATCTCGCTATCGAGGCCGAGTCTTTTACGTGCTTCTGGCTTTTCGACGTGCTTTTTGAACTTTCTGTCAATCGGGATACCAAAAATGTAAATACTGTCTTTTCGCACCCCATTTTCTATAAGTTGGCGCTTTGAGTATTCGTTTGCGACGATATAATAATCAATGCCGCGTTGAATCCAATAAGCATGAACTGCATAATCAGTAACTACGGCAAAAAGAGGAACGTCTAGTTTTTTTTTGCGTTTGCCCGAAGCTATAACATGAGCGGGCGCAGCTTGTGTACAGACAACTGCATCAGGGTTATATTTTTTAAGCATCCGCTTCATTTTCCATATATTTGTTGCATTCGCAAAGTGTCTTAATTCTTTTGTTGCTTCCACTACGCCCGGATTATCATACATATATTCCCATATTTGCGGCAACGCACGGATAAAACCGAGATACGTCACGCTAATCATATCGCCAATTACCGGAAACACATATTCGACGGAATCGATTCCTACGGTATTAGTTTCCGGGTAAAGATGTCCGATGGAATTCATGATTGCATCACTTGCAGTTTTGTGTCCACTGGAAAAAGCAATATACATGCAAACAATCGTAGGTTTCTTCATTTCGCGTCGAGAGACAGGTTAGGGTATGCTTTTAGCTCAAGGACTGAAATTGGAGAAAGTTTATATTGTTGTCCTGAAAACCGCCACCATCCAAGTTCTGCGACCATTGCTGCATTGTCAGTGCACAGTTCCGGAGGTGGTATATGAATTTCAATGCCGAGATGTTCTTTCAACTCGTCCAGATTCTCTCTTAGCCCCCGGTTTGATGCAACTCCACCACCAAGCACTAAACGTTTTGTATTTGACTCACGCGCAGCCCTCACGGTATTCTCTATAAGCATATTCACCATTGCACGCTGAAAGCTGGCAGCAAGGTCGGCTTTGTCTGGTTCCTGACCTGGCCAATTCTGGTCACCAGTTTCCTTTCGTTTCTTTTTTACGTAATTGAGCACCGCTGTTTTTATACCACTGAATGAAAAATCGAGACCACGGTCTTTCATTTTTGCATGCGGAAATTCTATCGCGCCCTGGTTTCCTCTATGTGCCAGTTCATCTATTATAGGACCACCCGGATAGCCAAGCCCGATAAGTTTTGCAACTTTGTCATACGCTTCTCCGCAGGCATCATCCCTGGTCCTGCCGACAACACGATAATCACCCCATTCTGATACGTAAACAAGCTCTGTATGGCCACCTGAGATTACAAGTGCGAGAAAAGGCGGTTTTAAATCCGGGTCAACAAGCAGATTTACGAATATGTGTGCTTCTACGTGATTCACACCAATCAATGGCTTGTTTAGTGCAAGCGCAATTGCACTCGCAGCATTTATTCCAACCCTCAGAGCTCCTGGTAACCCTGGCCCAAAAGTAACAGCGACGCCATCAATGTTAGAAAAACCGAGACCGGATTTCTGGAGCGCAACATCTAAGATTGCATTCATTGCCTCTGCATGACTGCGTGAAGCTAGTTCAGGGACTACCCCGCCCCACTCTTTGTGGACGTCAACCTGAGACGAAACTACGTTTGAAGAGATTTCTGTACCATCTCTTATTATAGCTACGCAAGTATCATCACATGACGTGTCAATTCCCATAACATACATTGTTTAGCCCTTTAATAATCGGAATAAACCGTAGTAAAATCCACCATATCAGAAAGATAGACAAACTCTATGCCGCGCGAACGAAAATCATCTATAACTGAACTAATTGCTAAAGCGATATTCTTTCTTTGCACGTGACCAATTGCAACGCATGTCCCATGTTTGAGTGCAATTGACGCTGCTTTTTCCAATCGTTCCCTGATGTAATCAAAATCATCCTCGTTATCAAGGAATACTTCGTTTTCCAAAAAAGGAACTCCAAGTTCTCGTGCTATTCCACCTGCAGGACTGTCTGGACAAGTTCTGGAATCCAGGAATATTAATCCACGGTCTCTAACTACTTTAAGGATAACTTCAAGCATTTTAGCATCTTTCATAATGCGGGAACCCATATGGTTGTTTATTCCCACGGCGCCAGGCACACTGGTGAGATTCTGCGTAAGTATCATACGAATCTCTTCGTCTTTCATACCGGTAAGAATCGCGCCTGGGCCAGGGTTGTCTTCCGGATATGATTCCGGCTGCATAGGTTGGTGGAGTATTATTTCGTACCCCAGCGAGCGGAGCTCTTTTGCTGCTGAAAAGCTCCGTCTATCTGGAAGTATTGCAAACGTGAGCGGAATATCCAGGTCAGTAAGACGTGCCCATCTCCGTTGAGAAACGTCGTCTATGACTATAGCGAGCCGATGCGCTGCCTTTCTCCTGGAAATAAATGCTGGTGCTCGTAATATCACGGTATTCATCACCATAGAATCCTTGCCTATTCTTATCACGTATTGTCCACCATGAATCCCTGAAAAAATTATCTTCATATCGAGTTTGGCTATAGCAGCCTTCAGACGTTCGACTATATCATCTATGGATTTTTTCTCGTCAACTCTAAGGATTCTGTGGACGGCAACCCAGGTGTGCCTGCCATATTCCATCTCTTCCCCGTATTCTCTGACAAGGTCAATATCCGTAAAACCGATATCAACGAGTTCCGAACGGACCACTTCATTTACCTTAAGCGAAAGATGTGTGAGGTCACGTTTTTGCCTGACAACAACGAATATGACAGCACTTATAACTACTGCACAACCAATTATCAGAAACGCAACTTTTGTCTTTTTCTTTTTATTCCTGTTTTGTTGCATTTTCAGCTTCCTCCGGTGTTCCTGCAAATATCTGGTGCGCTGTTAGTATATCCAGCGCTCTCTTAAGCTGCGGGTCTTCTACCTTTTCCTCTTCCTGTTTTGCTTTTTCTTCCGGACTGATTTTATAGATTTTTTCTTCCTGCTGCATTATCTTTACTGCAAGTTCACGCGAAACGTCCACGACTATGTTTGGTTCAATACCAATTTTGTCTATGCACGTGCCGGAAGGCGTGTAATATCTGGCTGTGGTCAAACGCAAACCGGAACCACCAGAGAGCGAAAAAACACTCTGAACAGACCCTTTGCCAAACGTCTTCTCTCCAACCAGGACACCCCTTTTCCAGTCCTTGATGCACCCTGCGACAATTTCCGAACCAGAAGCAGACCCTTTGTTGACAAGAACAACCATAGGGATTACTGAATTTTTGGGTTTGGAGTCTGCAAAGAATTTGACTGTTTGTCTTGGATCGCGCCCCTGTGTGTAAACAATCAGACGGTTATCCCCAATCATAGAGCGGCATACTTCAACTGCAGAAGTCAATAACCCGCCTGGATTGTTCCTGAGGTCAAGTACCAGCGCTTCCATTCCCTGCTTGGTAAGTTCCTGCCACGCACGCTGAAATTCGCCAGGTGTCTGTTCGTTAAATTCGGTTAAGTGAACATATCCAATCTTTTCCTGAAGCATTTCTGAATATACTGTCTGGATCTGAATTTTCTCCCTGGTTATTGTGAAGTCAAGTAGCTCTTTCTCTCCTTCTCTCTGAATTGAAATTGTTACCTTCGTTCCAGGCTTACCACGAAGTTTATCCAAGGCCTCGTTGAGGGTTATACCTTCGCTTGATTCACCTTCAATCTTCACAATCTTATCTCCTGGTAATATCCCAAGACGATAAGCTGGCGTGCCTGGCAACGGTGTTATAACCGTAAGAATACCGTCACGCATACCTATCCTGATACCAAGTCCGCCAAATTCCCCCTCAGTGTCTTCTCTCATCCTCTTATGGGTATCTGGCGGCATAAACTGAGAAAAATCATCGAGTTTACCAACCATGCCCTCACACGCACCGCGTATTATTTCTTCTGCTTCAGACGGTTCTATATAGTCCTTTTCCACATGCGAATACACCTCGGATATGAGCTTCATCTGCTCATAAACTTCATTTGATTGAGCATGGACACTATGCGAATTCCATACAAACGCACACACTGATAATCCTATCAGAATTCTTGCAATTACTACGGCTCTGCGAAAATAACTCTTTCTCTCATGATTTCTTGTCATTTATAATACCTCCTCCTCATTGTGAAAGCCACGCGACAGGGTCTACAGGTTTCCCGTTCTCGCGGAACTCAAAATAAAGGCAACCATCTTCTCCAACACTACCTATTATCTGTCCTGGTGAAATACGGTCGCCAGCATTCACTTTTGTATCGCCCAAATTAGAGTATACCGAATAATAGTTACCTGCATGTAGAACTATCACCATCTGTCCATAGCTACGGAATACGTCAGCAAAAAGCACTTCTCCTGATGCTACGCTTTTAACAATGCTTCCACGCTCTGCAGAAATCCTGATACCATTACTATTTATAACGATCCCCAGGTCAGAATCATGGTGTTTACCATAATATCCTATTACTTTCCCCTTCACCGGCCATGCGAGATTTCCTTTCAATTCGCTTAAGTCAACTGTTTCCTTTCTGGCGAGTAATTCTTTTTGTTGCTCAAAACGGTTAATCAGTTGCTGTAATTCTCCAGCAGTACTCTTTAGTTCTTCCATCTCTATTCTACACTGTTCCTTCTGCGTATTTACACTGGCAAGGATGCTCTTTTTCTCCTCGATGAGCGCTCTATGACGTCGCGCCTCTTTTTCTGTCTCGCTTCTAAGATTCAAAAGGTGCGTTTTCTGCCTGCTAAGCTCGTCACGGTTACCAGCGAGCATCTGTGCCTCTTTACGCATTTGTTCTAACAGTTGTTGTTTTCGAATCAAAACTGCTTCAGACCACTTGGTATGCACCAGATACTGGTTGATATTATTTGAGAAACACAATAATGCAAATTCCTGAACTGGATCAGTTTGCCACCAACCCCGAGTGTAAATCGTTCTGAGGTCGCAGGATATTTGTTTCTCAATCTCGTTATTCGTATTCAGTTGCTTGAAATATTTTCTACTGACCTGTTCAAGTTCTGCGCGTGTCTGTCTCTCTTGAATTGCCAGGTCGGACAACCGTTTGGTGCTACGTTCTAATTGTTTCTGGACTTGCTCGATTCTTGCATTAATTTCTTTTTCGTGTTTTTCAAGCCGTATAGATTCTTCTTCGCTTTTTTTGAGCTTTGACTCGATATCTTTAAGTTCTGACTGTTTTTCGTTTATCTTATGGTTATATTCATCAATACCGGCACTATCATCCGCAATACAATAATGCGGTATGCCAATAATAAATACGAGCAGCAATAAAACTACTGAAATTGCACTCTCCTTACCATGTTTAGGAGAGTGCCAAACAGACAAGGACTCTCCTATGAGCCCGAGAACAAGACCAAGGATAGTGAGTCCCCCTATAAACAAAAAAGGATTGACGTGAACAAGGTGGATGTTTTTTCCTGCAAGCCAGAGCGTGAAAAGAACTATGCCAGAAGCAATCAGCCCGCCGAGAATACCCTGAAGTGCACCTTCGGTAAGAAAAGTGAGTACGTGAAATGAACGCGATGCACCAAGCGTTGTCAGGAACCTGACTTTTTCGCTTTCAAGACGAGCGTTAATTCCTGTTGTATACGAAATAACCACGAGCGCAATCCCGAGAAGTATAATTCCCAGGATTGTAACCAGAGTTTTTGTGCCAGATTCAATAGAATCCAATAGCTCCAGTGCTCCCTGTCCATATCGGACCGTATCCACATAATCTATTGCCCTTATCTGCGTAACGGTCTTGCTGACGGTATCAGACGTTACGTCTTTCAGTTTTACTTCGTAGGAGTAAGGCAGCGGGTTAGAGCCGTTTATTCGAATCTGCCCGGATAACACGTCATCCTTTTTAAATTGTTCTAGTGCATCTTCCGGACTGACACAGTGAGTCCCGGAAACGTTCTCCAACCGCGAAATCTGATCGCCAATCGACTGCGCTATTTCATTTGACACTCCGTATTCTGTAAAAACGACGAGTCCAATCCGGCCACGCAGTATACCAAGCAGGCCGTGGACATTTATTGTAAAAACCGCAATATACCCGACAAGCACCAGTATCAGAGTGACGACTGAGACAGATATCCCGGTAGCGTAACCATGCGAACGAAAATTTCGATAACCCTCTTTTATACTGTATAGTATGCTCATTTTTGCTTGCTGATTATTTTACCTGCTATAAGACGCAGCGGTTCTGATGGTAAACTTTTCCAGATATCCTCACGTGCAGTTGTGATGAGCAGTCCGGCTCCGTTCAGTGACATATCCGTAAATACGCTGTTAACTAGCATGCAATTTTCTTTGTCCAGGTTGTTCCACGGTTCATCTGCAACTACCCATTCCGGTTTATTTATCAACGCACGTGCAATACAAACACGTTGTACCTGACTGGAAGAAAGTTCTCGTGGATACCTACTGGCAACCTTCCTAATATCAAACGCATCTAGCAGGTTTTTTGCATTTTCTCTAATCTCTCCATGTGACTTACCAGACAACATCCCTGCTATTTCTATGTTCTCCAGTACAGAACGGTCGTCAATAAGATATGGGGTGTGAAATATTTTTCCAAACCGGCGGCGATACGCAAGTAATTGTTGTTTTTTGAATGTTGAAATATCTTCGCCATCATAAAATATATGACCTTCCGCTGGAATTTCATCGCGACAAAACAACCGCAATAGAGTCGTCTTGCCAATTCCGCTTGCACCACACACTACATATATTAAACCTGCTTTGAATGAGTAATTTACATCAACAAGCGGACTGATAACTATTTTACCATGCTCATAATAGTGAGAGACCTCGTGAAATTCAATCATCCATTGATTGATACCAATTTATGCTTTTGAATTTGTCTGGATCTTTCCAGTAAACGCTTTTAATAAATCAATTGGTAATGGGAATATTATCGTCGAATTGTGCTCTGCAGATATTTCACTCAAGGTCTGAAGATACCGCAGTTGCAGCGAGACTGGGTTTTTTCCGATAATGTCTGCTGCCATCGAAATTTTCTCTGCTGCCTGATATTCACCTTCTGCGTTAATAATTTTCGCGCGGCGTTCGCGCTCCACTTCAGCCTGTCTCGCCATCGCCCTCTTCATCGAATCAGGGATTTCGACTTCTTTTATTTCTACTACACTGACCTTTATACCCCATGGGTCTGTCTGCTCGTCAATTATCTTTTGAAGTTCCTGATTTACCTTTTCGCGCTGTGTCAGAATACCATCAAGTTCAACGGAACCAAGAACCCCTCTGAGTGTTGTCTGTGAAATCTGTAGTGTTGCATAGTGATAATTCTCTACTTCAACTACTGCTTTGCAAGGGTCAATGACCCTGTAGTATACAACAGCATTTACCCTGGCAGGCACGTTGTCGCGCGTTATGACTTCCTGCGGGGTTACATCAAACGTTACTGTCCTTAAACTTATCCGAATCATGCGGTCAATGATTGGGATAATGAAAAAAATACCCGGGCCTTTTGCACCGACCAGACGACCGAGCCGGAAAATTACCCCGCGTTCATACTCAGTAACAACTCTAATTGCAGAAGACAACAAAATGATTGCAACGACTACAAGAAAGAAAATACCAGCCATGTTTACCTCCTGTATTTTATTACTTACGTTTTACCTTCAACTGCCGTCCGTCTGCTTCAGTCACTTCAACTTCTTCGCCCTCGGAAATCTTCTGCCCATCTTCTGACAGAGCTTCCCAGTATTCGCCGTGCACAAATATCCTGCCTCCTGGCGCCAGAGCAGTTACGGCTCTACCGCTGGAACCAACCATTCCTTCTAAACCAGTGGTTACTTTTTTTCTGTATGTCTTTATTATGAACGTCAGCCCAAACACGATAAGGAACGCGCTAGTTGCTACGAACGCAACAATAAGCGAATTTGAAACTTTTAAATATAGAGCCGACCTTTTGTAAAGCATTATTGAACCAAGTGAAACAGAAATAATCCCTCCAATCGTAAACGGGCCGAAAGTAGGCGTTACTACCTCCAGTACGAAGAGGATTATTCCAAATATTATAAGTACGATTCCGGCGGCATTAATCGGAAGCGTTTGGAAAGCGAAAGAAGCAAGCACAAGACAAACTATTCCTGTAACGCCGGGAAAACCAAAGCCGGGTTTCGAAAACTCCATAATCAAACCCCAGATGCCAAGCATCAATAGTATGTATGCAAGGTTCGGGTTCGATAGACCATGTAAGAATTTCTCCCGGAAACCAGGCGTATAAGTAACCACTCTGGCATTTTTGGTGGAAAGTGCGTACGTCTTATCACCTACGGTGACCTGTCTCCCATCTGCCTGCTTTAAGGCAGAATCTATGTCTTTAGCTATTATCTCAACCACGTGACGTTCAAATGCCTCGTTTGCAGTAAGCGTGGCACTTTCTTTTACCGCCTTCTCAGCCCATTCCGCATTCCTTCCGTTCGCCTCTGCGAGAGAACGTATGTACGAAATTGCATCTTTTGTTATTTTTTCTTTCATAGTCGCATCCGGTTGCCCCATTGGCATTACTGGATGTGCAGCTCCAACGCTTGTCCCTGGAGCCATTGCTGCAATATTACTCGCGAGTAAGACAAAAAGACCGGCTGATGCAGCTCTGGCGCCTTTTGGATAGACATATACCAGAACCGGTATATCTGCATTCATTATTAACTTGATACAGTCGCGCATTGAGGAATCAAGCCCTCCTGGCGTGTCCAGGAGAACCAGTAATGCTTCTGCATTATCGGCAGTTGCCATAGTTAAAGCGTTTTCGAGTAATTCATGTGTAAGCGGTGTAATTGCACCATTTATTTTAACTGCATAGACAGTGCTTGCTTCTTTTGCATTTGCTATTCTGTAGCATACACTTAATAAAACAGTGATTATCAACAAAACAAACGTAATTTTTCCGGTATTGAGCTTCAAATTGCCCTCTTTTTAAGTTTACGGTAAAAACATGTCCTGTGTCCTGTGTGGCATGCCGTACGTTTAACCTGATTAACTTTTATGAGTAGAGTGTCTCCATCACAGTCAAGATATATAGAACGAACTTTCTGGATATGTCCCGATTCTTCGCCTTTCATCCAGTATTTCTGGCGTGAGCGACTCCAGAACCAGGTATTACCCGTTTTTATAGTCCGCTTAAGTGAAATGCAATTCATATATGCAAGCATAAGAACAGTGCCGTCGCCTGCGTCCTGGATAATGACAGGCACCAGTCCATCACGGGAATATTTAACCTGGCTTAGAAGTGAGACAGCCGAAACCATCTCTATTGCTCCAGCGTCCGAACGGCTGACTCTGGTTCTCCTCATATTCTTACCTCTACCCCCTTTTCTTTAAGATATTTCTTTAACTCTGGTATAGATACCTCGCGAAAGTGAAAAATTGATGCAGCGAGCGCTGCGTCAGCTTGTGTCTGCGTGAAAACCTGATAAAAATGCTCCATAGTCCCGGCACCACCTGAGGCAATAACCGGAATCGTTACCGAATCCGTTATTTTTCTGGTAAGTTCAATATCGAAACCTTTCTTGGTTCCGTCATAGTCCATACTGGTGAGTAGTATTTCGCCTGCCCCCAATTCCTGAATTTTCTTCGCCCAATCTATTGCATTGACGCCGGTCGCCTTTCTGCCACCATAAGTATAGACCTCTTCTTCGCGAACGTCAATCGCAACAACTATGCACTGGCTCCCAAACACCTTTGTAGCTTCTTTTATAAAACCGGGATTCTCTAACGCGCTCGTATTCAGAGAGACCTTGTCGGCTCCATTATGAAGCATCTGTTTTATGTCTTCCAGTGTTCTTAAGCCCCCGCCGACAGTAAGAGGCATAAAAACGTGTTCCGAAGTATGCCTGACTACATCGAGCATAATCGGACGCCGTTCGTATGATGCAGTTATATCAAGAAATACAATTTCGTCTGCGCCTTCCTCCTGATACCGCCGAGCAACTTCTGCAGGGTCACCGGCATCTCTTAAATTGATGAATTTCGTCCCTTTTACTACCCTGCCGCCCTGGACATCAAGACATGGTATGATCCGTTTAGCAATCATCTTCTTTCTCTATCATGTTGTTTTCTTTTTTGTATGCTTTTTCACCTCTTGTTTACTAACGTTCTGTTTTTGGGTGTATTGTAACGCAACTGAAGCAACACGAATTGCATCTGAAAGAGCTATGTCTCCTGTGTACAACGCCTTACCGATAATTGCCCCAACAACCCCGTCTGGTTCAAGCTCATGTATTTGTTCTACGTGTCGCAAACTGCAAATACCTCCCGAAACTGTCACTGGAATCGTAATTTTAGAAACCAGGTTAGTTATGCTCCTTATGTTAGGTCCGGTCATAAGTCCATCACACCTAACGTCAGTAAAGATTATTTCCTGAACACCTGCTTTTTGCATTTCCTGTGCAAGAGAAACAGCAGACAGTGTAGTAACGTTCCGCCACCCATCAACTGCTACTTTGCCATCCATAGCGTCTATGGCTACAACGATGTGCTCGCGATACTTCCCGATGGCCTTGTCAAGGAGTTTGCGGTTATAAATAACCATGGTACTCAATATGACGCGGTCCACGCCGATTTCAAGCGCTTGCTCTATTGATTCAAGCGTTCTTATACCCCCACCAAGCTCAATCGGTATCTGAACTGTGTCTACCATATCTCTCACAATAGAGCTATGCTGAATAACTCCTGAAAATGCGCCATCAAGGTCAACCACGTGCAATCTCTTTGCGCCTTCTGCTTGCCACAGTTTCGCAGTAAACACCGGGTCGTTTGAACATACATATTCTTTCTCGAGTCTACCCTGTGTTAATTGTACACACCTGCCGCCTCTAAGGTCGATTGCCGGTATCACTAACATTCCTATGCCCCTTTTTATGCAGATATAATTTTCTTGAAATTTGCCAGCAGCGCAAGTCCATTTACCTGACTTTTCTCTGGATGAAACTGACAACCCATAACATTCTCATTGCTTATAACTGAAGTAAATTCAATAAGATGGTTCGTTGTTGCAACAGTCACTTCAGAGCTATCCGGTTGGACGTAGTATGAATGAACAAAATAAAAATATGAACCGTTCTTGATTCCATTTAGCAAAGGTGCGTCACGTATAATTTCTAGTGTATTCCATCCCATATGCGGCACTTTGAAAATACCTCTTGCGTTTGGCAAAAGATGTATGCTACCAGGGATGATTCCAAGTCCTGTTACACCAGGTGACTCGTCACTGCCTTGAAAAAGTATCTGAAGACCCAGGCATATTCCAAGATAAGGGACCCCTCTCTCTACAACCTGCACCAAGGCCTCGTCTATGTGACGTGCTTTTAGATTCTGCATAGCATGGCCAAACTCTCCAACGCCTGGAACAACAACTGCTGGCGCTTCAGTTATCTCTTCCGGATTATCGGTTATTTTAGAACTTACTCCGATGGTATCGAGCGCGTGCAAAATACTAAGCAGGTTGCCCATGCCGTAGTTTACAACTGCTATTTGTTTTCCAGTCAAATTGAGCCCTTCGTTGATGGGACGCTTTTCCGGCGCGGGCGTTTCTCTATTGCTTGTCCAAGCGCCAAAGCAAAAGATTTAAAAAGAGACTCGCACAAATGGTGATTGTTGCGGCCCGAGCGTTTAAGGATATGCAGTGTTATTTCAGCACTACGGCAAAACGCCTGAAAGAACTCTTCTACCAGGTCGTAATTGAATTCACTGCGACGGTAAGGAGGACCAAATTTCACGTTATACGCAAGATATGAACGGCCAGAAATATCCAGCGAAACGTCAACAAGCGCTTCGTCCATAGGAGCACTTCCGCTACCCCAGCGCCTTATTCCCGACTTGTCACCGAGCGCCTTCTTAAGAGCGTTGCCGATGACAATCCCCAAATCCTCCACTGTATGATGCTGGTCAACTTCTATATCTCCACTTGCACGAACGTCCATATCTATCAAGCTATGGTTTGAAAGCAACGTCAGCATGTGATTAAGGAATGATATCGGGGTCTTGATGTGGTTATCGCCATGACCATCAAGGTTAAGTTGGACGCTAATATCTGTTTCTCTGGTCTTTCGATGAACGTTTGCTTTTCGCACTTTGCCTCCTCTTTTCACTTGACGCGAATTCTGACTGATTCCGCGTGCGCATGGAAACCTTCTGCTTTTGCAAGTTGAAAAATCATCTGAGCGTCTTTTTTCAACCCTGCACGCGTATATTTTATCAATGTCGTGCACTTCAAAAAATCTGCAACTGATAGTCCGGAACTGAACCGTGCCGTGCCACCGGTTGGTAAAACATGCGATGGACCACTGACATAATCGCCTGCCGCAACGGGACTATAATTACCAATAAAAATGGCACCAGCAGATGATATCATGGAAGCTACGTTCTGTGGATTTCGTGTTAAGACCTCTACATGTTCACATGCAATTTGTGAAGCACGCGCTATCGCTTGCTTCACTGCCGGGTGCACCTCCATAGAAAGACGGTCATTCCTTATTTCTTTTTTACAACGTGCACGTACCTTACGCGCAAGCTGAGCTGACGTAGTAATAAGCCATGAACGTGCACTACCGGAGTGCTCGAGTTGTGCGCGTATGTCTGCAATTACAAAATCAATTGGTGCACTTGCATCGCAAAGGAGTAGTATCTCGGAAGGTCCTGCAAGAAGGTCGACTCCCACTGTCCCATACAATAATTTCTTGGCACAAGTAACATAATCATTTCCAGGGCCAACGATTTTGTCCACCTTAGGAATTTTATCGGTGCCGTAGGCAAATGCACCGATCGCCTGCACACCACCAATCCGGAAAACGCGATGGACGCCTGCTACTACGCAAGCGCACAAAAACTCGGGTGTAGTCGCGCGTGGAGGCGTGGTTACGTAAATCTTTGGAACACCAGCAGCGCGAGCCGGCGCTGCACACATTAGAACGCTGGATGGATAAGGATGCTCTCCTCCGGGAACGTATAAAAGTACGCTTTCGATAGGATGATAACGGGCACGGATATCAATCCCTGGTCGCTGTTTACCGGTGAGATTTGGAATCAAAGTACGGTGATAATCGTACAACTGTGAAAAAGTACGCCTGCAGGCGTTAAGAAATTGTTTATCTACCCTGCTGACCGCAGCGTTTATTTCATCGCGTGAGACCTCAAACTTACTTTTCTCTATGCTTATTCCATCAAAACGTTTGGTAAATCTGGTTACTGCACGGTCGCCTTCTCTGACAACCGAGTCAAGTATCGTGCGTACCCTCTGTTCGATTTTATCAATCATTTACTTCTCCGGATATCAGCACCGAGAGAATGAAGTTTCTCTACAAGATGCTCGTAACCTCTATCAAGATGCTGGACACCAGAAATCTCGGTTTCGCCGTCAGCGGCAAGCCCCGCAAGTATCAGCGCAGCAGCTGCTCGCAAGTCAGGTGCTGCCACAGGTGCACCGCTAAGTTTCTCAACGCCGCGAACAATTGCATTCCGTCCTCTTATCTTAATATTTGCACCCATTCTTTGTAGTTCACCTGCATGCATGAAACGACTTTCGAATATAGTTTCAACTACAACGCTTACCCCTGTTCCTGTCGACTCCAGAGCCATCCATTGTGGCTGCATGTCCGTCGAGAAACCCGGATATGGAGCGGTCTCTACATCTGTCGGTAGTGGACGGCCATCATTTGAAACACTAATAGAGTCATTGCCAATCTGGACATGAACGCCCGCTTTTCTCAAATTTGTCAAGGTTGCGCCCAGGAATTCTGGTCTTGTTTTTTCAACTGTTACTTCGCCGCCTGCAACTGCGCAGCCAAGCAGCAAGGTGCCTGTTTCGATTCTATCCGGTATCACGTCGTGATGAACGCCGTGTAACTTTTCGACTCCTGTAATCTTTATAATTCTGCTCCCGAGACCTGTAATTTGCGCACCCATACCAGAAAGACAGTTACCAAGGTCACATATCTCTGGTTCCATTGCTGTATTTTCTATTACCGTAGTGCCGCACGCCAGTGACGCAGCCATCATCAGGTTTTCAGTTGCGCCGACACTTGGATAGTCCAGGGATATTCTGTTTCCAATTAATTCTTGTGACTCTAATTTCACGTAACCGCGCTCAAGTGAAACCTTCCCTCCAAGTTTCTCAATGCCGGACAAATGAAGATCGATAGGTCTTGAACCTATAGCACAACCACCAGGCAAAGGTACCTTCGCCTGGTGCCATCTTGCCAACAAAGGACCCATTACCAGCACCGATGCACGCATTTTCTTAACCAGTTCGTAAGGCGCGGTTGTTCCTGGTGTACTGCCGGAACTAACCATAATGACAGTACCATTAACTGTTACCTTTTTCCCAAGGGTAGTAAGTAGATCAAGGGTCGTCAGGACGTCATCCAGCTGCGGGACATTGGATATCCAGCTATCCTCGTCACTTAAGAGTGTCCCAATAAGTATTGGCAACGCAGCGTTTTTTGCACCACTTGTAGAGACATGACCCGAAAGACGCCGGCCACCCCTGACAACAACAATGCTAGTATTTGTATTTATTGTCGCTTGTTGCATTAACTCATCTCGCCTGTTAGGACACGGGCATGTCCTGCAATATCCCGATATGTCTGAATGTCACAAAAACCAGATTCATTATACAAATCAATGACACTTTGTTCAATCATCGGACTTATCTCAACTATCAGACGACCATTTCTCTTAAGCCAGCGCCTCGACTCCGGAATGATATGTTCATACATTTCAACTCCGGAATGACCACTTAAAAACGCGCGTACCGGTTCGTACTTTATCTCGGGAGAAAGCATCTTATACTCTGACTCGCTCACGTATGGCGGATTCGCAGTAATCACGTCCGCCCAGTGCTCAGGAATATTGTCCGTCAGACACGTATACAGGTCACTCTTCAGGAAGATGACTCTATTTTCCAGACCAAGGGTCCGGGCGTTTTCCCGCGCACATTCCAGTGAAGTACCGTCGATATCAATCCCTATACCATCACAATCCTGCCACTCCATACAGAGAGAAATCAGGATATTCCCAACGCCGGTACACAGGTCAATTATATGTTGTTGCTGCTTTTTAGCCAGCGGTACGTTATAAATGTCAATTAACGTTTCTACAAGGGTCTCAGTGTCAGCCCTGGGTAGTGCAACGCCTTGTTTAACTTTGAAGTCATGCCCCATAAATTCAACCTGGCCGGCAAGGTATCCAAAAGGTATCCTCTTCGTCCGCGCAGATAACAAGTCATGATAGCGCTGAAATATCTGGATATCAGGAATTACATCCATATAATTGTAAATTTCGAGGCGCTTGATCCCGAGAGCATACGCCAACAAAAGTTCTGCTTCTACATCTGCGTCTGGTACGCCGATGGCAAACAACAAACGCTGCCCGGTACGCAAACAACCCCGGACGCTAACGTTCATTTTTTTGCTTGCGCACTACCAGTGTGTCTATTTCTCCATCCATTATCTTATCAAGATGGTGCAAATTTATTCCAGACCTGTGATCAGTTAGCCGGTCCTGAGGGAAATTATACGTCCTGATTTTTTCACTTCGCTTGGCAGAACCTATCTGCTGTTTCCGCTGGGAAGCAACGAGCTGGTTTTTTTCTTCCAGTGCTTTATGCATTAGGCGAGCACGCAGGATTGTCATTGCTTTTGCCTTATTCTTATATTGAGAACGCTCGTCCTGACACTGCACAACCATTCCCGTTGGAATATGCGTTATCCGCACTGCCGAAAACGTCCGGTTAACGTGCTGTCCACCTGGCCCACTGGCAGCGTACGTGTCTATCCTCAAGTCGCCAGGGTCTATTTTGACGTCCACTTCTTTTGCTTCTGGTAATATTGCAACACTTACTGTTGAAGTATGAATTCGTCCTCCACTTTCTGTTGCCGGTATTCGTTGTACGCGATGTACGCCACTTTCGTTTTTCAAGATGCCGTAGGCAGAATCACCTTCGAGAGAAACGATTGCTTCCTTGTAACCACCCAGAGAGGAGGCACGTACGCTAAGTACGTCAACCTTCCATCCTTTCTTTTCAGCAAATCTGGTATACATTCTCAAGATGTCCCGGGCAAAAAGAGATGCTTCTTCGCCACCTGTCCCAGCGCGTATTTCAAGGATTGCATTTCCACTATCGATATCCGCATTTTTGTCACGCGGGTGCAACAGGCCTTCGATATCACTCTTAACGTCTTCCAGTGCCTCTTGTAAGGAATTAACTTCTTCTTTAGCAAGCTCTGCAACTTCCTGGTCAGAGTCATTCATTAGTTCACGGGTTTTTTCGATCTGCGCTCTCAACGCCCTGCATTTATGCCATCTGTCCAGGAATTGCTTGTGTGCTGAGTACTCACGCGTGAGCAACTGATATCTCTCGGAGTGCGTTGATTGGACAAGACCAGCCATTTCGTCTTCTATCCTTCTGCACTTCTTTTCGCACTCAAGTGCATATGGTTCAAGTGAATCGATATCCAAAATATTTACTTCTTTCTCCGGTTATAGCGCTTGTAGAATTTCTCGATCCGCCCGGTACTGTCAACTGTTTTCTGTTTACCTGTAAATAGCGGATGGCAACTTGAGCAAATTTCAACGTGCATTTCCGGCTTTGTTGACCTGGTATGGTAAACTGCGCCGCAGGCACATTTGACTACAGCGTCAACGTACTTGGGATGAATTTTTTGCTTCATTATTTTATCCTGCCTCCTCCCATCGAATTATCACTTCAATACTTCATACCATCTAATTCCAGTTTTATTAAGAATTCCTTATTACTCTTGGTTAACGACATTTTCCCGAGTAATAACTCCATAGATTCCTGTGCTCCAAGTTCTCCTAATACCTTCCGTAGCACCAAGATTTTGTTTAATTCTTCTTTTGTAAGGAGTAACTCCTCTCGACGCGTACCAGAACGACCAAGGTCAATTGCAGGAAAAATACGTTTCTCTACAAGTGGGCGGATGAGGTTTACTTCCATGTTACCGGTTCCCTTGAACTCTTCGAAGATAACGTCATCCATACGGCTGCCTGTCTCGACAAGGCAGGTAGCTATGATAGTCAAACTTCCTCCCTCTTCGATATTGCGCGCTGAACCAAAAAAGCGTTTAGGCCGCTGCAATGCGGAAGCTTCGATACCACCTGACAGCACCCTGCCCGAAGGCGGAGTAACCGAGTTGTATGCTCTGGTAAGCCGGGTTACGCTGTCAAGCAATATAACGACATCGCGTTTATGTTCTACCAGTCGCTTTGCCTTTTCCAGGGCCATCTCGCTAACCTGCACGTGTCTCTCAGCCGGCTCATCGAACGTAGACGCTATCACTTCCGCTTTAACGGTACGCTTCCAATCGGTTACTTCTTCCGGTCGCTCTCCTGCAAGGAGTACCATAAGAATGACGTCTGGATGGTTTTTTAAAATACTATTTGCCATCTTCTGGAGTAGAATCGTCTTTCCTGTTCTTGGAGCAGCAACGATAAGCCCTCTCTGCCCTTTCCCGACCGGAGTAAACAGATTCATAACCCTCATAGAAAGGTCATTAGATGCCTCGAGGTTCAATCTTTCCTCAGGATAGAGAGGCGTGAGATTTTCGAACAGAATCCTGTCGCGAACCTTTTCGAGCGAGCCCCCGTTAACCGCTTCTATTTTGAGCAACGCGAAAAACCTCTCTCCTTCTTTTGGTGGACGTACATATCCAGAAACCATGTCGCCTTTCCGCAAATTGAATAATTTAATCTGTGATGGGGAAATGTAAATATCGTCTGGACCCGGGAGATAATCGTTGTTCGGCGAACGCAAAAATCCAAAGCCGTCAGGTAAGGCCTCCAGCACTCCTTCCTGAAAAAGCTGCCCATTTTTTTCTGCCTGCGTTTGCAGGATTCTGAAGATTATTTCTTGTTTAGAAAGACCGCTTACTCCTTCTATGCTCAAAGCGCGTGCACGATTGGTTAGTTCGTGCGGCTTCATCTGTGCGAGCACACCTATGTTCGTATCATCAGCAACAGTGACTTCTTTCTTTTTCGGCATTTTTACCCTCCAAAATAATCCCTGAAAGGGGGCGCTACGCCCCCTTTCAGGCAGATGCGTTAACTATCCGGTTCCTTCCGGATTTCTTGGCTTGATACAGTGCATGGTCTGCAATTTCAATCAATTTGTGTTCGTCAGTTATACTCCTATCAGCGCAGGCGAATCCAATGCTTACCGTTATATTCGTAACGTCGTGGTTAAATTCTACTTGCTCCTTTGCAATCGCGAGGCGGATTTTTTCTGCTTTCTTTAGTGCGCCTTCAGCGTCAGCGTGAGGCATCGTCACGAGGAACTCCTCGCCACCCCACCTACCCACAAAGTCCGTCTCATAAAGGTTATCCTTTAATACCTGTCCAACCATAGCAAGTATTTTATCTCCAGCAGGATGCCCCCAACGGTCGTTTATCCTCTTGAAGTGGTCCAGGTCTAACATCGCAATACAAACAGGATACTCGTAACGTTTTGCTCGCAATAGTTCCGCGCTGAGACGTTTCAAGAGTTCCCTTCTAACAAATAGTCCCGTAAGGGTATCTATTTGTGATTTTTCGAGAACATCTTCATAAAGCAGAACTTTACGCAGACCAAGCGAGAATTGCTGCCCAAAAAGAACTGCCTCATGATGCCACGTCGAAGTCGGCTTATCCTTCAATAGCCCCAGAATTAACCCCGTTCTCATGTTTTTTGTAACAACCGGTATCTGCAGAAGATACTCTCCACTCTGTAATTGGTTTGGAATTTCTCCTTTTGCTATTGCACTTTTTAACAGTTCCATGGAAGCATCATCGAAAAATTCAGTTACACCAGCAGAAGCAATCGTGGGTGAACCATTTTGTTTGGATACAAACATCACGTATGATTTAATACCGAAGTGCCTTTTCAGGCAGTCCTCGACTAGTTTTACCATATCTTCTATATATAGACAGTCAAGGATGCCGGATGTAGTTTCGTAAATTGAGACCAGCCGGGTAAGTTCGGAGCTTAACGACTTTAATTCTTTCTCCACTGGTTTATTTCTTCCGGTCAGCGCCTCATACTCTTGCGTTAATTTATTTCTATCGTCCAGCAAATCCTTAAGTTTTTTCTGATGCTGCTTCAAAGTACCAACGGGAAAAAATGTCCACACCCCGACTACGACCATAGCTATAAGGTATCCATATAATTGCTGTGGGAAAAATATGGCTCCTGCTGCCAGTACTACTTCTACCGCTCCAGTCAGAATAATTGCAATGTTTATACTTGTAACTTCTGTAGCATAAATAGCAAGAGGTAAAATAACCAGGGATACTGGTATCACGGCATCAGGAAACCGAAAGATTGAAAGGATACAGCAGGACACAAAAATAGTAATACTGGCAATGAATAAAGGGCGAGGAGATTGCTTGCGCAGGCTAAAGCCTGCGGCTACCACGCTCCTCGCAACGCCCTTATACGAGTTATTTTTCCTCATAACAAACTACCTTATTGCGGCCTGATGTCTTTGCACGATATAGCGCCTTGTCAGCGGATGACAGCAGTACTGACACGTCTCCATCATCTTCAGGACAGCCGGCTATGCCGATACTGATGGTTATTGTCCTTGAGAAACGCAGTGTCTCTATCGATTTCCTCATATTCTCTGCAACTGCTTTCGCCGATTGCTTCTTTGTCATAATCATTATTACTGCAAATTCCTCTCCACCTATGCGAGCAATACAATCCGTTGCTCTGACGTGCGCAGCCATTGTACTTGAAATTCTCACAAGTACGTCATCCCCCGCAGGATGGCCAAAAGTGTCGTTATACTCCTTAAAATTATCAATATCTATAAACAATAAAGAGAAATATTCCTTAAGCCGCTTCGTACGTTTTATTTCATTTTCTAACCGTTCGTCAAAGTATCGCCTGTTGTACAATCTGGTTAGTGTATCTGTCAGTGCCAGTCGCTCGGTTTCCATATACAGGCGCGAATTATCAAGCGCGGTGGCTCCCATGTCTGCCAGTATCGTAACGAGTCTGGCCGCCTGCTCGTCTACGACGCCCACTGAAGGGCTGGTCGCTCTGAGTATCCCGATAACTTCATGACGGGCGCCCGCAAATTTCTCATCAGTAACCGCGTTGGGGTCCTTCGCAGTTACGTATTTTTTTGTACCAAGCAATGGAGCTGCTACTATTGACTTTATGTCAGGCGGTGCGGTTTTTTCATTAAATCTGAGGTCCTTCGCGATATCCGTAACTACCAGTGGTTGTTTTTCTCTTATAACCCATGAATCAAAGCAATCCCCGGACTCAAGAATCAACCATTCCGGGATACTGGATTCAGACTCCTTGGTTCCAAAACCCAGCGCCTTTCTTATCCATGATTTCTCCGGGATAACCATTTGAATGCGCCCGCTGCTGATAAGCCCCGTTACTGAAGTATTAAGATATTTCAGTATTTCATCTACACCTATAAGCGAACTCAAAATTTGTGCAACGTTACTAAGGTTTCTGTATTGGATTATTCGCCTTCTCACGCCAAGTAAATCGTCGCTATTACTGCGATACTCTAAAGAAAGCTGTGCACGAATATCGTTGATATGCTCATTACTGGTCCTTGCAGCCTGCAATTTACCCTCCATTTCCTCACGTAAGTGATTAAACCGCCAGAGAGCAAACCACATTGCAGCTAGTTCAATTACGACCAGAGCTCTCTGAGTTCCCGGGCGTAATATCAAGACAAAAAACGCCACGAAGCTGGCAAGAGATGTAATCAGTATTGCGCCAAGTATGCTTTCTGTCGATAAACTAGCCATAGCCACAAGGAAATACGCCGGAAATAGTATACTCGCAGGCACTGCTTCTCTGACCAGGAAAAAAGTAATTAACACAAACCCGCAAATAGTTACAACAAGAACTAATAACCAGTTAAGGAATAACTTAATCATGATAAACCATAGCTGTCATTGCGAGGCCAGCTTTGCTGGCCGAAGCAATCCCATTGCTGTAACGGGATTGCTTCGTCGCTACGCTCCTCGCAATGACAGCTGCTTCTTCACCTTTTTTATTATATCTCCAACTTGTACCTGCAATTTTTTGGCTGATAAACAACCTGAAATGACAAAATCAGCCCTGTCCTTCTTCAGTTCTTGAGCGAGTTGTGATTTTATCAAAACGTCAATCCGTCTATTGGTAAGCCCTGACTCCATCTTCAAACGCTCTCTCTGCGTTTTAACCGGCACATCTGCTGTTACTATAAAATCTACGTCTCTGTCAAGTCCAATCTCAAAAAGGAGCGCAATGTCAAGAACGATTATCTTTTTCGAGTAACGAAAAGATTCGATTTTGCTTTTGATACGTGCAACGAGTACCGGGTGTACAATCCGGTTAAGCGTTTTTAACGACGCGTTGTCAGAAAAAACAACCGCAGCTAGTTTATGCCGGTTAATTTCTCCTTTGCTTCCGGTTATCTTATTCCCAAACTCTCTGATAATTGCGCTTGCTGTTGGTGTTCCACGCCACAATAACCGGTGCGCTGTGCGGTCAGCATCTATCACTATTGCGCCCTGTCTGGCAAATTCTTTCGCTATAACCGATTTACCTGTTCCTGGACCACCTGTAATAGCAACAAACAAACTCTACCTCAGTGTAACAAAATATCCGTGTTACAACCGCTTAGGGTTTTTGATTCCCAGAGTAGCATTCTGCTTTTACTCGCGCAAGTTTTACCGTATCTTCATCTTCCATAGGAAATGAGACCCAGAAAGAAGTTATATCGTGCGGAACGAGTCTCGTGCGATTCGGTTCCACTTCCATCGTCTTAAGAATACGCCCCTGCTTGTCCATGCATGAGACAGCAACTACCAGATTATCAGCCGTTTTCGTGCCGAGATTCCTGATGCGCCCACGAACTAAAACCGAGTTTTCCTCGATTTTCCATACAACGTAGTATGTTTCTATTTTTGCGGACGAGTTAGAATTACATCCGCTACCAAACAAAAATATCAGCCCCGCCAATAAAGTCATTATTACGGCACGACTCTTAACTTTGCCCAATTATCGCCCTCCTTGACATTTACAACCAAAGGCACTCTTAATGGACATGCGTTCGTCATTTCTCTTTTCACAATATCTTTCATGTCTTCCAGTTCGCTCTCAGGAACTTCAAACAGTAGTTCGTCGTGAACCTGCAATAGCATGCGAGATGTAAGATTCCGCTCTTCCATAGACGCCTGAATTTTTAGCATCGCCAATTTTATTATATCAGATGAACTACCCTGAATAGGCGCATTTATAGCGACGCGCTCCGCCGCTCTTCTGATTCTCTCATTTTTACTCATCAAATCCGGCACATACCTGCGCCTGCCGAGTAACGTTTCGACAAACCCTTTTTGTCGCGCGTCCGCAACTATTTCAGCCATATATTTCTTTACGCCCGGATACTGACGAAAATATTGTCCTATATATGCCTTTGCTGTCTCCACGTCTATTGCGAGGTCTTCGGACAATCCATAAGGAGACATCCCATAAGAAATACCAAAATTAATTCTCTTTGCGTGTGTTCGCTGTTCCTCGGATACGCTATCGTATGAAACATGAAATATTTGAGCTGCCGTCCTGCGATGAACATCTTCGTTTGCCGTAAATGCTTGTCCAAGTTCCCTGTCTTTAGAGATATGCGCAAGCACTCTTAAATCAATCTGAGAATAGTCTGCAGAAAGTAAGAAACAACCGTTTTCGCTGATAAAAGCACTTCTGATTTGCCGTCCAAAAACAGACCTGACCGGTATATTTTGCAGATTTGGATCGGTCGATGAAAGACGGCCCGTTCCGGTACCTGTCTGGTTAAAAGAAGTGTGAACCCTGCTATTGTTAGGGTCGGCCATTTTTATAAGAACGTCTACATACGTAGATTTTAGCTTCTGAATCTCGCGATACTCAAGTATTAACGGGACAATTGGATGAGCGTCTTTAAGTTCCTCGAGTACATCCATTGCGGTCGAGCGATGGGTTTTTGTGCGCCTGCCAGGCACAAGGTGCAATTCTTCAAAAAGTACTTTTGCTAGTTGTGGACTTGAGTTTACGTTAAACTTATGGCCGCAGGAATCGTAAATACGCTTTTTTATATCCTCAATTTGTTGCCCGAATTCTACTGATAGATGTTTTAGATATGCAAGGTCAACTTTTATGCCGGAAAGCTCCATTGCTGCCAGAACTTTCACAAGTGGTATCTCAATGTTACAAAGGAGCTCTGTTTGTTTCCGCGTTTCTATCTCCTGTAACAAACAGTCCTTTAACATTGGAAACAGAGCTGCAATGCGCGCTTCTTGTACAGGACTCGTAATTTCTTTTTTCCTTCTATGGCCCACCGGACTCTCTTGCGCCCAACCTGTGTAATGCTTGAGTGTTGTTACTGTAGCATAATCATTCATATCCGGATCAAGAAGCCAGGTTGCAAGCATTGTATCGAATAATTTTGCTTGCTGCCGTGTGTTGCTTCTTACAATGTACTTTTGCAGGAGCTTGAGGTTGTTAGTAATTATTGTTAAATCACGGGATGTAAACAACTTAGCGATAGTCTCTTTGAAGGCCTCCAGTGAGACAAAACAGGGCTCTGAAAGAAGCGTGTCGTCTCCAATACGAACCAACCAAACATGTTTGGAATCGCTGCCAAAATATACTCTCTCTGGAATAGTTTTTTTATCTGCCCTGTCACTGTCAGGCAAGTAAAAGTAAATGATGCCACCGGCTGCAAGATGCTGGGGCACATCTTTAAATTCTGTATTATCTTTTATCGGCAGGAGTTCAGGTGGTTCTGGTATTTCAGGTTTTTGAAATTCCCTTACTAGAGTCTTGAAACCGAGGTCTTTCAACATATCCAGAAGTTTTGTTTTGTCTGGCGGACCTGGCTTTAATTCTGGTATGGACGATGCAATAGGCACGTCGGTCACAATCGTAACAAGTTGTTTTGCCTGATAAACGTCTGTTTTATGTTTTCGAAGTAGTTCTCCGACATGGCCCGTTATATTATCAATGTCAGCATATATCCCGTCAAGCGATTTATACCTGTCTATCAAAACACGAGCTGTCTTCTCTCCGATACCAGGCACGCCCTGGATGTTATCTGAACTGTCACCCATAAGAGCAAGGAAATCTACAAATTGCACAGGTGTCACTCCGAAATACTCTTTTACTTTCTCGCCATCAAATCTGATATTTTTTGGCTCATTTAGAACAGAAACGTTCTCATCTACCAACTGCAATGCATCTTTATCTCCTGTAACAATCACGACTTTTATTCCCCGTTCTTTTGCGCGAACCGCCAATGTGCCGATAAGGTCGTCTGCTTCATAACCACCAAGCACTACCGAAGGTATGTTCATCTCTTTAACCAGTTCTTCTACCATTGGAATTTGCTGGACCAGCTCTGGAGGAGCTTTTTTACGCTGCGCTTTATAGTCAGGAAACATTCGATGCCGGAAAGTCGGCTCAGGATGGTCAAAGCATACAACCAGGTAGTCAGGGCGCTCCTGACGAATGACCTTTATGAGCATTCTGGCAAACCCATATACTGCATTAACAGGCCGTCCATGCGTATCAGTCAATTCCGGTAGCGCATGAAATGCCCGGTGCACGTATGAATTACCATCAATTAAATAGAGAGAACGCGGTTTGTCACCAGGCATGGAACAAAAAGAAACTCCTGACTGTTATAATAGGGGAAGATAGGTCTTAAGTTCGTAATCCGAGACCCTGATACGATAGTTTTCCCATTCAATATTTTTATTTTCGATGAACTTCGAGAATACGTAGTCTCCAAGAGCCTCACGAACAATTGAGCTTTTCTGGGCATACTGGATGGCTTCTATTAAACTTCCGGGTAGTTCATCAACGCCTGCAGATTCTTTCTCTTTCACATTCATTCCATAAACATCGCGTTCGGTTGGTTGACAAAGAGGAAGTTTTTCCTGGATACCTTTCAGTCCACTTGCAAGCATTACCGAAAAAGCAAGATATGGATTGCAAGCAGGATCGGGGTTTCTGAGCTCAATACGGGTGGAATCTTCCTTACCTGGCTTGTAACGCGGGACACGGACCAGCGCGGAACGGTTCATCTGGCCCCAACAGATATATACAGGTGCTTCATAGCCAGTTACAAGCCGCTTATAAGAATTGACCCATTGGTTTGTTACCGCGGTAAATTCCTTCACGTGCGCAAGTAACCCTGCAACAAAATGCTTACCTGTATCCGACAGGTTATACTTATCTTTCTGGTCAAAGAATACGTTACGTTTTCCGTCAAAAAGTGATTGATGGACGTGCATGCCGCTTCCGTTTACGCCATATATCGGTTTTGGCATAAACGTTGCGTAGAGTCCGTCGTCCCTGGCAATTTGCTTTACTACAACACGGTAAGTCATAACGTTATCAGCCATTTTTAGCGCATCGCAATACTTGAGGTCAATCTCATGCTGACTTGGCGAGACCTCATGATGACTGTACTCCACCTGTATATTCATCGCTTCCAGAGCAGAAACGGTACGCTGCCTGAGATTATGCCCTACGTCAAGCGGAAGTAAATCAAAGTAGCCGCCTTCATCGAGTAATTCACAGGACGTGTCATCTTTGAAATAAAAATACTCTAACTCAGGGCCTACCATATATTCATAACCAAGTGCGTGAGCTTTCTCGAGGTTTCGCTTCAATACGTATCGCGGATCGCCTGGATAAGGCGAACCATCCGGAGTAATGATATCACAAAACATTCTTGCCGTACATTGCCCGTCTCCGGTCCACGGTAATACCTGGAAAGTATCTTTATCTGGAAACGCAACAAGGTCGCTTTCATATATCCTTGCGAAACCTTCTATTGAGGAACCGTCAAATCCCATTCCTTCGTTTAGAGCACGCTCCAGTTCACGGCTGGTTATAGTAAACCCTTTCAGCTGGCCAAGCGAATCGGTAAACCAGAACCGCACGAATCTTATATCGCGTTTCGAAACCTCGTTAAGGATATCTTTGGCTTGCATCACTCACGCTCCTTTATTTTAAGGACATTGTCCTGGCATTTAGTACACCTGACTGGTCGGGGCGGGGAGAATCGGACTCCCTCTACCAGACCCCCAGTCTGGCGCGCTAACCATTACGCTACGCCCCGGTTCGTAGCCCCTATGCCCCCGAAAAATACACACTAATCCAGTAGTTTGAGAACTTCCAGAAGAACCTGCTTGACCTCACGCAATAGCCCAACGGCTGCGCCTTCTTTTTCGAGTTCCAGATGTGGTTGCGTCTCCCGGCTCCGCTTTTCGCGAAGGAGTTCTTGTTTGGCGCCCTCGAGTGTCAAACGCCGTTCGTATAATAACTCCCGGATATGCTTTACCAGTTCTATATCACGAAGGGTATACTTTCGTTGTCCGCTTTCACGTCTACTCGGCCGGAGCAACTTAAATTCAGATTCCCAATACCTGAGGACATGCTGTTTTACCCCTGTAATACGTGAGACTTCGCCAATTGAATGGTATGCTTTTTGCAAGGATTCTTCATCCATAGCCGGGAGAACGCATCCTTCATGTAAATTAGACCAAACCCTTTGCTGGAGAAAACCGCACCACTTTTTTTGCTTTGATGGTGATAGTTTCGCCAGTTCTTGGATTACGGCCCTTTCTCGCTTTACGCTGCTTGACGGAGAAAGAACCAAAACCAACAAGACCAACCCTGTCACCCTTCTTCAGGGATTTTCTGATTGCACCAATTGTAGCATCTACCGCATTAGCTGCTTCTTTCTTGGTGCATGTTACCTTCGCAACAGCTTCCACAAGGTCTGCTTTATTCACGTTTCTTCACCTCCTTCCCATTTCCAATTCCGATTTTGCTGGACGTGTCATCAATTCCGTTATTCCATCCTCAGGGGTCTTGCCATGAAATAAAATCTCATATACTTTGCTGGTTATAGGCATATCCACACATTCACGCTCAGACATTGCTTCGGCAGCTTCGCACGTTGATATGCCTTCTACTACCATCCCGATTTCATTCATTGCTTGTTCTATGGATAGACCGCCAGCGATTTTTTCGCCGAAAGCCCTGTTTCTTGAATATTTACTCATACAAGTAACAATTAAATCACCGAGTCCACTCAAGCCAAAGAACGTTTCATCCCTGGCTCCAAGCGCTACTCCGAGACGACGCATTTCTGCGAGACCACGGCTGGCCAATGCCGCTTTTGTGTTATCACCTAACTTCAATCCGTCACAAATACCAGCGGCAATTGCAATAACGTTTTTCAGTGCTCCGCCAAATTCCACGCCAATAACGTCATCTGTCGTATAGACACGGAAATACTTGTTCATCAGTATCTCGCGTACGGTTTCAGCTGCATTGTTATCGGCTCCTGCAGAAACAATACACGTAGGAATTTTTCTACTCACTTCTTCTGCATGTGACGGGCCGGAAATGACCACGACCGGAGTGGATGAATCCGACGTGAACTCGCTTTCAATAATTTCGCTCATCCTCTGCTGGCTTTCTACATCCAATCCTTTTACTGCGCTTACAACGATTCCTGGCAAATTACTTGCTACTTGATTTACCTTGCGCGCGAGCTCCCTGGTTACTTTTGACGGCACAGCAAAAAGTATAATATCTGCATTTTTAATTGCTTCACTGAGGTCACTGGTAATTTGTATTTGTGACGGGATTCTCAGCCATGGAAGAAATTTAAAAGTCCGCGTTTCCCTGAGTGAAGCGGCCGCGCTCATGTCAAATTCCCAAATCTTTACTTCAGAGCCATTTTCAAAGAGAAGATTTGCGAGAGTGAACCCCCAGCTACCAGCTCCAAGAATAGATATTTTTCTTCGAATCATGCATTTCCTTTTATCAATAAAATGCTGATTTGTCAAGTAGAATCTGACCTGTCAGTGTTTACTGTTTTTTGTCCGACTTTTGGTTCAGTGCCAACTGCGAGGCGTTTCATATTCGGGATATGTCCGTATATCAGCAATATACAAACTGCTACTGAAAACCAGAAAACTGGTTGTTCAGCGTTCATTAACCAACAGGATACTGGCAACGCAATTGCGGCACAAATCGAGCCAAGCGAAACGTACCTGGTTATGCCAAGGACTACCCCGAAACACGCGAAGGAAATTATTGCAGGTAACCATGCCAGGCCAATAGCTACGCCAAGTGACGTAGATACGCCACGCCCTCCTTTAAAACCAATATACAAAGGGAAGGAATGTCCCGCTATTACTACCAGGCCAGTACAGATAACTACAAATTCCGAAACCGAAAAGAGATGTCTGGCTAATAGTACGGCTGTTATGCCTTTCAGGCAGTCCAGAAGAAATACGGGAATTGCTCCTTTCTTACCAAGGACGCGGGAAACGTTCGTAGCGCCAATATTCCCGGAGCCAATTTTTCTGATATCCTGACCTCTTACAATCTTCACAAAAATCCATCCGAATGGGATTGAACCAATCAGATACGCAATCACGAGCGTAATAATGTTCTTAATCAATACGTTTGACATATCCC
>CAZUQH010000011.1:20609-30787 GCA_964622465.1 uncultured bacterium | reverse complement strand
GAAACAGGATTGGCGTAAAAGCAGCTGGTGGCATTCGTGATTTTAACACTGCATGCGAGATGTTAAAAGCAGGTGCAAATCGGTTAGGATGCTCATCGTCTGTGAACATAGTGAGTTCCAGAGGAGAGTAAAAGGGAGCTTTAGAGTGGAACTTCCGGAATGCCTGACCTTCCACCTCGTTCCACGGCAAGGCAAGTATTGACATACCTTTCACTATATGATATACTTTCAACAAATGTTGAAAGCTTGATATACCAAAGGAAAATAACATGATGAAAGCCAAAGAGATAAGACAACGAATTCTGAAGAATCTAGATTTTCTGTTGCCTACGCTCGAGATTAGTAAAGTACAAATTGAGGAAAAAATTTCTGACCAAATGTTCGATTTGGTACTTAAGATAAAGACACAAAAGCGGAGAGAGTGGCTTTTGGTTTGTGAAATCAGTGAGCTTTTACAACCGCGTATGGCTCGTGAAATATCTGCACAATTCAAAGAAAAAATAGCAAACTTAAATAGAGATAAAGTATATCCTATTGTAATAACTGCCTTTTTAGGAGAACGAACAAGAGAAATTCTTAAAAAAGAAGGTTTGGGTTACATGGATTTAGCAGGTAATTGCTATTTAGAATTCAATAATATTTACATTGAAAAAATTGTGGATAAGAACCCTTTTGTTGATAAAAGGAAGATAAAGACAATATTTAGGCCTATATCGAGTCGTATCCCCAGAGTACTACTTGAGAAACCTAAAAAGGGTTGGAAGATATTGAAATTATCAAAAGTCGCAGGGGTAAGTCTCGGTCAGGCTTCCAATGTTTGCCGGTGGCTTATAGATGAGGAATATCTTAAGAAAGACAGAAATGGTTTTTATGTTTTGACCGAACCAGGTAAACTTTTAGACGAATGGCGTGAAAATTATACCTATAGTCAAAACAAAATATCTTCTTATTATTCTTTTGAGCAGAAGATAGAGAAACTAATCAAGAAGGTTAAGCAGTTTGCTGGAAAAGAAGATTTGAGATATGCTCTTACACTTCTTTCAGGCGCCTCTTATGTCGCACCTTTTGTCAGAGGTATATCCAGTTTGCAAATGTATGCGTCTGACAATGAAGCCATTTCCAAATGGGTTCGTTTGCTTGACCTGCGACCTGTTGAATCAGGAGCCAACGTTTCCATTTATATCCCCTATGATAGGGGCATTTTCTATGAGACGCAGATAGTAAATGGCATTAAGATAGTTTGTAATATCCAGCTTTACCTCGACCTCTATAATTATCCTACGAGAGGCAAAGAACAGGCTGAATTTTTGAGAAGAGAAAAAATAAAATTTTGAGGAAGATGTGATTAGAAGATTAATTACCGATTTAGATATGCGGCTTGTGGAAGCATCGAAATCTATACTCTTAGAGATAATGACCATATTGGGTGCTTATAGAGAGTCGCTTGTTTTAGTAGGAGGGTGGGCACCTTACTTTATCATAGAGAGTTTTAAGTCCCCAGATGATAATTTTATCCATGTAGGTTCTCTAGACATTGATATTGCAGTTAACCCTGAGAAAATTTCTGGAGTTGAATATAAGTCAATGCTTAAACTTATAGAAGAGCATGGTTATCTTCATTCTCTTGACAAAGAAGGTAAAGCCATACCGTATGCTTTTGAAAAGAATATTTCAATAGTAGGATATAAAGATAAGCAGCCGATAGAGATTGACTTTCTGGGACCGGAATACGGTGGCAGAGGAAAACAAAAGCGCCATCAGGTAATCCAATCGGAGCTCTTTATACGAAAAGCCAGAGGGATAGATGTTGTTTTTGAACACTTCTTTATGTATAAGCTAAAAGGCAATCTACCAGAAGGTGCATACAATGAAGTAGGAATACAAGTAGCCGATTTGGTTGCCGCTTTGACTATGAAAGGTATACAATCCCCTGCTGCTAATGGTATTAATGGGACGGTTGAGGTATTCCCGGAATATACCGATGGCTTAAAAGACGTTGAAGGTTTCTCTCATATTATTTTGATATACCACTTCCATTTATCCAGAGGTTCATCCTTAAGAGTGAAACCGTATATGGATAACGAGGCGCACGGTGTCTTTGCAATGCGGGGTCCAAGCAGACCTAATCCTATCGGCATCTCAGTAGTGCGTCTTGTCAGAATTGAAAAGAACGTACTCCATATTCAGGATGTAGACATTATAGATGGGACTCCTCTTTTGGATATCAAGCCATATGTACCAGAATTTGACATACGGGAAGTAAAGAAAACAGGGTGGCTTGAGAAAAATGTGCATAAACTTTCGACATCGAAAGATGATGGAAGATTTACAAAATAAGTGGACTTCTCATATCCGCAAAACGCTAAATTCATTCTTCTTTCCCTTGTCGTGGAAAATTTTACCATATGATTCACTCGCATAGGATAGGGTAAAAATGGAAAAACAGGCTAAGATATCTTGTTGGTTGATCTACAGACGAATGGTACACCCACTTGACAAAATAATAAGTATATTGTATAATTTGATACATAGAATTGTATAAATATATACAAATAATTGTATGGAATATCGTTTAAATAAAGAAGGTCTACTAGAAAGATTATCTATCTGGAATGGATTCTTCAAGAGACGGGTGCATCTTATTGCCTGTGGTGGTACGGCGATGACGCTTTTAGATGTAAAGTCCACCACGAAGGACGTTGATTTAATTGTACCTGACGAGGATGAGTATGATTATCTCATAAAAATGCTGAAACAATTGGGCTATAAATCTGTTACTGGGGCAGGTTGGAGGAGAAAGGATATCTTCGTTTTTGAATTATTTAGGGGTAAAAGAGTGCATACAACAGAATTGTTGGAATCGCCACTTAAGGAAGGAAATAACATTTTAATAAAGGAATTTAGTTATATTTATTTAGGTGCACTTAATTATTATGACCTTATCATAAGTAAAATATTTAGAGGAACAACTATAGATGAAGAAGATTGTTTAGCACTGATTAAAGCCAGGAAAAATGAGATAGATATAGGAATCCTTAAGCAACGTTATCGTGACACGGCATCGTTTGATGTTTGTGAGGAAAAGGTAAATAAAAATTTAGATTATTTCTTAGATATTCTTAAAAAAGAAGGCCTCTATGACGAATAATGAAACTCTTTTAGGAAAGCTCAAAATGCTTGGGTATCCTTTGTTTGAAAAAGAAGAGCACCTGGATGCCAACGCTGTTCTTGCCGAAGTTGTGCAAAGCAAGGACTCTCGACTATGGGAAGGGTTTCCTCTTTTGTTAGCCAATAGTTTTGAAAAAGGATTATTTGATTACGATACAGTTAAACGGCATTTAAAAAACCCTTCTGATAAATTGTGTCTTTCTTCGTTAATACTCGTGTCGCTTGCTTTATATGAAGCTCTAAACGTGAAATTTTCTTGGGCAGACAAACTATATAAAATGCTCGTTTTTAAGAAGAAAAATTATAATGAAATGTTAAAAAGAGTGAAAGAAAGCGAAGAATTACGAGTTGCAAATAACTCAATGTCGCCTGAAAGATTAAAAAATACTTTCGAGAACTATTTTAGGAAAGAAGAATCCATGCTTGCTGAACTTACTTTTAAGAAAGGAGAATTTAATCTTGAATACGCACTTTCACAACTTTTTTCTCCTAAACAAAAAGAACTGTTTCTTAAAAAGTTAAGAGGAGAAAAAATGACGAAAACCGAAAAAGAATATTACTCTCGTGTGGTAAGAAAAAAAGTTATGGCGTTAGCAAATCCACAGCTCCACGAATTAGCTCAAAATGCTAAATAAAAATATAAAAAATACCGGTTTACGCATTCTGATACGAAATTTATCTTTTGAGGATGGGGGACATTCGGGTTTTATGCTTTCTTTGGTTTAAATAGGTATTAATCCAGGCCAGGAGGTTTTAGAGTGGAACTTTTTGAGGTAATTAGAAAAAGAAGGAGTATAAGAAAATATCAGCCAAGAGAAGTAGAAGATGAAAAACTCCAGAAAGTATTGGATGCTGCTCATCTGGCTCCATCTGCAAAGAATATTCAGCCATGGAAAGTCATTGTCGTAGAGGATAAAAAACTGAGAGAAGGACTTGCAAAATCTGCCTATGGACAGGAGCATTTGAGTCAGGCACCTTATGTCATAGTGATGTGCGTGAATGAAAAAGAATGTTATCAGCAGCACGGGGATTATATGACATCTTTTGCAGTTGATGGAGCGATATTCATAGACCATTTGACTCTTGCTGCTTGTGCCGAAGGGCTTGGGACTTGCTGGATAGCGAAATTTAATGAGACAGAAGTAAAGAAGTTGTTGAATATCCCTGCTCCTTACAGGGTTGTCGCGATGACTCCGCTTGGGTATCCTCAAGAAGAAGGGAAAGACAAAGGGAGGAAGCCCCTTTCCGAAATTCTGGACAAAGATACCTGGGGAAATAAATTACGCATAGGTTAATGTGGGTAGACAGATTTGGTATAAATTTGTAAGGTATCACTTGACATTTTTGGAAAGGAGATATAACCAATGCTTAACATTACGCTATATATCGTACTTGGCTTGACGGCAGGTACGCTTAGTGGCTTGCTTGGTGTAAGAGCTCGGAGATTCATGTCCTTTGCATGCGTCAGGACATGCATTGCAGCAGTTATTGCGCTCTTACTCGCAGGATGTGCGTCAGTCAGCGTGAAGATACCTGTCCGGCATTCCGCCGGTATAGATGTGGGCAACATAAAAAGAATAGCGGTCGTAGATTTCAGAGATGCAAGTATGGCTCCCGGGTCTGGTATGAAAGTTGCAACCACGCTGATGTCTATGCTTCTTGACGAAGGTTATTATCAGGTAGTCGAAAGGGATAGGATGAGGCAGATTCTTGGCGAGCAGAAACTGGCGATAGAAGGGATAGTGGATGAGAGTGACGCCGTAGAAATCGGGAAGATGCTTGGCGTCGGTGCCTTGATATTTGGAGAGGTCTCCGGGTATTCTGTTGAAACTGTCCGGGGATGGGAAAATGTAGAGGAGCAGGTCGGGACAGGAAAGTATGAAATGGTTGAGCGGAAGAACATCTTCACTGGAAAGAAGTACAAAGTAAAAGAAGAGATAATGAAAACCGTGCTCGTTAGAAGGCAGTACGTGGTAAAGAAAGCAGGTGTTGATATTAACTTCCGCATGGTCCACGTGGAAACAGGAGAAGTGCTCGCTGTAGAGAGTATTCCTGCAAGTTACAGCAAGAAAGCAGTTAGTTCATATGAGGTAGAAAGGTTACCTGCTGACCAGAGTATACTGTCGGACCTGACCAGAGTGGTTACGGGAAAATTTGCGAGGAAAATCTCGCCATATACAGCAACTGAGGTCAGGGCGCTTGAGAAAGGGAAAGATAAACTGACAAAAGAGGGTGTAATATTTGCGAGAGAAGGGCTCTGGGACAGGGCGATAGAAAGGTGGGAAGATGCGCTCAAAGCATCACCTTCAAATGCTTCTGCCTGCTATAATCTTGGTGTTGCTTATGAGCACGAAGGTAAATTGCAGCTTGCTAAAGAGCATTATGGCGCAGCGGTTGACCTTAATCCGCGGAATAAGACGTATATGAGGTCATTGAAGAGTGTAGATGACCGGCTCAGAATGCTTGAAAAGTAGATAAAGAATGCTTGCTAATGCGCTGAAACTTCTGACAGGCGGTTTTCTTATTGGCTGGGGACCCTGTCTTGCTCATTGTGGTTTTTTGCTTTTGCCTTACATTGCAGGCACGACAACGACGTGGAAAGCAGGCATGAAAGTCGGGCTTGTCTTTTCAGGCGGCAGAATTCTTGCGCTTGCAATCCTGGGTGCGCTTGCTACTTTTGCTTTTGATTTTATCACCAGGTTTTTCCCGCCGAATAAATCATATTTCCTTCCGCTTACCATCGCAATCTTTGTGATAATCCTCGGTGTCCTTATCTTCTTTGGCAAGATGGACAGTATGCATTTTGCCAAAGTCCCATTTCCAAAGAAAGGTATTATGCAAAAAATTTCTGGAAATATGCTGATTCTCGGGTTTCTGGTAGGAATGTCGCCCTGTGCGCCGCTTATAGCAGTCATCACTTATATCGCTTGTAAGACAGAATATATCGCCACAGGAATGCTATATGCCGTCTCTTTCGGTATCGGCACTGCTGCTGCGCCGGTAGTACTTGGTGCTATTACAGGTATCCTGCCGGAAAAACTGGTAAGGTCTACAAAATCGCGTAAGGTATTTCAGTTCGTCAGCGGGTCAGTCCTTGTTGCTTTTGGCCTCGAACTTGTTTATAGTATATTTGTCGCTTTTTAAGGGGGGAGTAAAATGAATAACTTTTTAGGTCAGGTGTTCTGGGGCAATAGTATTCTTAGCTACTTTATCTGCATTGGTATTTTTGTCGTTGCTATCGCCGTTATAGGAATATTCAAAAGGATTATAATGGTGCAGCTCAAAAAATGGGCCCGGAAAGCCCCTGCTGGTTTTGATGATGCCGTGATTCGCGCCGTTGAAAAGACACTGCTCCCTCTCCTTTATTTCGGTGCTTTCTATCTTGCAATCCGTCCCCTGACTCTGAATCCAGGCCTGGCAAAAGTTATAGACGTCCTTGGCCTGGTGCTTCTTACCATCTTTGGCGTGCGTTTCATTCTTGCGATAATTGCTTATGCTATTGAATCATACTGGGCAAAGAAAGAAGAAGACGTAGCCAGAAAGCAGGGCTTCGCAGGGATACTTACAGTGATAAAAGTGGTTGTATGGGGCCTTGCTATCGTAGTTCTCCTGGATAATCTTGGCATCAAGATATCCGCGCTTATTGCAGGTCTTGGCATCGGCGGCGTTGCAATTGCTCTCGCAGCTCAGGCAATTCTCGGGGATTTGTTCAGTTATTTTGCGATATTCTTTGACAAGCCGTTTGAAATAGGCGATTTTATAATCGTAGGGGATTTTCTCGGGACGATTGAGCATATCGGAATCAAGACCACGCGTGTCCGCTCGCTTGGCGGCGAACAACTTGTGTTTTCGAACGCAGACCTTACCGGCTCCAGGATACGCAATTACAAGAGAATGCAAAAGCGCAGGGTTGTATTCAGGTTTGGAGTTACCTACCAGACGACTCAAGGGCAATTAAAAGAAATACCCGGAGTGGTAAAGAAGATTATAGAGGGGGTAAAAGATACTGTCTTCGACCGCGCTCATTTCTTTGAATATGGTAATTTCAGTTTGGTGTTTGAGGTGGTCTATTACGTAATGAGCGCTGACTACAATGTGTATATGGACGTCCAGCAGGAAATCAACTTCAAACTCAAGAGCGAACTCGAAAAGCGCGGTGTAGAATTCGCATATCCCACCCAGACGCTGTACATGCAGAAGACAACCGGAAGTAATGTGCAATAATTGCATCGCCGGGGTGATAAAATTGACCTTTTAGCGCACTTTTGCTACAATTATGGCACTTGTTTTTTGCACGGGCATCCGTGAGAATGGCCCTTATTATAGGGGGGGACAATGAAAGATAAGCGTACCATTTGCAATTTGCCATTGAAATATATTGTTTTGGTATTGGCGTTCACCACGTTGCTTCCGGTTATAGCGGCAGCAGCTGTGGATAGTTATGCTAAATTGGCTAAAGAACTCTCAGAAGGGGCATCTGAACTGACAAACCGGAAGATTGCGATTCTTCCATTCGCATATGTTGATAACCGCGAGTCCAGCGGAGGAATGATAATTGCAGAGCGGCTCACTACGCGTATTATCAAACTGAAAAAGTTTACTGTTATTGAGCGTAGCTTACTTGATAAGGTTGTAGGAGAATTGAAACTTCAGATTTCGGGTGTTATAGACCCGGATTCTGCAAAGGAACTTGGTAAAGTGCTCGGAGTAGAGGCAATAATAGCAGGGAGTTTGCTTCCAGCCGGGACAGGGAAGGTTGAAATAAACGCCCGTCTTATCAGGACCGAAACAGCAGAAGCAATTGTCGCATCAAGCGTGATAGTTGACCAGGACTGGGAGGGTGCACCGGGTGCGGCTGCGCCCTATAAACCCGGGCAACCCGCTTATACCCAGCAGCCGCAAGTCATGCAGTACGGTGAAACGGCGGGTCCTGCCGGAGGAAGTTACAGTTTTGTAGATTTTTTTACTGGTTACAGCACAGCTAAGATGGACCTTAGATTCGAACGCTCTAAGAAGATGTACGCTAATTGGGTTTATGTTAATATAGGCGACGATTCCGATTATATTTTCACTTCAATAAGCTGGACCGATCTGGAAACCCACAGTTCAATACCATTTGGCTTGAGAATAGGAGGATTCAGCGGCATTATCGGAGGGGACATAGAAATTTCTTATGGGTCTCACAATATTGTCCCCCAGGAAATCAGGTTTGACCTGGATGGCGTTGACTTCGGCGATTTTACTTTTACTACGAGTGACTATCTGACAGTCAGGTCTCTTCTGCTCGGCGGGGATTTACTGATGAGAATCCCAATTGGCATAGTTGACCCCTATTTCGGGATAGGAGCTGGTTTTACTTTTAACTCCATTGAGTCCCCATATCTGAAAGGGTATACAAAATCAACTACGTTCTCATCGCCAACAAAAGATACTGAAGTGGGCTTTAATATGTGCCTTCCGGTTGGTTTGAGAATCCGCATGGGGAATGACATAAGTCTTTTTGTTGAAGTAAAGTGGTACACTAACATGGTGTCTTTTGACAGAGATATAACGGACGAAGACGACTCTCTGAATCTAGAATCTACGCAGTTGCTGGCCGGCCTTAGTGTTCTATTCTAGTGTCCTGGTATCCAGCTCCTTCCACAGGTTCCTGCGCAAGTACAATAACACACGATGCTGATGTTTTGCAGAAAAAACAGACCATGATGAGACAAGCAAGATGCACACTCATTCTTGCGCTTGTAGCTGGTTTTTTTCTGTTTGTTTCCGGACCCGAAGCAGAAGAACCGGTATTTGAGACGTTTCAGAGCGAGCATTTTGTTATCCAGGTACAGGGCAGGGATAAGGTGCTTGTGGATTATGCGCTTGATGCGCTGGAAAGTGCAAGACCCCGGCTTGAAGAGGTGCTTGGTGTTCATTATGACAAACCAGTCCTTGTGCAGATATATCCAGACAGAGAGTCGTTTCAGCGCGCGTCAGGCCTGTCAGATAAAGAAATAGAGGTATCTAATGCAATAGGTATTTGCAGGTATGGCAGAGTGATGCTTCTTACACCTGAGGCGCTTGCTTTTGGATATTCCTGGCTTGACACTGTAACTCACGAGTATACTCACTTCCTTATAAACGCAAGGACTAATTACCGCTGCCCGTTATGGCTTCACGAGGCACTCGCGCATTCTTTTGAAGTTATGTGGCGCAGCACGACAACGGCTCCGATGCTTGCACTTGACGAGAAACTTCTGTATAATGCGAGCAAGTCAGGCAGCTTCGTTTCTTTTTATAAAATGAGACGCGGAATGCCTACGCTTGATACTCCCGAAGAGGTATCGCTTGCTTATGCTGAAGTGAAGAGCGCTCTGGAGTGGATAGTTAAACGCTGGGGAATAAGTGCGATACCGGAAATCCTGGCAGAGCTTAGCCGTCAGACAAATAAAGACCGCGCATTTAAAACTGCGATAGGACTGAGCCAGAAACATATTGAGTGCGAGTGGCGCAAATATATCTTGTCGCTTGAACTTAAAGATTTTCCCGGCTTAAGGATAAGGAGGCTGCATTTGAAAGAACGTGATGAAGTAATAGACGAGATCAGTGAGTATGTACCGCTAGATGTTCAGGATTACGTACGGATTGGTGATAAACTCAGGCAATTTGGTAAGCCGGACATAGCAAGGGAGGAGTATAAAAAAGCACTTGAAGAAGAGCGATATAATCCGGTAGTCCTTGCAAAAATTGCTAAGTCGTACGCAGAGGAAGCATTATTCGAAGAGGCAAAAAAACAGTACGAGGAGATTGCGCAGGTTGCGCCGAATTACGGTCGTGCTTATCCTGATTATGGTGACGTTCTTATGCGTCTTGGCGAATATGATGATGCAATCGTTCAGTACGAACATGCAATTCAGGTAAATCCTTTCAATCCGCACGTGCATCGTCAGCTTGTGACGCTATATAAATGGAAAGGTGATGAGCAGAAGCTTGAACGGGAGCAGAAAGCATTAAGTATAATTCTTGGA
>CAZUQH010000011.1:19093-20509 GCA_964622465.1 uncultured bacterium | reverse complement strand
AGGTGATGAGCAGAAGCTTGAACGGGAGCAGAAAGCATTAAGTATAATTCTTGGAAAGTAGGCTGTCATTGCGAGGAACGTAGTGACGAAGCAATCTCATCCCATATAACTGGAGGCACAAAATGACAAGACAGGGACTTGTTAAACAACTTGCAATTGAAAATAATACAAAAATGGTTCTGCTTGTGATGGACGGATTAGGCGATTTACCTGGAAAAGACGGAAAGACCGCACTTGAGAAGGCGCACACGCCGAATTTTGACCGGCTTACACAGTCGTCAGTACTCGGTATGACTGTCCCTGTAGCAATAGGAATTACGCCAGGCAGCGGGCCAGGGCATCTCGGGCTCTTTGGTTATGACCCTATTAAGAATTTAATTGGCCGTGGCGTGCTTGAGGCGCTCGGCATAGATATGGAACTTGGCAGTTCTGACGTTGCGGCAAGAGGGAACTTCGCAGCAATGGATGACAATGGCATTATAGTTGACCGGCGCGCTGGCCGTCTTTCTACCGAAGAGAATCAAAAATTGTGTGCAATGATGTCAGACAGGATAAAGAAAATCGGGAATGCCGAAGTTATAATAAGGAGCGTGAAGGAGCACAGATTCGTTGTTGTTTTTAGAGGCGAAGGGCTGTGTGGCGATATCGCTGATACAGACCCTCAGAAAACAGGAGTAAAGGCATTGAACGTGCAGCCGTTGAAGCAGGATGCGGCGGGGACAGCAAAACTTGTTGATGAATTTGTGAAGCAGACAAATGAAATCCTGAAACGCTCCCGTCCTGCGAACACAGTACTTCTGCGCGGGTTTGCTCAGTACCCGGATATTCCAAAGTTCGGCGAGATAAATAAAGTACGCGCTGCTGCTATTGCGAACTATCCCATGTACCGCGGCCTTGCGCGTCTCGTAGGGATGGAAGTTGTGCCTACCGGCGATACGATTGAGAGCGAGTTTGAAACACTGCTTGAAAATTGGGATAAGTATGACTTTTTCTATCTGCATATCAAAAAGACGGATTCCTACGGAGAAGACGGAAACCGCGACGGAAAGGCGCATATCATTGAAGAAGTTGATGGCCGGCTGCCAGAGTTGCTTGAGTTGAAACCGGATGTGCTTGTTGTCGGCAGCGACCACTCGACTCCTGCGCCGTTGAAAGGGCATTCGTGGCATCCGAGCCCGTTGCTATTGCTCTCAAAATATATTGTTTCTGACAACTCAAAACGGTTCACTGAGCGGAATTGTGCTTCTGGCGGGCTTGGGATTATGTCAGCCAAGGACGTAATTCCTCTTATGCTTGCGAATGCGCTGCGCCTCAAAAAGTTCGGCGCATGAATATCTGGCAAAGTGTTATACTTGGCGTAGTTCAGGGGCTGACTGAATTCCTGCCCGTATCCTCAAGCGGCCATCTCGTCATCTT
>CAZUQH010000011.1:0-18993 GCA_964622465.1 uncultured bacterium | reverse complement strand
TTCAGGGGCTGACTGAATTCCTGCCCGTATCCTCAAGCGGCCATCTCGTCATCTTCCAGCATCTCATACCGGGATTTTCACAGCCAGGCGTGTTGTTTGACGTTACTCTGCACGCAGGCACTCTTGTTGCGGTGCTCGTATACTTCTGGCGGGATATTCTGGGTATGGTCAGGGCATTTTTTGACTGGCGCCCACGCGCAAAACTTGCTCCGCGCGAGATGGAAATGCGGCGGGTGCTCGTGCTCGTAATAGCAGGGACGCTGCCGGTTGTGGTAGCCGGACTGGCGTTTTCTTCCCGGGTGGAAACACTTTTCTCCAGTGTTCATACCGTAGGAATAGCGCTTTTCATAACTGCAGCACTCTTGTTTCTCGGTGATTTTATCCCCGTCCGCGAGCGCAAGCAGCTGGGTGCGTTCCGCGCAAGCCGCGGCTTCCTCGTTGGCATTTTCCAGTCAGTAGCGCTCATCCCCGGAATATCACGCTCCGGCTCAACCATCGCAGGCGGCTTGCTGCTCGGCCTTGACCGCCAGTCCGCCCCCCGCTACGCATTCTTACTTTCTGTGCCGGCAATCCTCGGTGCGCTCGTCCTTGAATCCCGTCACATTTCGTCCCTCACAACCGCCAGCGTCCCCGGTTACGCCGCCGGTTTCATCACCGCAGCAATTACCGGTTATTTTTGTATAACACTCCTCATCCGGGCAGCGAGCACCCGCCGCCTTCACTGGTTCGGCATCTATTGTATCATAGCAGGCATAACAGCGTTGTTTATTGCATAATTGGTTGACATCTCACAGTGGTTTTAGTATTATACATCACAAAATGAACATTATTTGTGCCACGGTAGCTCAGAGGTAGAGCGCGGCCCTGAAAAGGCCGGCGTCCGGGGCTCGATTCCCTGCCGTGGCACTTTTAAGAATAATTGCCTTTTCTGCCGGCGTAGCTCAGTGGTAGAGCGAAGGTTTCGTAAACCTTAGGTCGCGCGTTCAAGTCGCGCCGTCGGCTTGTTATGCATAAATACTCTAACGCTAGAGTGGCGGCAAGTCATATAGAATACTTGAGGATGAACAAACAGCTGGTACGAACCTATCACGTAATAATCTCTTATCTGTTACCAGTTTTCGCTCTGCTGCTCGTACTCCTATTCTACCTGCGTACCTATGATTCCTGCCAGATAAAAATCACGCTTCTCCATATCTTCGGCACACTCATCATAATGTTCTGGATTGCGCGTCTTATAGAACAAGGTGGACTCCGTCCGACCAGAGAGCAATGGCTTGCAATCATTCCTGTACTTACGCTTTTCGCCGTTGATATGATTTCGTACTGGTTCTTTTCGTCATATCAGCGTATTGCTTATGACGAAATACTTCGCAGAATCCTGTACACCGGCCTGTTCCTTGTTGTTTTCTTTGAATTTTCAAACCATCAGGACCTCAATAAGTTCGTATGGTTTGTAGTCATTGCTGCGTTCCTTGCGGGACTTTATGGGTTTATACAGGCAGCTGGTGTTGACCCGTTCATCTGGAAAGGTGCATTTTCCAAAAGGGTTTTTTCAACCTTTGGAAACCCATGTTTTTATGGTGCTTTCATGGCATTTGTTGCCCCTATTGTTGCAGTCCTTTTCCTCAAAACCCGCAACTGGATATATGTCATTATTCTCGGGATACTTGCTGCAAATGTGTTTATGAGCATGAGCAAAGGCCCTATGCTTTCAATAGCAAGCGGCCTTGTAACAGTAATATTGCTTGCGAGTAGATTTTTATTTCCCGGTCAGGAAAAATTAAGGAAATACCTCAAGATTGGCGGGATTACATTTGTTGCGGTCACTGTAATAGCTGTCGGTTATTATCTATCAAAAAACATTAATTCCTTCCGTTTCCGTGTTTTTACATATCTTTCAACAGTTGAAATGGTAGACGCGCATCCCTGGATTGGAACCGGTGTCGGTAGTTTCAAGGCGGTTTATCCGCAGTACCGCAGACATCAGATATTCATAATAGAAGGCAAGCACAACACAGAAACCGACCATGCTCACAATGAATATCTTGAGGTAATGTACGAGACCGGCATAATTGGTTTTACAATATATCTATGGGCAATCTTTTCAATTCTTTTTGCTGGTTACAGGCGCCTATCTGAACCAATTATTATAACAAAGACCCGTGGCCCTACACAGACGCCGGTCCAGGTATATTATCTGATTGCTTTTATAAGCGGATTTATTGCATTTATGGTTGAGAACATCACGGACGTTCACCACCGCTTTGTTTCCTCAGGCACCTTCTTCTATTTATATCTCGGCATTATAGGCGGTCTTGCAACTCATTTCAGTAACTCCGAGGTATATCCTGAGAAACCTGTCGTGAAAGCATTGCCGGAAGGTGTGCGTTTTGCGTTACAGCTTCTGACTTTCGGGGTTGGCCTCTGGCTCGCGTTTGGTTATTTTCCACGGTTCTTCAAAGCTGATATGCATCATAACATAGCGATTGCTTTTTCAAAAACTGGCCGCTGGAACGACGCGCTCTATCATTATGATTTAGTTAACAAGTACAATCCACACTTTGCCATGGCTTACTATTTCAGGGGGAACGTGTTTAATGACCGTTGGGATATGGAACTAAGAGAGCGTCCTGAATGGGGAGACAAATCAGGTGAGCAGCGCACCGATTTTGAACGCGCACTCGCTGGTTATGACGAACTGAGAAGTTTTGCGCCGAACTACGTTCAAAGTCATTACCAGATAGGGAGTTTGTATGCGAAGGCAGCTCAGGACCAGAATATCCTGAAACGATACGACCAGAGAGAACTCTGGGAAAAAGCGATATGGAATTTCAAACGATATATTGACCTTGACCCTGTTTTTCCGTATACTTATTTTCGGCTTGGCTGGTGTTATATACAGACCAGGCAAAACGACAAAGCAAAGGAAATATTCCTTGAAGCAACACGCTGGCCGAGGGAGCCGGCAGCCGCGTGGACGAATCTTGGCAATACGTACGTTCTTGATAAAGAGTATAAGAACGCCGAGTGGGCATATCGTAAGGCAACCCAGGTAAACCCGGAGGATGAGAATGCCTGGCGTGCACTTACGACGTTTTATAATAATCAGAACCGCCCGGATGAAGCGCAGGATGCCTGGATGAAGGTGCTCCATCTTCAGCAGAAGTAGTCAATTGTCATATTGTAGTGTGCGAGCTTGCTCGCACTTGCAGGGGCGACATTTATGACGTCCGAGTACAGCAGGGATTTGCTAATATGGGGAAGAAAAAATCAGCCGGTATAAAAGAGAGCGATTCCCGGATTCTATGGGCGCCGTGGAGGTCTGATTACGTAACTCACGCCTCAAAACCAGGGAAGTGCATCTTCTGCGGGAACAATTCTCATGTCGTTTTCCGCGGCAAATATTCGTTTGTTATGTTGAACCGTTATCCATACAATGCAGGTCATCTGATGGTCGCGCCATACAGACACGTTGCGGACCTTGCGAAATTGCTGCCAGCAGAGTCCAGAGAGATGTTTTCACTCACTAAGAAATCCATGAACGTTTTGAAAAAGATGCTTCATCCACAGGGTTTCAATCTCGGGATGAATATTGGCAGTATAGCAGGAGCCGGCTATGCCGGGCATCTGCACGTTCATATTGTCCCGCGCTGGGCCGGGGATACCAATTTTATGCCGGTCATATCAAAAACAAAAGTAATATCAGAGTCCCTGAAAAAAACAGAGAAACAGCTTTCCCGTCTCTTTAAGGAGTAGGAATTATGTTTGTTTTTGTCCGCTTATTACTCGCGCATTTTATAGCCGATTTTCCTCTGCAGACAAAGCGTTTCTATCAGTTCAAGCTACGCGGAGCAGAGGGGTCGTTCGTACACAGCGGGGTATTCGCTGTGTTTGCTATAGCGTTACTTTATCCATGCTGGAAAACTCCTTTGTTCTGGGATTTTTTGCTTTTTCTGTGGCTTGTTCACGGCCTGCAGGATTGGTTAAAACTCGTTACTGCGGAACGTTTCGGGGTTGATAATATATATACTTTTCTTGCGGACCAGTTTTTGCATATTGGATTTATGGCAATCGTATTTCTAACCCCGCTTGCATACTTCGAATCGCCAGTTTATACGTCAGTAATCGGTGCGTTATATGCAAACAACACGGCGCTGCTCGCTATTTCCGGCTACGTAGTTGCCATTTTTGCAGGAGCGATTATCGTTTCTTATACGAAGAAGATGGCCGAAGGACACAAAGAGCCGCTTGTGATAGATGAGGACTGGTGGGGCAAACTGGAGCGATTTTTAGTCCTTACACTGCTTCTCGCAGGTGGTTGGTGGCTTGTCCTTGTGTGGGTCCCGCCTTTGATAGGTGGTTTAAGAGCGAGGAAAAGGAAATACGGGACAATAAGCGTAGTATCTGGTTTTGTGTTTACCGTGATTATCTGGCTTCTATATCTATTCTATGCTAGATAATATATGAATATATGGAGATTTGAAAAAGGAGGCAGCTATCATGAGTGCTACCAAAAAAATTGCGGAGAAAGTCAGTACCACAAAACAGGGGAAACAGGGGAAACAGGGGAAACAGGGGAAACAGGGAACAGATAGAGCCAGAACGGCTGAAGAGTTTTACCGTTTACCCCAGGTTAAACAGCGAATTTGTGAATACTGTGGAGGAACGCTTGACAGCCATGATTCATTTACCGCTAAATATGTGTTTGGTTATGATGAATCCATAATTAGTGAAGACCTCAACCGGTTTGACCGTGAGGGTTTAATGTCAACGCCATATAACAGTATTGAGTTGGTTCTGGACCACGGCCTTGGCATCTTCAGGTCTAACTGGGATAGAGCAAATACACTTGCAGTGCTTGATGTAGAATATTTTAATGTTGATTTTCCGGGAGAAGCTTTCATTAATTCCAAACTTACATTTGAAAAACTGGAGCCAGTATATCAGGAGATTCTCGGTGTCTTTTGCAAATGGGATATCACTCCACTTGTAATTATGACAGGCCAGGGGTACCACTTTGTTTCCAGTATAACACGTGGGTCAGCAGTTGAAAAAAAACTGGAGAAACTCGGTCACGTAAGCAAAACGCTTAGAGAGAAATATAGAAATCTGGATGTAGAGCGCCAGATACACGTATCCGAGGGGCATGGTCGTGCATTTGATGGCATCGGACGATTATTAGAGTATGTTGCGCATCAGGTAATAAAGAATATAAGAGAGAAGATTGATATACCAGTGGTCCTCGGGGATGGCGCTGTTGGTGCTGGTAAGACAGGCAGAGAAGCAATTTCAATTGACCTTTCTATGTACGGAGACCCTATACATGTGAGAGGCATACGCTGTCCTTTCTCTACCTACCACAAACATAAAATGTCTGATAAGTTTGGCGAATCAGTTGCGCAGTCGGTCGGTATACTTATAGCTCTACCGCGTACTGACGACGTTTCGCTTGGTGAACTACTTGAAACAAGAGATAATTTTCAGAAATGCGCCAGGTATGCAAGCAAAGTTAAATGCAATATTCCAGACCAGACAGCAGGCTGGGGGAAGGCAATAAACAGTTATCGGCATTCTCAGCTTGCGAAGTTTCACAAAGATTTTGATAGCACAAAAGAAGACCCAAAGGAAGAATGGCAACATACGTATGATATGCTTGATACAAACAGTATACCGCCCTGTGTACGGCATTGTCTCCTTGTTCCAAACGATAACCTTCTGAGGCCGGTAAATTTACAAACGCTCGTCCGAGTTTTGCTTAAGATGGGATGGCATCCAAAGCACATAGCAGGACTCATAAGGTCAAAATTTGAGCGTGACTACGGATGGGGCGATTACTGGGAAAAATATGACCCTGCGACACGTGCGAAATTCTATGTAAGGATGTATGCTGGTGCGGTTGCTTGCAATCTGGACAAAGAGGAAGACCTTAATTGTGTTTCGCATCAAGAGAAAGGTTACTGCTGGCAACCATGGTGTGGATTTAACCTTTTGACATTCATGGTAAGAAGTCCTCATCCGTAAGGGTGGGGGATGAGAGCCGATTATTTCTATATGTAGAAAAGATAGAAAAGAAGAGAACAAAAATATATGCAACTGACATACAAATTTAGGTTGTATCCGACAAAGCAACAGGAGAAAAAACTACTCTGGACTCTGGATAAATGCAGGTTTGTATATAGCCATCTTCTTCAAGAGAAATCAAAATACAATCTGAAAAGGAACGAGTTGCAGGCTTTGTTGCCAGAACTAAAGAAGGAGTTTCCTGACCTGGAAAATGTCTACTCAAAGGTTCTACAGTATGAGAATTACAGGTTGCACTCAAACATCGTGGCGTTGCACCAACTAAAGAGGAATGCCAAAAAGATTGGCAAACTCAGGTTCAAAGGCAAAGGCTGGTTCAAGACATTCACATACAACCAGAGTGGATTTAAAATAATAAAAACAGATAAAAGATTAGACATACTACACCTCTCAAAAATTGGTGATATCCCTTTCGTTATGCACAGAAAGATAGAGGGTAAGATAAAACAGGTAACTATAAAACACCAGTCATCTGGTAAATGGTTCGCTTCCGTTTCTGTGATATGTGAACAGAAAAACACTGGCAAAAAGCAGGAGAACCAGAGAAAAGTCGGTATAGACCTGGGTCTGGACAACTTCGTTTATGACAGTGACGGAAACCACTTTGACCATCCAAAATGTTTGGATAAGTCATTAAGGAAGTTCGCAAGAAAACAAAGAGAATTAGCAAGAAAGAAGAAGAAATCCAAAAACAGAGCAAAGCAAAGAACTAAAGTAGCACGTGTTTACGAAAAGGTCACAAATCAGAGGGACGACTTCTTACACAAATTGTCAAGATACTACATCAATAACTATGGTTTCATAGCATACGAAGGGCTGAATGTCCAAGGAATGGTCAGAAATCGTTACCTTGCCAGATCTATAACTGACGCTTCATGGTCACGGTTCATCTGGATGCTTCACTACAAGGCTGAAAGAGCTGGTAGTGAGGTAGCGAAGGTAGACCCGAGAGGAACAACGCAGATATGCTCAAATTGTGGAAAGATAGTCCACAAGGAATTATGGGAAAGGAAGCATATTTGCAGTTGCGGTTTCATAGTTGACAGAGACTACAATTCAGCCATCAACATACTCAAAAAGGGATTATTAGGACAGGAACTGTCCAAATCTACGCCTGTGGAGATTGAGCCTCTACCTGCAAGGGCAAGCTTGGTCGTTGAAGCAGGAATCCCCTCGCGATAGCAAGGGGTAGTTCACTCTATCTGACTGGCGAAAAGGAGATACAAACTGACAAAAGAAAGAAATATAGGGATTTCTACTGCGCTATTTTTTCAAGAACCAATAGACAAGGCGCTTTATACAATAAGAGATGCGGGCTTCTCAAGAGTTGAGTTGTGTGCAGACCCTCATGCTCAAGGTGGACACTTCAATCAGAATTCACCTGAACAGGTGGCACTTCTTAAGGACGCTCTCCTGAAATGTGAAATTCATGCAGTATCAATGCATGCTTCATTTAACGATATACTTGATATTTCGGGCGATAGCAGCGACAATCGTCGCCAGGCGATTGAAAATATAAAATCATCCATTGACTTACTTAGCGAAGTTGGTGGAGAATTCGTCGTTATTCATCTCTCAAATCGTATGGAAAATGGCAATGAAAACAGAATGGAACGGTATGCACGGGAATGTTTGCAAGAGCTAAAGGAATATTGCAGTGCAAAGAATGAGAAACTTGTGGTTGAAAATTCAATACCTGGCCAGTATGGTTGGCGTATTTCGGAAATAGAGAATGTACTTAATGGTCTTGACCCCCAAGTAGTTGGTTTATGCCTTGATACTTCACATGCAAATCTTGGGGAAGGCGCAGTTCGATTCGTCAATTCTTTTGGCTCACGTATCTGGCATCTCCATATATCCGATAATCTCGGTCATGAAGACGACCATTTCGTGCCAGGAGATGGTAACATTAACTGGGAAAAACTACGTGAATCACTCATCCGTGTTGGTTATAGCGGCACCATAATGGGTGAGGTTTTTGATAAAAAAGCCGAGGACCCGGTTAGGATACTTGCACGGACACGAGAGAAGCTTGAGGAATTTTCATGGTGATACAATGACAAAATATAATTCTCCGCGTGGAACAGGCGACCTTCTTCCAGAAGATGTGCTAATCTGGAGGAAACTTGAGAGCAGTTTTGTAGACATTCTGGCCCTGTGCGGCTATGGAGAAATAAGAACGCCTTTAATCGAGCAGCGCGAATTATTTATCAGGAGTATCGGTTCGACGACTGACATAGTCACCAAAGAAATGTATGATTTTCAGGATAAAAAAGGCAGATGGCTTGCGCTCAGGCCTGAAGGCACGGCAGGCGTTGTCAGAGCAGCTATTGAGCATGGAATGCTTGGGACAGGCAAGGTTGTCAAACTTTTTTACTATGGCCCGATGTACCGCTACGAAAGGCCTCAGAAAGGAAGGCAACGGGAGTTCTGGCAGCTTGGTATTGAAATCCTTGGCACTCCACATCCATCTGCAGACGTGGAAATAATAGAGGTCTCAGTTGCATTATTGAGTGCAAGCGGACTTTCGGATTTTACCATTGAATTGAACTCTCTTGGTTGTGAAAAATGCAGGCCTCTATATCGCGATGCATTGCTTTACTATCTCAGAAAGAATAAAAATGCTCTTTGCGATGATTGCCGCGAGCGGATGGAGAAGAATCCGCTCAGGGTGCTGGACTGTAAAAAAGAGCAGTGCCGCGCTGTCGTCCGTGCAGCGCCACATACGACTGATTATCTCTGCGACGAGTGCAAAAACCATTTTGACGAGGTGCAGAAAGGTCTTGATAAATTGCAAATTCATTATGTTCTGAATCCGGAAATCGTTCGTGGCCTGGATTATTATTCGCGCACCACTTTTGAAATAAAATCCTGCTCCCTTGGAGCACAGGATGCTGTCCTGGCCGGCGGACGTTATGATTACCTGGTCGGAGAACTCGGCGGCCCTATGACGCCTGCGGTAGGTATGGCGCTTGGGATGGAGCGGCTGGTGCTTGCGGCAAACCCTGCAAATACCATAACTGATGCTGCAAAGCGCAGAGTTTCAAAAAAGGTATTTGTAGCAAGGGCTCCCGGCGTCCCATGGCAGGAAGCAGCCCAAATCAATTCTTATCTACGTTCTCTTGGTTTCCGCAGTGAATATGACCTTATGGACAGAACTTTGAAGTCACAATTAAGACAGGCAGATTCAGCCGGCACAAGACACGTAGTGATTCTTGGTGAAGATGAAATTGAACAGAAGCAGTTGCGTATCCGTGACATGAAAGAAGGCAGCGAAATCCTCGTTTCTAAATTAGAACTAGAGTCCGTACTGAATAAGGAATAAATATGGATATTGAGCACTTAACTCCTGCTGGTCGGTTGCGTGCACAGGATGTCGGTAAAGAGGTAATAATTGCCGGCTGGGTTCATTCATGGCGTGACCATGGCGGCGTCATATTTATTGACCTCAGGGAATTTAGCGGATTATGTCAGATTGTGTTCGGCCGCGGCGAACATAAGGACGCAGTACTCATGGAAAAAGCAGGTAAACTCAGGGCGGAAGACGTGATTTTAGTAAGAGGTGTAGTTTCAAAGCGCCCAGAAGGTACTGAAAACCAGAAACTTGCAACAGGGGAAATAGAAATTCAGGTACAGGAACTTGAGCTCCTGAACCATTCTAAAACGCCGCCGTTTGAAATTGATTCCGGAACGCAAGCCTCGGAAGACGTGCGCCTTGAATGGAGGTTTCTTGACCTCAGGACGTCACGCATGCAGCGTAATCTCAAAATCCGGCACACGATTTGTCAGGCGGTGCGTAATTATTTGAGTAAGGACGGGTTTATGGAAGTTGAAACGCCGATGCTCACCAAATCCACGCCGGAAGGCGCGCGCGATTTTCTCGTTCCGAGCCGGCTTGATACAGGTCATTTCTATGCTTTGCCGCAGTCGCCGCAATTATTCAAACAGATACTGATGGCCGGCGGAGTGGAGAAGTATTTTCAGATTGCGAGGTGCTTCCGCGACGAGGATTTGCGCAAAGACCGTCAGCCGGAGTTTACCCAGGTTGACCTTGAAATGTCGTTTGGGACACAGGAGAAAATTATCGATACAGTAGAAGGGATGATCGTTGCCGTATGGCGTGAAACACTTGGCATAGGCATCCCCCGTCCGTTTCCGCGCATGGATTTCTTTGAATCAATGAGCCGTTTTGGGAACGACCATCCTGACATGCGCTTCGGGCTCGAGCTCTGTGACATAACGAATGTCGCGCTTGAAAGCAAATTTGAGGTTTTCAGAGAACCGGTACAAGCAGGCGGAATTGCACTTGGTCTGAACGCAGGAAGTACAAAACAGTTTAGCAGGCAGGAAATAGCGAACCTCACTGAATTTGTCCGCGGATGTGGAGCAAGCGGGCTTGCCTGGATAAAATGGACCGAAAACGGGCCACAGTCCCCGATTACGAAATTCTTTCAAGCAGGACAACTGGAAGAAATAGGCAGGATTCTGAGCGCTAAACCAGGCGATATAACTTTCTTTGTTGCTGCCGGGCGTGCGCTGGCATACGAGTCCATGGCAAACCTCCGTTTGCAACTTGCCGCCGATTTGTCATTGCAAGGAGAGGTAGCCGCAGGCTTTAGCCTGCGCAAGCAATCTCCTTCCGCCACTTTGTCTTCTGGCGAGGACTGGAAATTCGTATGGGTTGTCAACCCGCCGCTTTTTGAATACTCTACTGATGATAACCGCTGGGTATCGGTCCATCATCCTTTCACTTCCCCCGTCCGGGACCATATTCCTCTTGTAATGGACAATGACGCGATTATGCCAGACAGGACGCACACGCATGGTCCGGCACTTTCATCATGTGCGCCTTCTATTGCACGCTCTCTGGCTTATGACCTTGTGCTAAATGGCGTAGAACTTGGCGGCGGTTCAATCCGTATCCATAAATATGAACTACAGCAAAAAATATTCAGGTTGCTCGGTATTTCGGAAGAAGATGCAAACGAAAAGTTTGGCTTTTTGCTGCGTGCGCTGCAATATGGCACTCCGCCGCACGGTGGATTTGCTCTTGGTCTGGACCGGCTTCTCATGCTTATTACAGGTTCAGACACGATTCGCGACGTGATTGCTTTCCCGAAGACGCAGAAAGGCGTCTGCCCCATGAGCGGCGCGCCAGCCAGAGTAACCGAGCGCCAGTTAAAAGAACTCGGCATAAAATTGTAGTCGCAGGTTTCGGTAGTCGCAGGCTTTAGCCTACAATTTGCCGAGCGCACCCGGTGGGTGAAAAGCGAAGCGTCAGCGAGGCAAATTGTCGCCGAGTGCCGAAAGGCACGAGGCGTACACCGCTAGGACGCAACCTAAAGGTTGCGGCTACAGCCTGCGTAGTGTTGAGAGGGCAGTAGAACATATAACAATGCTATTACTTAAACCGTTCATCAAACTGTTCAGGTTGTTAAACTCGAAGAAAGCCGCGCATGAGATTGCGTGGGGCGTCGCATTTGGTTTACTCCTTGGCCTGACACCAGGGAACTTTGTTCTTAAATTCGTAGTCCTTTTCCTGATACTCCTTTTTGAAGTAAATTACGCTGCCTGTATCGTTTCGGCAGCAGTTTTTGCCCTTTTCGCATATCTTCTTGACCCTGTTTTTCACGCACTCGGCTGGTTTCTTCTGGCTGAGGTAGAATCACTTGGGCCAATGTGGACGACGCTTTACAATACTCCGGTTGTCCCGTGGACGCGTTTCAACAATACCGTCGTACTGGGTTCTCTTATAATCTCGCTTGCCCTTTTGTATCCGGTATACCGGCTTTCTTTGGCAGGAATAAATTATTACCGCACGGTGTTCGCAGAACGTATAAAGCGTATAGGCGTCTTAAAAGCGCTGAAGCTTCAGAAAGTGTGGAATTTCGTGAAAATTTTTGTCCCGCACGGGCGCTAAATAGATGTGAAACTACGGATTAAAGGAATCATCATCGTCGGTATTCTCGCCGCCACCCTCCTTGTATTCCGCTATGTCTTCCTTGAGCCCCTGGTCGAGCGTACGATAGAATCGATTGGACAGTCAATAGTCAAAGCAAAAGTAGACGCGCGTGGATTGCAGTTGAATCTCATTACCGGCTCTACCAGGATAAAATATTTTGAAGTCGCAGATTCCGGTGACCCCTGGAAGAACCTTTTTGAAGCGCGCAATATTTCTTTCCAGCTCTCGCCGCGTTATCTGACTTTTGGCAAGTTTGTCATAGATGAGATTCAGATACTTGACATTAAATGCGGCACAAAGCGTTCTACATCAGGGGCGCTGCCGCCAAAACCCGAAAAGAAGGAAAAAAGAGACAAGAAACCAAAAGAAAAACCATCCGGGATTGAAGTTGCGACAGAAAAACTTAAAGACGAAGCAAAAGCGCTGCCTGTGTGGGAAATCTCTCAGCAGGTCAAAGAAAAAGCAAACGTGGAAGCTATCATCGCAGGAGCACAGCTGTCATCGGTCGGTTTTGTAGAGGAGCTGGAAAATAAGTATAGTGACCCTGATAAGCTATGGCGCGATATACTCAAACAGGGAGAGCTCCAGTCCAGTACCGACAAGCTCCGTTCGGACATTGACTCACTCAAATCAACAAAAATTAAATCCCCTCAAGACGTCAAAAATGCTCTTGCAAGTGCAGATATAATCAACAAAAGCGTCGGGCTGGTTAAAGAAGAAGTCCAGAGCCGTGGTGATTCGGTCGCAAGCGCATTCAGCAGGGCGAATGGCGATATAGCAAAGCTCGACGATATTGCCAAAGGCGATTTCAACCGTCTTAAGAAACAATTGTCGATTGAAGAACTCGACACAGCACGTCTCGCCGAGGCGCTTGTCGGCCGTACGTGGATGGAGCGAGTTGATAAACTTCTCGGAACCGTCCAGACCGTCAGACGTTTCCTGCCTTCCTGCAAGAAGGAAAAACCGGAAAAACCCCGGCGTATGCAGGGCGTCAACGTAGAATTTCCGCGGCCCGGAATGCCGCCAGCTTTTGTTATAAGGAAAATAAACCTTTCAGGCGAAAGTTCAAATGCAAACTTTTCAGGCATAGTCACGGGCATTTCTTCAAACGCACGCCAGTATGGCAAGCCGCTCAAAGCAAATATTGCAATGCAACCGCATGGTGGGAAAATATCCAGCGCCTCATTTTCAGCGCTCATAGACCATACCGGCGATATCGAAGAAGAAAAATTCAAACTTTCAGGAGAAGGCGTTTCACTTGTAGGTATGAAGCTCGGGTCCCCGGATTCTGTCCAACTTACAAGTACGAAAGGCACCGCAGATATTGGTCTTGTTCTTGATGCAATTGGCAGCGAATTACTGTTGAAATTGCAGGTTATAACCAGGGACTTCTCCCTCGAACCACAGGTATCCGGAGACATTGCCCTACTTATAAATACGCTTTTTGCCAGGCCGTTTGGAAAAATTACAATAACAGCCGAATCTGCTTTCCGAAATAATGCATGGAAGACAAAAATAACGTCTAACCTTGGCGAAGTGCTCTCGATTCGTCTGAAACAAGCAATGTCTGCGGCAATTGCCGAACAGGAGGCGCGCCTCAGGGAGGAAATTGATAAGCAGCTCGTTTCACGCCGTGCCGCACTTACTGACAAAATAGAGCAGGCAAAACAGCGCGGTCAGGAGCGGGTGGATACATACAGGAACCAGATAGAGAAATACCGGAAGGAACTGGAAGAGGAACGAGCAAAACTGGAACGACAGCTCAAGGCACTTCTTGCCGAGGAAACCGACAAACTCAAAGAACGCGGCCTGGACAAACTCCGCCAGTTCAAGTGATTTTCCGCGCAAGAAAACAAAAGGGGGTTACTATGCCTTTGAAGCCACGTGCTACAGGATTATTAGCCGTTTTAATCATCTCTTCTTTGGTATTACTATTGGCCGTTCAGGGAAGTTTCGCCGCTTCAGATTCAAACGGGAGACGTATTGTTTTTGACAATTGCGAGACGTTGAACGAATGGCACACGGGTAAATGTGATAATGAAGCAGTCAAAATAAACCTCGTAACTGACAGGGGGACCAAGGGCAAATGTTTGCGGCTGGATTATGACCTTGCCGGTCCGGAGAATTACGCATGGGTCCAGATATCCCGTTCTTTTCAAGTACAACAACCAAAAGGCAAGGAATTCCGTTTCTGGATAAGAGCAGCAGGCGCTAAGAACAAAGTAGAGTTCAAGGTCGAAGACCAGGATGGCTCGGTTTTCTGGAAAATATTCTCTCCGCCGGACGACTGGACAGAGTATGCATTCAAAGTTCAGGACCTGAGTTACGCATGGGGTGGTCAGGACAGTAAACTTGACAATATTTCAAACGTTTACTTTGCAATAAGTACGGTCCAGAACGGTTCTGGCTCGGTCTTTATTGACGAGATCCAGGTGAACGACGTTTCAAAGAAAACCGAACTGACTCTGTCCGTTAGTCAGGTCGGTTATCATCCAGATGACAGGAAGTTCGCTGTCCTTAGAATTTCCAATCCACCAGACAAATTCCAGGGACAATTGACGGCTAAACCCGGAAACTTTACCGTTACCGAAAAGGCAACCAAGCGCCAGGTTTACCGTGGCGAACTGCATGCAGTAGAGTCGCTTGTCTGGCAGGAAAAATTTTACCATGCTGACTTTAGCGAGTTTAAGGAACCAGGCAGCTACATACTTGAGGTCCGCCTTCCAAAATTACTGAGTGCCGGGACTTTGGTCTCTTTCCCGTTTTTGATTGAAGAGCACGTATTTGCAAAGGAAACCGCGGAACTTGAGTTTTCTTTCTTGAGAGCTCTCCACTGCGGGCAGAATTGTCACTTTCAGGACCCGGTAATAGGTGGTTATCACGATACGATGTTTGACCTTGGCAAGCGGATGTGGTCACTGCCGCATCTTATCTTTGGCATCAGTAAGTTTGTCCAGCACTCGCCGGTCCAGTTTGACAACGACAAAAATGGATTCCCGGATAGCGTAGATGAACTCAAATACGCAATAGATTTTGCGTTGAAGATGCAGTTGCCATCCGGCGGTGTAGCAAGTGGTGGAATCCACAAAGAGGGAAACGATGTCTTGCCTCCAACCTTAAAGCCGGAAGATGACCATTCAAAGCGGATTATGGAGCAAACCCCTGACGTTCCATCTACCGGTTATTACGTTGTCGCGCTTGTCGAGGCATCCGGCGCGCTCAAGAAATATGAGCTAGAGCTGAGCCAGCGATGCATAGAGTCAGGGTTGCGCGCTTATCAGTGGCTTGACAGGCAATCCTGCGCTAATACCACAGACCTCGGTGCAAAACTCTGGGCCTCTACCTCACTCTACAGGCAGACAGCCGAACAAAAATATCTGACAAACGCAAAAGAATTAGCGGAGGAGCTTCTTCCTCGCCAGTTTCTCGAACCCGGCAGGTCGCAGTTTGGTGTATGTGGTAATTTCTTCAATGAACCAGGGAAGGATTCATTCCTTTTCCAACCAAAAGCGCACGAGCGTGTTCTCTCCGTTTACATGGGATTTATTGACCTGGAAGAGATGCTGGACAAGACCGACCCACTATGGTCAAAAATCCATTTCGCTGATATCACCTTTGCCGAAAACTATCTCCTGAAAATGGCTCGCTTGAGTCCTTATTGCCAGATTGCAGAACTTCTGGTAAAGAACGAGAATGGAACATTTGAGCCGCGCTTCTTCGTTACCCAGGATGCATGGACTCAGGTGCATGGAATGAATTGCGACCACTTTGCATATGGCCTTGTTGCTGTGCGCCTGGCGCATCTCTATAACGACCCACGGCTTGAAGAATTTGCCGGCAATCAGGTTCAATGGGTGCTTGGAAACAATCCGCTTAATTACTGTATGGTTAGTGGTGCCGGGACGCTCAATCCACCAACATTTTCTGGTTTTTATGGGAAAGGGCCTGTCTCTGGCGGAATTCCTAACGGCATTATTGGAAAAGGTGGCGAAGGGATTGAACCTGACTGGATTGCTTATTCCTGGAATAGCGGCGAGTACTGGCTCCCTCATAATTCCTATTATCTTGCCCTTATTCCATATCTTGACGGTAAATCCGTTAAGGAATAAATTTTGAGTGCCCGTTTTTCTTGTTTCTTGACAAAGGCAAGATGTTGTGTTACAATCTAATCAGAAACAGACGGAATATCTATGTAACGTAGACAGTTTGTGGGAGGGGTTTACAATGCAGATGAAAACCAATAAGTTTTTTTTATTAACAAGCGTCATCACACTGGTATTGATGTTCGGGCTAGCTGCCTGTGGGCCGAAGATACCAAAAGAAGTTGCACAGGCGAAAGCAGCTGCTGAAGCGGCAATTGCAGCAGCCCAGCAGGCAATAAAAGAAGTTACGGACCTTGGCGGCGAGGCAATTGAAGCGAAGGAACTGCTGTCTGAGGCGCGTGACGCCTATGGCCAGGCCGATTATATATTAGCAAAAGACAAAGCAGATGCAGCGCGGAAGAGCGCAGAAGCTGAGCGGGATGCATTGCTTCAAGCGCGCGCCGAAGCAGAACGGCTTGCGGGAGAGAAACTAAAAACTGAGGAGCATCTCGGTGTTTATACCGTTGGTACCTGGGAGAGGGACCGCGACTGCCTCTGGAATATTTCCGGCAAAGATTATATCTACAACGACCCATGGAAATGGAAAAGAATTTACAAGGCAAATGACGACAAGATAAAAAACCCCGACCTGATTTATCCAGGCCAGGTGCTGGATATCCCCTGATTCTCTGCCATTGCAAAATTCAGCCCATATCAGTGTCCTATCACGTCCATATCTTCTCAGAGCGAGGCCGTTGGTGCGCCCGGATTATTTAGTGCAGTTAGGGGGCAGGATTTGATTTCACGTCACGTTGAAATCGAGGAGTATCTTGCTCCTGTTTTGTTCGGTCAACACAACCGTAATCTAAAACTCATTCAGAAATATTTCCCTTTGCGAGTGAGTTCGCACGGTAACGTTATTACACTGCAGGGTGACCGTAAGGTGGTAGATAAAGTACAATCGTTTATATTGGCCCTAACAAAAGAGGTATCTCCTGATAATGGAATTACCGAAGAGCACATAAGACAGGCAATCCAGCGAGATAAGGCGGGCAATAGCGGGACGGCAAATGCTGTCTATGTTGATTGGCATGGCAAGCCAGTCGTTCCAAAGTCCCCTCATCAGCAGGCATACGTTGACGCTATCCGGAAATACGACATTGTGTTTGCAATTGGCCCTGCAGGTACGGGCAAAACGTATCTTGCAGTTGCGTGTGCGCTTAAAGCGCTCGCAATGGGTGATATGTCCAGGATAATTCTCACGCGGCCGGTAGTTGAAGCAGGCGAAAAACTCGGTTTTTTGCCCGGTGACCTGTACGAAAAAGTTGAACCGTATCTGAATCCGTTGTATGACGCTCTTTACAACATGCTTGGCCCATCTACATTTCACAGATACCGCAAGGACGGGATAATTGAAATCGTACCGCTTGCATATATGAGAGGACGCACTCTCTCAAACGCCTTCATAATCCTTGACGAGGCGCAAAATACGATTCCTGAACAGATGAAGATGTTCCTCACGCGTCTCGGAACAGGCATAAATGCAGTCATAACCGGAGACATAACACAGGTTGACCTGGAAAAAGGCACTGAATCCGGTCTGATAGTCATCCGACATATCTTGAAGAACGTCAAAGGGCTCAGGTTTGTTTATTTCAATGAATCAGACGTTGTCAGGCACCGGCTCGTCAAGAAGATTGTTGCCGCTTACAACCGGCACGAGAGGAAAAAACAATGATCAAGTTACCGTTTTGCCGCCGCACTGGAATTGGGGTAGTCAGGAAAAAAACGAGGGAGCCGTGCCAGGTAAACATTTCCCCTAATATTCTCGCACTCATAAATTCAATCGTTGTCCTTTTCGTCCTGCTTGTCTTTTCCGAACCAACAATAGAAAACGTGATAACAAGCGTGGTTTTTGTAGGGATTATAACTCTCCTTACGGTCGGATATATTCGTACGATTACCCCTGAGATGTATCGGCGTGCCGATATGATCGGTCTTGCGATGCTCGTGTGCTATATAGTCCTTATTTTTGCTGAACTCGCCCGGCTGAATGATTCATTCCCGATGGTACTGATACCCGTTTCCTTTGGAGCGATGCTCGTTGCCATTCTTATAGGTACCGGGTTTGGCATACTTTTTGTCGTAACCACATCACTTATCATCTCTGGCATCTGGGGTTATAATTTCCAGGCGTTTTTCATACACCTTGTAATGGGATTGGTAGCAGTTTACTATACAAGAAAAGTATGCCACAGGCATAACGTTATGAGAGCAGGGCTATTCGTTTCTGTCGCTGGAATGCTTGTTGCAGGTATGTTCGGTACGTTCTACAACGAAACGGTTACGGTTATTTTGGAAAATATGGGAATTGCATTTGCAAATGGTCTTGGGTCGGCTATTCTTGTGCTCGGGTTTCTGCCATATTTTGAATCTCTATTCCATATTACGACAGACGTCCGCCTGCTTGAGCTCGCTGATTTAAATCAGCCGCTTTTGAGGCGGCTTATGCTGGAAGCGCCCGGGACTTACCATCATTCACTGATGGTCGGGAACTTAGCCGAGCAGGCAGCGCAAATTATTGACGCTGACCCGATACTTGCGCGAGTCGGCGGGTACTATCATGATATTGGTAAGATTGAAATGTCAGAATATTTCTCAGAAAATACCAGTGAGCCGGATTCAAAACATCGCCGTCTGCGCGCTCCGTTGAGTACCCGTATCGTCGTTGCGCATACAAAAGATGGCGTGGAACTCGCACGGCGTTCACGTCTTGATAAAGTAATTATTGATATAATCGAACAACACCATGGAACAACGCTTGTAAGCTATTTTTATGACAAGGCAAAGAAAGAAGAGAAAAACGGT
>CAZUQH010000010.1:0-31438 GCA_964622465.1 uncultured bacterium | reverse complement strand
TAACTGTTCATATCCGAACTACTTCGTTTATGCCTCCAAATTGGCATGTTTTGCGAAGTACTTCGTCTATACACGAGTGAAGCCTTCCGCCAAAGGCGGATAACTTTTTGCTGTTGTTATTTCCTTTCAAAATCCAAAGGGCTTTTAATTCGTCCAATATCTCGCTGGCTAACATGAGTATAAATTTCTGTAGTTTTAGAACTCTTATGCCCAAGTAATTCTTGGATATACCGCAAATCTGTACCACCTTCCAAAAGATGAGTAGCAAAACTATGACGTAAGGTGTGGACAGTAACATGTTTAGCAATACCGGCTTTTTGGCTAGCTTTTTCCAAAATCTTCTCTACAGTCCTTGTTGTCAGATGGCTATTTTGCGTTGGACCTGGGAAAAGCCAGTCCTTAGGCTGATAGACCCTCCAGTATTCTCGTAACACTTCTAAGGCAACTTCTGAAAGAATTGTATATCTATCCTTTCGACCTTTTGCCGCTTTTATATGAATCATATTGCGTCCCGTATCTATGTCCTGCACTTTTAATTTTACCACTTCACTCACCCTTAATCCAGCAGAATACGCCAGCATAAGAATTGCTTTATGCTTAATGTTATTTACCGAGTCAAATATGTGTATCACATCTTCACGGCTAAGAACAATAGGAAGTTTTTTCTCTTTTCTTGGTCGGGGAAGACTACATACAGCTCTCGGCATATTTAATACACAATCATACAAGAACTTTATGGCACTCACTGCCTGATCATGATAAGCCCTCGATACCTTTTCCTTATCAATTAAATAAAGCATATAATCTCTAATATGCTTTTCACTACGCTCTTTTGGATCTTTTGCAAAGTAGCTAATATATCGTTCAATATGGTGTAGATATGCTTTTTGAGTCTTGTGGCTATATCCTCTTAATTTGAGTTCTTTCTTTACTGCCTCTGTAATTTGAGATTGATTTGGTAGTCGTGCATCAACCTTTTGGCTGGTGGAAGATTGTAGCGTAGAATCTAAAAGGACATCTTCGCCATTAAAAGCTGACAATATCTTTGTTAGAATATTTTCTGAGCAAGGAAAACTCCAATATTTTTTATCTGGGTGCCAGCTATGACCCTCAATTGCTTTAACTTTAGCTACAAATTTAGGATTATACGAAAATGAAACTACAATTTTCCCTTGTTGTAAGTCTTTGCCAATTTTTACGCTTGCCATAAATTTATTTTATTAATTCCTCCACACTTACATCTAGTGCCTTAGCAATCTGTGCAACAGTTTGAACAGAAGGCTTTTTAACAACATTGGATTCTAATTTTGTTAGAATAGTGTAAGGAATATCTGCTTTCCTTGCAAGTCTGTCTTGTGTCAGTTCCCTTTTCTTTCGAAATTTCTTTACATTATCTCCAATCATATTTATCCTTGATATCCTTTCCAACTTTTGATAGTATAATTAGTACAATGCTCTTTGACATTCAATATTATACCAAATCTAAAATAATTTACAATAAAAACAGTTTTTGCTCTCCCTTTAAAATTGCTGGGCAAATTTTGGGTGGGGGCAAAATTTGCCCATAGATGCTTTTTAAAAAATTTTGTCTTTTTCTTTCCCCCTCTCCTTATCCGTTTGTATTGCCTTGTTATATAAGGAGAGGGGGACGATTTCTTAAAAAATTCTTTGAGGGGGAGAGGATTAAAAGCCATCTGCAAGAGTCGCCAAACCCTCTCTGGGAGGGCCGTCCTTGACACGAAGTGTCAAGGACGGCGAAAGGGAGGGCATAAAGCGAGCCTTGATTTAGGAAGTATCCGAGCGCTATACACACGCACTGCTCGCAAGATATGCAAAATCTTTCGGCTCAAGCACTGAGGGCGAGATGAGTTAAATCAGGGTCCCTGTTGGGAGATAAAATAATTACGAATATCATCCCATAGGGAACCCCAGATTTTATATTGGGTTTTTTCGGCCAAAAATAAAAAGGGCAAGTTATAAGAAAATAATAACTTAGCGCCAGAGAGACGAAAGTTCGCTTTTGCTGACGCAAAATAAAAAGTTTCACTTTTAGCCAATCTTTTCTTTATGCCGCGCTATGTAATATTTAGATTTTTTGAGCTATCGATGGCTCAAAAAATTTAAATAGGCAGTCACCAATTTTCAAGGAGGTATTTATGAACAAATACTTTATCTATGCCCGCAAATCCACCGATTCAGAAGATAGACAAGTCTTATCTATTGAAGCGCAACTTGCAGAGTTAAGAGAGTACACTAAAAAAGAAAATTTGTTTATTAAGGAAGAGCTATTTGAGGCAAAGACTGCTAAACAACCTGGGCGTTTGGTTTTTAATGAGATGATAAAGCGTATTGAGCGAGGTGAAGCCAACGCTATTCTTGCCTGGCATCCTGACCGTTTAGCGAGAAACTCAATGGATGGCGGTAAAATCATCTACCTGACCGACACAGAGAAGCTGGTGGATTTGCGGTTTCCCACCTACACATTTGAGAATACTGCGCAAGGTAAGTTTATGCTCTCTATTATCTTTGGTCAGTCGAAATATTTTGTGGACAATTTATCTGAAAACGTTAAGCGTGGTTTCCGGCAGAAGCTCAGGCGAGGTGAATATCCCGGCTTTGCGCCGCTTGGCTACAAAAACAATACTCTTAATCACACAGTAGAGGTTGTGCCGGAAGTCGCAAACAAAATAAGAGAACTTTTCGAGCTATATTCGACTGGCCGATACTCAATAGACGCAATAAGAAAATTGGCGACTGCCTTTGGCTTGGCCAGCAGAAGAAAGCGTGGCAACCTAAGCAACAGCAATATCGGGCGTCTCCTCAAGAACCCTTTCTACTATGGCGCCTTTTGCTTTAATGGCGAGCTTTACGAAGGCACTCACCCACCAATCATCTCAAAGGAACTCTTTGATAAGGCGCAGGCTGCTTTATTGCTACGCAGTAAACCATGCAAAAATGGCCCTCATTATCATGTCTTTCGTGGATTTATACGCTGTGGCGAGTGTGGATGCTTAATAACCTCTGAAATCCAAAAGCAAAGATACATCTATTATCGCTGTACTAAAAAGCATGGCGAGTGCCATCAGCCATTTTTGCGTGAGGAGGCGCTCGTCAAACTAATCAACGAAGCAATAGATAACATTGCTATTAGCGGTGAGCTTAAGAGTTTCTTACTTAGCAAGGTTGATGAGGAAGCCTCGGCTAACTCTTCTCCTTGTGCGCAAACCCTTGCCATCAATGAGCGAATTACTGAAATAGACAGAAAACTTAATATGCTCTTAGACAGCTATCTTAACCAAGTTATCAGCGAAGAAGAATACAAGCGCAAGAAGTCATCGCTATTGAACGAACGCCTGGAAGTGAAAGAAAAACTAACAAGCTATGATGGCAAGGGTAAAGTTTGGCTCGAACTAGCTCGAACCTTCGTAACTTCTGCTGGCCAAGCCAGTTACATAGCGCGGAAGGGATCACTGGAAGAAAAACGGGAGTTTTTGAAAAAAATTGGCTCGAACTTTCGTCTCTCTGGCGCTAAGTTATTATTTTCTTATAACTTGCCTTATTCGTTTCTTGTCGAAAACCGCCCAAAAATTTTTTGGGGTGAGCGAGGGGACTCGAACCCCCGACCTCATGGGCCACAGCCATGCGCTCTAACCAATTGAGCTACGCTCACCATTCTTTCTGCGCCCGGCGCGACTCGAACGCGCGGCCACCTACTTAGAAGGCAGGTGCTCTATCCGGCTGAGCTACGGGCGCTACTGTATGTTATTCTACAAAAACGTCTCCTGTTATACAAGTGTAGGTCTCTTTTAAACAGGACGGGGATTAAATATCAGTTAATAGTTTTCACACAGTAATTCATAATATGCTTTTGGATGTGCGCATGCCGGGCACTCTTCAGGTGGTTCGGTGCCCTCATGAATGTATCCGCAGTTCCGGCATCTCCACCTTACAACCTTTTCCCGTTTAAAAACTTTCCCCTTCTCAATATTTTCACGAAGAGCAATGTATCTTTCTTCATGACCTTTCTCTGCAACTGCAATGCTCTGGAGCACATCTGCTATTTCCTTAAAACCCTCTTTCTCCGCTACCCGTGCAAACTCAGGATACATCTTTGTATGTTCGTAGTTTTCGCCTCTGGCAGATGCTTTCAGGTTTTCTTTCGTACCTCCAATTACACCTGCAGGAAATGCAGCAGAAATCTCGACTTCGCCGCCATCCAGAAACTTGAAGAGCCGCTTGGCATGTTCTTTCTCATTGTCGGCAGTTTCAAGGAATATAGCGGAGATTTGCTCGTAACCCTCTTTTTTTGCCTTGGAACCAAAGTATGTATACCGGTTCCTCGCCTGTGACTCCCCTGCGAAAGCAGTCAGGAGATTTCTCTCGGTTTTTGTCCCTTTCAATCTTTCCATCGCTCTACCTCCTTATTTGAATACCATCCTTGTTTCCTTGTGCCACATTACAAAATCCAGATAATCCATAGGTATTCTGATTCTTCGCGATAGCTCTCTCATTTTTTCTTCTATTTTTAGATATCTCGCAGATGAGAGCGATACTGGAATCTTATTTATTGTGCCGAGCAATTTTAGATTTCTCATTACGTGCCTGTCAAGAATTGCAAAATTATCCCCGAAACCAATGTTCCTCAAGAAATGGCTTGCCTCTTTATACCCAATACCTTTCACGTTTTGCACCAGCCATCTCCTTGCGTTTTCTACAGAGCCAAAGTTATTCAACTTTTTCTTGATTGACAATTTCCCTTTAGAGGTAAACAACCTTGCCGCCCCGATAATGTACCTGGTTTTGTTGTACTTAAACCGTACACCGTTCAATTCTTTTGCAATTCTATTTACATCTCGCCGCAGGAATAAATTCTTTTCGCGCAGACGCTCTACGGCAGCCCAACAAGAAGTTGCTTTTGATTGTGGCGTTAGTATACAGAAAGCGAGTTCCGCAAAAATGTCTTCATCTGTCCCAACTTCCCGGGTACGGGAAAATTCATCCAACCGGGCTTGTATTTCATTACGGAGGACAAAATAAATCCTCTTGATTTCTTTGAGAGTATCATTCCTGCCGTCCATAAGCTGACATTACTTTGTAGAAAGCTCTACAAGTTTCGCCGTTACGCCAGGAAGAATACTTAACTTCCTTGCAAGCCCACGTTTATCTTTCTTATTTCCAACCAGTTCAAGAATTATAAGTCCGCTTTCCGAACAATTACCAAGTACTCCGTCATGAATCCCCAGCCGCGTTTTTATAATACATCCCCACGCTGTGAGAATTTTTTGGACATTTACGACAGTTTCTTTCCGCTTCCCTACGACAATAATCAAAATACTTTTTTCCATATCATCCTCCCAAGGTGATGCCTGGTTATCGCATCCTATACTATTGAAAAGAGAAATCCCGAGGATAGAGCTAAAATGCTGATAATTGCCAGATATATGAGCAGAGTTTTGATACCGAACTCCTTTCTCAAGACCAAAATAGTCCCCAAACTTGTGACCGGTCCCACAATAAGCAACGTCATCCCAGCCCCGATATTCATTCCTTGCACTATGAAAGCATGAACCAGTGGAACACTGGCAGTGGAGCAGATATACATCACAAGTCCAAAGACAAGGCTAAATAGATACCCAAGGCCACCACTGAAATAATCTCCGATAAATCTACCCACCGGGGCAACCGCTGCCACCACCGCTGCCAGAGCCAGGCCCAAGAGCAGCTCGGGCCCAATCTCCTTGACCATATCCACAAAGGCATATTTTAAGACGTGCTTTAACCTGTGGGCGATGTTTGTGGAGTGAGCCTCCAAATATCCTTCCGGGCTAGTCTCAAATGCCTGCTGGCAGTGGGAACAGCAAAAATAATAAACCTCTCCGTTATATTCTGTTTTAGTCGCCTTCCCTATTTCTACATTCATCCCACAGACTGGGTCTATGGCTATCTGTTTATTTTGAGAGGCGAAACCTCTAGGTTTTACCTTAATCAAGTTTCCAATAAGGCCCATAACGAGCCCCATCACTATCACGGTAAAGAATATGAACACGGTGAACTTTATCCCCAGCAGGGCATAGCTGACCAGGAGAGCGGTTATGGAGGTAGCTGGCGTTGCAACCAGAAAGGCTAGAACCGGCCCTAACTTCGCCCCTTTTTGGTGCAGGCTCACCGCCACCGGGAGGGAACCAAGGCAACAAATGGGAAGGATTGTCCCGGCAAGGGTAGAATAGAGAATCGGCTTTATACCCTTTCCGCCGAGATATCTTTCCACCCATCTTGATGGAATGAATTCATGGATTAGTCCACTCAAGAGAAAACCTATCAAGAGAAAGGGCAATACCTCAATGAAATAATCCTTGAATGCTGTAAGGAATTCGATTATCATATTCATCACGCTACCAATCGTATATTAGTTATGCCGAGTAATATTTCGTATAACGGCTGGCGGAAGAGAAGCCCAAAGGGCTTGGTCGGGGTGCGGGGACTTGAACCCCGGACCTCTTGCTCCCAAAGCAAGCGCGCTGGCCAACTGCGCTACACCCCGATTTCAACTTCTATGGGGACAATTATACTACAAGAAGGCAGGTAAGACAAGTGGGGAAAGTAAGACAAGATTGCCAGTATGATGGTACGGGATTCTTCGCTGCGCTCAGAATGACACAGGGCACACAGAATGATAATGAACGACTAAACCCGGACATTCTTAAGGACCTGTATAGCAGCAAGTATTGCATGTGTACGGTGGCTTATCTTTTGCTTTACTCTAAGTCCAAGCTGGCCAAACGTTTTATCATAGCCAGAGGGAATAAACAGCGGGTCATAACCAAAGCCGGCCTCACCGAGTAGCTCACGAGAGATACACCCATCAACCGTACCTTCGACTACCCTTTCGTCTCCATTTGGAAAAGCGATTGCGGCAACACAACGGAACATTGCCTTGCGGTTCTCAAACTTTTCCATCATTGCCAGCAACTTCAGGTTATTATCGCGATATACACAACCTTTACCTGCAAAACGTGCAGAATAGACACCAGGCGCACCGCCGAGCGCCTGAACCTCAAGTCCAGAATCTTCTGCGAGAGTTGCCTTGCCTGTAAAATCTCTGCCGGCTCGCGCCTTCTTTAGCGCATTTTCTCTTTGTGTCTTGCCATTTTCAATAACCTCTGGATAACCGGGAAAGTTTTCGGGACCAAAAAAACTAATGTTATCTAATCCAGCGCTCAGAAAAAGCTCTTTTATTTCCAGTAACTTATCCTGGTTTCTGGTTGCAATTACAAGTTCCATATTTTCTTATTATCACGCATTAGCCCCAGAATTAGACCCGACAAGTGAAAACGTTCTGCCACGTTAGTGGCAGGTTGTTATATCCCGCCAACAGTTTTCTTTTCTATCTCAATAATCCTGTGTATTCCATTTTTTGCAAAATCCAGCATTTTGCCCAGGTCGTTCATATCAAAAGCATGCTTCTCAGCCGTACTCTGTATCTCTATAAACTTATCGTTTCCGGTCATAACGACGTTCGCATCAACTGATGCATTGTTATCTTCTATTTGACAGAGGTCCAGTAAAATTTCACGGTCTACCACTCCTACGCTTACAGCTCCGAGATAGTCCGTCAGTGGAAACCTCTTAATTAATCCGAGCCGTAACCACTCCTGCGAGGCAAGTGCAAAGGCAACGAAACCACCTGTAATTGAAGCGGTTCTCGTCCCGCCATCCGCCTGAAGGACGTCACAGTCAACAACGACTGTTCTGTCGCCAAGCGCTTTGAAATCAGTGACTGCACGCAGCGACCTGCCTATGAGACGACGGATTTCTGCCGTGCGGCCGCCTCTAAGTGACCTTTCGCGTGACGTGCGACGAGTTGTCGCGCGCGGAAGCATCGCATATTCCGCAGTAACCCAACCGCCCTGCCCTGGCCCGAGATGAGGAGGCAGAACATCCTGAAGCGTGGCGGTGCAAAGCACGCGGGTATTACCTACTTCAATGAAAACCGAGCCTTCCACACTTGATATAAAATCTGGCGTTATTTCCATCTCTCTTAACTGGTCATTCATACGTCTGTCAATCCGCATATCAACCTCTCAATTCTATCTTTCTCTTTAATAATTAGATCTTCTCTCTGGTGAACTTTCTCAACTACTTCCGGTTTGGCGCGTGAAACAAAATCTTGATTCATGAGTTTTGTATGAACTCCCAAAAGCTCCTTATCCAGTTGTTCTAATTTTTTACTTAGACGGACGCGCTCCTTATCAATATTCAGTATATTGCCAAGTGGAATGAATATCTCCGCAGGACCAAGAACTGCCGCAGCTGAACCGGCAGGGCGGGAAATTTTCCTTCCAGCATTGATTTTATCTACGTTTGCCAGAAACTTTACCGTCTCAGCATTATCCAGTACCACAGAAGGTTGCTTTTCATCTGAGCAGCTGACCACTACGTCAACTTTCGTTTTTGCTGGTACGTCGAAAGTTGCCCTGACAGCACGAATCTCAGCTACAATACCTTGAACCAGGAGCATCTTTTGCCACGATTCTTTATCAAGCAGCACAGGTTGCAGGCGAGGCCATTTACTCTCAAATATACTGGTTTCTATGCCGGTGATTTCGCCAAGCATGCTCCATATCTCCTCCGTGATATATGGCATAACCGGATGCAGGCATTTTAACGTTTGTCCAAGTACGTAAGCAAGCACATGGCAAGTAGCAGTTTTCTTGGGCCCTGGCGGCGCAGGTCTAAATCCACTTCCTGCTTTCTCATCTTCTACCGCTTCATACAATACTGGTTTACATAGTTCAAGATACCAATCGCAAAATTTACTCCAGAAGAAATCATAAACCAGCCGTGCAACTTCGCTGATACGGTACTGGCTGAATGCCTCATTTATCTTATCTACGGTATCATTCAGTTCACAAAGTATCCATCTGTCGGCAAGTGATGCTGCTTCGGGCATTTCCTCTAATTTGGCAATTTTTTCGCCACCACCGGAAAGATTAAGTAGTACAAATCTGGAAGCATTCCATATTTTATTTGCAAAGTTTCTGCCTTCAATAAAATCATTTTCTGAAATCTGAATGTCCCTGCCGAGAACTCCATTCTTGGCAATGGAATAACGCAACGCATCGGTGCCATACTTATCCATAATAACGAGGGGGTCGATTACATTGCCGAGCGTCTTACTCATCTTTTTGCCGGTTTTATCCCTGACAATACCATGTATATAAACGTTATGGAATGGGACATCCCCGAGAAAATATAAGCCCATCATTATCATACGACTGACCCACAAATAAAGAATTTCATATCCTGTTACCAAAACTGTGCCCGGATAGTAGTAAGACAGTCCCTGGGTTTTATCAGGCCATCCAAAAGTTGAAAAAGGCCACAGAGCTGAAGAGAACCATGTATCAATTACGTCAGGGTCCTGAATCATATCGGCCGAACCGCAATAGGGACACTTTTCTGGCTTATCAACTGAAAAAACGGGCTTGCACTGTCCATCGCCGTGATTCTGTCCGCCAAGCGATTCTGGCAGGGAATTTTTACAATACCAGACTGGCATCTTGTGACCCCAGACAATTTGCCTGCCGAGGCACCAATCCCTGAGATTTCCCAGCCACAACTCTAGCGGCTTCTGCCATGACTGGGGATAGAATTTAATGCGATTGCTATGGACTGCCTCAAGCGCAGCAAGCGCTATTGTATGTGTTTTCAGATACCACTGTTCGCTTACCAGTGGTTCCAGAACCGTGCCGCAACGGTAACAAACCGAAAGCGGAACAGTGTAGTTCTCTGTCTTTTCAAGAAGCCCCTGCTCTCCAAGGTCTGCTATGACGGACTTCCTGCATTCATACCTGTCCATACCTGAGTATTTGCCTGCGCTTTCAGTCATCCGCGCATCGCGGCCAATTACTTCAACAAACTGCAAATTGTGGCGTTTCGCAATTTCAAAGTCATTCGGGTCATGACTCGGCGTAACTTTAACTGCACCTGTCCCGAATTCGGGGTCAACAACTTCATCAGCGATAATTGGTATTTCGCGGTTCATGAGCGGCAAAATAACTTTCTTGCCCACTAAATTGCCATGACGTTTGTCTTTCGGATTTACTGCAACAGCCGTATCTCCAAGCATTGTCTCAGGCCGCGTTGTAGCAACCGTAACTTCTCCACTGCCATCCACGAGTGGATATTTTATGTACCACAAGTGTCCTTGCTGCTCATTAGATTCTGTTTCCAGTTCTGAAAGTACGGTGTGACAGCGCGGACACCAATTCACGATATAGTTGCCACGGTATATCAATCCGCGTTCATAGAGCATACCAAATGCGTGATATACTGCACGGCTGCAGGTCTCATCCATAGTGAACCGGAGGCGGTCCCAATCAAGTGCGCACCCAAGACGTCTCAATTGCTCCAGAATCTGACATCCTGTTTCTTCTTTCCATTTGAGAATTGCATTCAGTAGAGACTCTCTCGTAAGCGATTCTCGGCCAATTCCTTTTACGAGCAGTTGTTTTTCTACAACGTGCTGAGTTGCAATTCCGCCGTGGTCTGTCCCTGGCAGCCATTCTGTATTGTCCCCTGTAAAGTGACCCCAGCGAATAAGCGCATCCTGCAGAACAGCATTAAGCGCATGACCCATATGCAGCGAACCAGTAACATTTGGAGGAGGTATGACTATCGTAAATGGCTTGCGTTTTTGGTCTGGCTCGCTGTGGAATAAATGCTTTTCAAGCCAGAAATTGCGCCATTTACTCTCTATTTTTGATGGTTCATACCTAGATGGTATTTCCATTTGAAAGTCTATTATAACAGATTTTATTGCACCAGGCAAATTGACTTAAACGGTTTCATTATGCTATTATGAACAATATGAAATTCATGGATAGAATACGCGCTAATGCAAAGGTTATCCTGTGGATAATTGTAGGTGCATTTATAGGTGGTGTATTTCTCTGGAACATTACAGGACCGGTAACTGATGCAATTGCAAAGGTAAACGGTACAAAAATCCCAATCCGCTGGTATGAGCAAAATTTGTATCTGCGTCTGAGGCAGATGCACGATAACGACGAGGAAACGCCAGCCGGCCCGGATCTCAAACGCCTCAAGCAACAGATTGTCCAACAACTAATCCAGGACGAGCTCCTTTATCAGAAAGCAAAGGAACTGGGAATCCAGATTACCGATGAAGAGGTTGCAAATACTATACGCTCGCTACCACAGTTTCAACGTGACGGAACTTTCTACAAGCAACTCTACGTTCAGGCACTGAACTACTACTACCACAGTACTCCAAAGGACTTCGAGGAAACCATACGGCGAATGCTTGCAGCACAGCGCGTTCGCAATCTTATTCTTTCAATTACAATGGTTACTGACGAAGAAATAAAGACGCAATACGCAGCGAGGCACAATGGAGAGACAAAAGGACTGAAGGACGAAGAGGAAAGCAAAAAATTCCGTCTTCAGCTGCTGCAGGAAAAGAGAATTGCTATGTTCAACGGCTGGGTTAATGTGGCATTCCGGGACTCACGGGCTGAGAGTTATCTTGACCGTTTGGAACAGCAAGGCGGTTAAACAATCCGTCAAGGACGTAACCTGCAATCTGCGCAGTAATAACTCCTGTAATTACACCTGTGACCATAAGGACAGGTGCGAGCCACAATATTCCTCCGTGTTTTATAAACAATACCCACGCGAGCGCAAGCTGTACCAGGTTGTGAGTAACAGCGCCCGTCACGCTTACTCCGGTTAATCCAAAACGAGCAGGATTTCGCGACCTGCCGCGCGGTATAATGCCCATAGCAATGCATGAGATAGTTGCACCGCCAAAACTCAAAAAGAAAGCTGGAGAACCCGAAGTTCCGAGAAACAAACTGCCAATTACTGTTCTTAACATACTAACTCTGATAGCCATACGCCAACCATATCTGTACAGCGCTATAAGAGTAATGACATTCGCGAGTCCCAAACGTAGCCACGGGAGCGGACGTGGAATCACGCTTTCCGCAATCTGAATACTTGCGCCAAGTGCAACAAGAATTGCAAATATTTCTACATTTTTTTTCTGTATTTGGTTACTCATTTCAGCACTAAGTAATCCTCTGTGGTTCTGCCACAATTTGCACAATTCCCGTCGGTAAGACCCGCTAATTCAGTCAGATAACCACGGCGGGATATAACAACATGGCCACAATCCGGGCAAGTGGTATCCTGCTCAGGTTCTTCTACCACATTACCAAGATACACAAATTGCAGTCTCTCGCGCGCAACATCATACAAATGGTGCATAGTAGCAAACGGCGTTGCTGGCTCGTGGAACTTGTACGCCGGATAATATCTGGAAAGATGGTACGCTATGAGTTTATTCCGCTCAGCCAGCCAGGAAGTCAACTTGCGTATTTCTTCATCTGAATCATTTAGTCCGGGAATAACGAGAGTAGTAACCTCCACGTGTTTGTGTTCTTCGAGCATCATTTCTATCGTCCTGAGTACAGATTCAAGATGACCACCGCAATACTTCACATAAAAACCCTGAGAAAAAGATTTTAAATCAATATTCGCCGCATCTATAAAAGGCAAAAGCTCAGCAAATGGTTTTTCCTGTATGTAACCATTTGTAACAAGTATATTCTTCAACTCTTGCTTATGCGCCAGTTGCGCCGTATCAAAAACATATTCATAATTTATCAATGGCTCATTGTAAGTGTAAGCTATTCCGGGTGACGCGTATTCCCGGGCAAGTTCTATTACGACTTCTGAGGATAACTGCCTTGTTGGAACCTCACCAGGCAAAGATTGAGAAATGTCATAATTCTGGCACCACGGGCATTTCAAATTGCAGCCAATTGTGCCGAGCGAGAGAACCTGCGTTCCAGGAAGGAAATGAAAAAGCGGCTTTTTCTCGATAGGGTCTAAACCGACGGAAGTATACTTGTCATAAAGTAATGCGTAAAGAGTGCCTTTATCATTCTTGCGTACCCGGCAATTCCCGGCATGCCCATCTCTAATCATACATAGAGTTGGGCACAACTGGCACTGGATGGTATCGTTCTTACCGGCAGGTTTCCACCAGAGAGCTTTGTGCATCTTTTAAGTCATCGATTTTGCCCACTTTATGTAGTGGACAAGTGGGATATGTGCCGGGCACACGTAAGCACAAGCACCACACTCTATGCAATCTTGTGGCGAAACGGTACGCACTTTTTCCCATTCTCCATAGCGGGCATATCTCGCTATCAGTAACGGATAGAGGTTCATTGGGCAGACATCTACACAACGCGCACAGCGAATACAGGTATCTTCTTCAAAATAAGCGCTCTCGGATTCAGTAAGAACGATGATTCCACTCGTTGTCTTGGTAACCGGAACGTCCACGTTCACTTCCGCGGTGCCCATCATAGGACCACCAGATATTATTTTGCCAGGTTTCCTGTCGTATCCACCACAGGCATTTATGACATCTCTATAGGTAGTACCGACAGGGACCAGAAGATTCATTGGATTTTTAACACAGCCAGCAACAGTTATTACTCTTTGGACAAGAGGCATGCCGGTTTGCGCAGACCTTGCAAGCGCAGCAAGCGTAGCAACGTTATGGACAACGACACCAACCTGAAACGGCAGCCCGCCTGCCGGTACCTTACGCCCGGTCAGTGCATATATCAGTTGCTTTTCCCCGCCTTGTGGATACCTTGTCTTTAGTTGGATAATTTCAATTTTATTGTCATACCCGATTGCTTCTGATATTGATTCTATTGCTTCTGGTTTGTTATTTTCTATGGCTATTATGATTCGCTCAGCACCAACTGCGCGCGCAGCAAGCTTGCTTCCTGCAATTATCACTTCAGGTTCTTCCACCATAAGACGAAAATCACAGGAAAGCACCGATTCGCACTCACAACCATTAACTATAAGTACGTCTATCTTCTGGCCTGCTGGTGGCGACAGTTTAATGTGCGTTGGAAAACCAGCGCCGCCCATGCCAACAAGACCTGCATCCAGCGCAACCTGAACTATCTCCTGTGGTTTCAATGACTCAATATTGCGGGGTTTTGGAGGGTTAATAACAATATTCTGATTGTCGTTTTCAATTATTGTTGCAGGCGCACTACGCATCAATGGATGCGCCCATCCGGTAATATCTACAACCCTTCCAGAGATGCTGGCGTGAACGTTCGCACTGCACCCTTGTGCTGCACTTGCTATTAATTGCCCTTTTTTTACGTAATCATCAACTGCAACTACCGGCTCTGCTGGCTTGCCGATATGCTGGGATAATGGGATATAAACCTTCGTTGGGCTCTTGATTTCTTGAATGCTTTTGAACCTCGTAAGTTGTTTTAAGTCCGGTGGATGCACTCCGCCTGGAAACCTGTATTTTGCACTGTCAACTTCTACCAATTATCCTCCCATTCCTTCAAATGCTTTAAGGAAAGCTTCAACGCACGGCGCATCAAATTGTTTGCCTGAACCCTCTTTTAATTCCTTGAAAGCATACTCATTAGTTAACGCTCCACGGTAAGGTCTATCAGAAGTCATTGCATCATAACTGTCAGCAACAGCCATAATACGGCCAAACAAAGGAATGTCTTCTCCTTTCAACCCATCTGGATAACCACCACCGTCGTAACGTTCGTGGTGAGACCTGACTGAAGGGACAATGTCAGCAAACTGTTTAATTGGGGCTAGCATATCAGCGCCGATAGCAGGATGCTTCTTTGCTAAATTCCACTCATCATGACTCAATTTTTCTTCTTTCCTCAAGATGCTTTCAGATACGCCTATTTTGCCTATGTCGTGCATCTGAGCAGCTATCCATAACCTTTTTAACTGACTTGAGTCCAGACCAAGCTGGGTGCCAATCAACTGTGAGTATTTAGCAACTCTTTCAGAGTGACCTCTTGTATATGGGTCTTTTGCATCGATAGCGGCAGCAAGCGTCTTGACAGTCGAACGGAATAGAGCGTCCAGGTCTTCGTAAAGCCGCGCCTTTTCTATGGCAATAGCTGACTGAGCAGCAAGCGAACGGAATAGAACAAGGTCATCTTCCATAAAATGGCCTCCGTCCTTTTTGTTTATGACCTCAACCACTCCGATTATTTTCTCCTGTAACTTCAAGGGTACGCACATAACGCTTGTCGTCTTTATACCGGTTTTCTCATCAACACGTTGAGAAAACCTTGGGTCATCACTGGCGTCGCTAACGAGCACCTCTTCCCCGGTTTGAGCGCAGGAACCCGCAACGCCCTCGCCAAGGGCAAGTGACATTTTTTTAACTTCTTCCTTCTTCATGCCACTAGCAGCAACAAACCGCAGGCGCTTGCTTTCTTCGTCAATCAGCAAGACCGAACATCCCTCTGCATTAAGCAGATTCATTCCAATTTCCATTATGTTGTCAAGCAGTTTTTCAAGCTCCAGCGATGAACTTATAACAAGAGTTGCTTCCATTATTTCGTTTAGTTGCGAGATTTTACGCTGTAAACGCGAGAATGACAGGTTGCTTTTTACAAAACCCATAATTTCACCTGAGACCGATTGTAGTGATTCTATGTCGGTTTCAGTAAAACCGGAAAGCCGGTTGATAAAAGTGCATACTATTTTCAACTCATGCTCGTGACTAAAATTAACTATAATGCCATTCTCTATTTTGACGCCTAACGCCTCGCTCAATCCAGAAGATAAATCGCTATTTTCTTCTCCGATAAGAATATTGTCATTCACGTTCTCAAGTATCTCAGATATCCTATTTATATCTACGTTCTCTTTTGGATTTGCCACAGTAACTTTCATACCAGAAGTTACGTCTGCCATCATTATTGCTACCGTCTGACATCCCATGCTTCCTATAAGTATTCCCGCAAGGTCACTGAGCATATCTTCGATGTTGCCTTCATGGCCAAGCAACCTGGATGCTTTGCCTACGAGTTCCATCTTGAGAACTATATCATCAAATTTCGAAACTGTCTCACCAGTCATAACATACTCCAGTCCCTATTGATATTGCTGCAATTTGTCCGACACGCGATAGTTCAGTAAATGTCTGAAAAAGTTTTAGATAGAAAGTCCAGTGGATTCTGCCTTCAGGAAATAACCTGACGCCTATTTCTTCCTGTATGCCAAAGGTCTGGTCAAACCTTGAGAACGATTGAGTATACTTATCGCCACGGCCCGCACTGACAATATGGTCAACACCGCTGGACAATTCTACAGAATAATAACCAAAACATATTGTAGGCCCTATACCGAGATAAAATACATCGCCAATCTGATACTGAAATGTTAATCCCAATGGGAAAACTATAAGAAAATCGCTATACCCATCTGTTACCGTAGCACCATCTATATCATATCCAATTCCTGATGAACCGTGAAAATAGAAATCCAGGGAGTACTGGGCTCCTAAATTCTCCCAATAATTTACTCCGTAGAGACCGAGTCCAACACCGCCAAGCTCTCCCATCTCTGAGCCTTTACCAATCACTGTGCCAACGTTCAAACCAGCACGCCAGGTAACTGCGGATACAGAGGTCGCTATCAACGTCAAAAAGATTATTGCAAAAGAAATAGCCGGTAATAACCTGTCGTTGCGGAGGGACTTTCGTCCACAAAACAATCCCATATCAGACACCACCCTCCTCACTGATAGAATTATCTTAGTAAAAGGTATAGTATTGCCTTCTGAACATGAAGACGGTTCTCTGCCTGGTCAAAAACAACCGACATCAGTCCATCTATTACTTCATCCGTTATCTCATCGCCACGATGAGCAGGAAGACAATGCATAACTATCGCGTCACTCCTGGCATGCTTGATTAATTCTGAATTCACCTGGAAACTATGGAATATTTTTTTACGTTTCTCAATCTCATCATCCTTTCCCATTGAAGCCCAAACGTCGGTGTAGATGACTTCAGCGTCTGCTACGGCGTCGATTGCAGAGTGAAGTATCTCGATATCACCGCCAGATTTATTTGCGCGCTCATGCGCCTTGTTTAACACGTTGCTATCAGGCTCATAGCCAGAAGGACAAGCAACAATAAGATTGAAACCCAGGCAACCAGCAGCACTAATCCACGAATTGCACACATTATTGCCATCTCCTATGTAAGCAATCCGTAATTTACTGAAATCAAATGAAGTTGGGTTTATGTTTTTCTTCTCTATTATTGTGAACAAATCTGCCAGTATCTGACATGGATGACATAAATCAGTCAGTGCATTTATGACCGGCACTGAAGCAAAACGCGCAAAATCTACCACGAACTGATGAGAATACGTCCGTATCACCACTCCATCTACGTAACGAGAAAACGTTAATGCAGTGTCACTGACGCTTTCGCCACGCTTGAGCTGCAAATCCTGTTCTCCGAGATATAGCGCAGTTCCTCCAAGCTGATGCATCCCAACCTCAAAGGATAGCCGTGTCCTGGTAGACGGCTTGTGAAAAATCATTGCAATAGATTTCCCCCTAAGAGGGCTAAATGAACGTCCAGATTTGAACTTTTTCTTAATACTAGCACTAAAGCACAAAATTTCCATTATATCATCGACACTGAATTCGCTTATTGAAATCAAGTCCTTTTTCTTCGTCATATCTACATTATACTACTTCTTTTGACAAACTTCTACAAGAACCGGCACATCTACCGGGCTATTTTCGAAAAGTCCGTTCTTTACTATAACCAATGTTATGCCACCAGTCCTGCGCGCCTACACGAACACGGTACCTGCCACGCTCAATAGAAATCTCGCTTGTGTCAAAAATGTAAGGTGGGTCCCATAAATAACGCCCCTGCCTTTCCCATTTACCACTTCCCATCTTGCTTATTTCCAACCAGGCACAAACAATGTCAGTTCCTTCTACTTGAACGTGGATAAAATCAGGATGGACATCTGTAACTGTTACATTAACGCTATGTTTATTCTCAGGAATAAGCTTTATTGCAATTGCCGGTTCATAAAACGAAATAGGCCGCCAAGTCCCGGTACTCGGGTCACCATGATGGCCATCAACCAACCACGTATTTTGTGCACCAGGCGGTGGCCCGATGTGATATGGACTTGCCTCCTGGATATTTTCCATACTACCGGAAGCAAGTATCGGGCATGTTGAAACTGAAACAAAGCCAGGCTCATCTACCCATAGCGCAACGTAATTGGGCTCTTTCTTTGACAGTGCAGAGAGCGGGATTTCTATCCAGAACCATCTTGCTTCTCCAACACCAACGAGCGGCACAGCAGGGTCGCCTTCAAGCGGAATATCGCGCACATATACCAGATTAAACGAGTTTTTTCTGCTCCATTTCTTATCCTGCGAAATTCCTATATTGATAGTTGCATCTTTCTCTGGCTTGCTCCGGCCAAGTTTTGCTCCAAGGAACGCGAGTTTGTAATCATCACGTTCAGGAATCGGCGGAAGTTCCTGAACCCACCCATGGTCATAACCAACGTACCAGTTACCTGTCCATCCGCTCGTAGCAAAATACTGATAGTCATTCGGTGACGGAAGTTCACTAACAAATAGAGGTACTGCATCTCCATCAAAACTACTCTTATTATCGTTACGACTGATACCCGGATCGGTATCCGGATAATCACCCGCATAAACACAAAGAGACCACATAATAAGCAAGGCAAACACGCACAAATAGCGCTTATACAGATTCATTTTTTATGCCTTCTTTAACCATCATTGGAAACAATGCATAAAAAGGATTGTGAGTTTTTCGTTTCAGTCATAAAATTTTAGCTATAAGGTGAGATAGTGAGCATTTAAGGGAAGTTCCTGAGAAATTGTCATTGCGGGGAGCGCCCATAGGGTGCGACGAAGCAATCCCCTGCAACTAAGCCACTAATTACTATACCTGTTTTACAGCTTGTATACCAGATATTTTTGCTTTTAACGCCTGTTCTACGAAATTTGTAATCGTGAACTGCGCCGCGGGGCAAGAAGCACAACCGCCACTAAGACGCACTTTGATTATTGATTCATGGGTCACATCAACCAATTCTACATTACCACCATGAGAACGTAAATATGGCCTGATATCATGTTCCAGCACTTGCTCGACCTGCGCCTTATCAATTGCCATATAACCTCCATGTGAATGTTTTTCTCAACTACATTATCATTGTGGGGTACGCGCTTTATTTTTCCCCGGTTTTCTCTTTCTTTGCTGGCTTTTCTGGCTCAAGCTCAATACGCAGCCGACTCGCAGCAAGTTCTCCAATAAACTTAATATTACGGTCAACGGATGCAGCTGCTGCTTTAATTGCCGCTACAACTTCATCCGTAACTTTCCCTATGTCAGCGAGCGCCTGAATTGCCTTCACGCGCACCGCTTTTTCTGTACTCTGCGCCTGCTCAAGCGCTCCTTTTAGTCCACTATCGTCGCCAAGTCTTCCAAGTGCACCGGCAAGCTCGCATATAAGGTCAGAATCTTTTGTGTCTACAAGCAACTTCTTGAGTTGTTTTACTGCAGATTTGTCTCCAATATCGCCGAGCGCGCGTGTCGCTTGTGACTGGACCTGAGTCTTTGCATCAGAAAGTGCCGCTATAAGAGAAGGGACTGCTTCCGAAACACCAATTCGTCCAAGTGCACGTGCAGCTTCAGCACGCACCCTCCACTCCTTGTCGTTCAGCGCCTTTATCAAACCGTCTGCTGCCTGTGGGTCTTTGATTAAACCCAGCACTTGCGCCGACTGGATTCGGACGCCTTCATCTTTGTCTCGCTCAAGTGCCTTGAGAAGCGGTTTGACTGCCTTATTATCCCTGATATACCCGAGCGCAACAACGGCGCTTATACGGACGTCGCGACTGGTATCGCTGATGCATTCAACAAGTGAATCAACTGCTTCACGTGCTCTCATCCGTCCAAGAGCATCGCAAGCATTCATCCTCACACCGAAATCCTCATCTTTTAGTGCATCTATCAGCGCCGGCACAGCGGTTTTGTCGCGCAAATTTCCAAGTTCCTGAGCAGCAGTCCGTCTTGTTGCAATATCCTCGCTCTTAAGCCCCTGGATTGCCTGTTCTACAGGGCTTTTATTGCCTTCATTCTTTTGCGGTTCTTGAGCCCACGTAACTGTCGTTAGCCCAATCACCAGAACTAAACTCAATAACTGTAAAGTTAATCTTTTCACTCTCTCACCTCCGTCCGCCGCTTCGTATTTTTTCAAGCGCGCGTTCTGCTTCTTTTTTAACTCTATCGTCAGGGTCCTTCGTAAGTTTTTCCAGCACAGAAGTTGCCTTCTCCAGGCCAACAGCACCAAGTACCCTCGCCGCTTCAACGCGGATAATAGGGCTTTCGCTTTCGGCCGCTTCGATTGCCAGTTTATATCCACGGTTATCGTGTAGCATACCAAGTGCGCCGGCTGCTGCAAGTTGCACCTTAAGACTGGAGTCACCGAGTGCCTCTATCAGTACCCGCTTGCCTGTTTTGTCTCCCATCTCTCCAACTGCCCATGCTGCACGTGCCCTGACATCTGGCACTCTGTCGTGCGTGACAATCTTTTTCAATCCCGCCAGAGAATCCGTCGCTTTTATCTTAACCAATGCATCAATCACGCATATACGCATACTTTCGCTTTCATCTGACAGTGCACCGATAAGGTCTTCCTGAGAACTTATATCCCCTATCTCTCCAAGCATTTCAGCTGCCTTCTGTCGTACTACGGGGTGAGGGTCTTTCAGGTGTTTTCTTATTACGACGGACGCTTTAGGGCTACGAAATCCTGCAAGAGCAGTTATGGCATCCATTCGGACGCCAGGGTCCTTGTCTTCAAGCTGGGCGGTTATTGCTTCTATGGATTCAATGTCACCTATTCTCCCGAGAGCAATAATTGCAGCGCGACGAACAGAGACATCCGAATCGTCCAAAACCTTTATCAATTCAGGAACAGCGCTCATATCCTTCAAACGTCCCAGGGTTATTGCTGCGTTACGCCTCGCTATTGGGTCAGAACTTAAAAGTCCTTGAAGCGCATCAGCAACCTGAGTTTTGTACTGTACGCGTTCGGACGGTCCGGTAACAGCACCAAGGAAGGTAACTGCAACTGTCATTGCGAGAAGCGTCGCGACGAAGCAATCTCGTACCATTCGTGCTCTAAGTCGCTTGTTTAGAGGTCTAATTTGCATATTTTATATTTTAACCTCGGGGTAAGCCTCTATTTCAATTTTAGCAATTCCACTCTCCGAATGTCAAACCATCACTGTCACTAGCCGCCAGGCAATTTCTGCCGCTCTTTGGTTACCAGTTCATCTTCGGGACGGGTAAAGGTCTGTAAATGGTCATTAAGGCGGGTTAACGTGCGGCTAGCATCCTGAAATCTGTCCTGTGCATTCTTAATATGTGCTCCTATCTTCATAAAATCCTCTTCAAATCTGTTAAGTTCTTCAGATAATGCTGAGAGGTCTCCATAAATACTTGCTGCGCGTTTTTCTATCTCCATGCCTTTCAAGCCAGTAACTATGACCTGCAAATATGCATACAACGTATTCGGAGAAACAGGAATAACCTTACATCCCGCAGTTATATTAAATATGTCAATTTTGTCGTCCGGTTCATGACGAATGATTTCATAATATACGTTTTCACTAGGAACGTACATCAGCGCAAAGTCGAACGTACCCATCTCGGGCCTGATATACTTCGCGGCAATATCCTGCATTTTATCTCTAACCATAGAAAGGAACTGTGCACGTACTTTCTTTTTTTCCTCCTCAGTTTTAGCATCAAGAATGGCAGTGAATGGTTCTATTGGGAACTTTGCATCTATCGGCACAAGGCGGTCCCCGATGAATACCACTGCATCAACTCTTTCACTGCCATACAGAGTATACTGACATTTGTAATACTTTTCACTTCTCAATACCTGCGCAAGCGCGTTCTCAAGCAATGTCTCACCAACACCGCCTCGTGCCTGTGGCGGCCTCAAAACCCTTTCAAGGCCAGAAATACTACTGGACATTTCACTTAAATGACCGAGGTGCTCACGTACGTCGCCGATAATTTTCTGTACGCCAGTAAACATCTCAATTCCTTTGCCAAGCTCACCCCGAAACCCGCCTATTTCATTTGTAACCTGCTGGCGCATACTGTCCATCTGCTGCCGCAGAGCGTCCATTAACTGCGGAAATTGTGCCTGCATCTTTTCAAACGCAGCGAGTTCTGCCTGCTGTCGGGAAATCTCTTCATTTTTGCGCGCAATCGTGCTCAATTTTACACTCTGCCAGACAACCAGAGCTACGACGATAACTAGAATAATAAGTGATATCACTGTTGCCATTTAGGATTCTCCTTTTTCCACTTAAAATAATCGTTCAGGATATCCCTGTGGTCAAAAGCTATATTGGAAGGTAAATCGTTAGCATGAAAAACATTCGCAGATTGCGCGTCACTGCCTGCTTTTAGTTCTCCTCTGCCACACGCAATGTAGACAGTAGATATGGTATGGACTCTCGGGTCGCGGCCCGGCTCTGAATATGTATGAAACTGGACTATTTCATCTATATCGAGCCCGGTTTCCTCTTTTGCCTCTCTTTTGGCAGCCACCTCCAGCGATTCGCCATATTCAACAAATCCACCGGGAATTGCCCAACCAAATGGAGGATTTTTTCTCTCAATGAGAACTATCCCTCCCTGATACTCTATTATTGCATCAACGGTAGGAACAGGATTCCGATATTTATTGTTCACTGTAGCACTTTATCAAGTATTGCCTTCAAATTACTCTCGGATGTAAGCCCTATAACCTGGTCAACCGGCTGTCCATCCTTGAATATTATGAGGGTAGGAATACTCATTATAGAATACTTAGCGGCAGATGATTGGTTCTCATCCACATTGACTTTCAGAAACTTAACTTTCCCTTCGTATGCTGGTTCTAGCTTTTCAAGAATCGGTCCCTGCATCAAACATGGACCACACCATGGCGCCCAAAAATCTACTAATACAACTTTATCGGAGTTCGCAACTTCTTCATCAAACCTGACGTCTGTAACTTCTCTGCTCATAAAATCTACCTCCGTAAGTACTATTTTTCAGTCCTGCACTATTATCGCACCATTTGGACATGTATCTACACAAACGCCGCACTCTGTACAATCCTCAGTTATGTAATACTTATCATCGCCTTCCTTTATAGCGCCTACTGGACAGCTATCTACACATATTCCGCACTTGGTGCAATCATCTGTAATCTTGTACATAACTACCTCCACAATCTGTATTTATTTTTTGCTTTCTCGCGCTTTATTTTCCAATTCTGTCAAAACCGGCTTTATTCTCTTTCGTTCTGCACGGCTTGCATAGTCAATTATCAATCTACCATTTAGATGGTCTGTTTCATGACATAGCGCTCTGGCAACAATATCTCTTGCCGTTACCTTGACAACATTACCCATTCTGTCCCATCCAGAAACTTCTATTTCGACCGGTCTTTTTACTTCAACCTCAATACCAGGCAAACTCAAACAGCTCTCAGCCATAATTGCACTTCCAGACCGCCGTACTATCTTTGGATTAACAAGACAAATATAGCCACCTTCTATCTTAACAATAATAACTCTTACGGATTCTCCAACCTGTGGTGCAGCAAGACCAACACCACTTTCTGCACCCATCGTATCTATCATGTCATTTATCAACTGCCTTATATTATCATCTATTATCCCAACTCTGGCTGCCCTATGCCGGAGAATTTTATCTGGATAGTAGCATACCGGTAGTTTTGCCATATTATTGTTCCTTCTCGCACGCTACAAAATAACGCTCGCTTCCATGGAACGTCTCACTTACTTTACCTTCCTGCATTAAAATACCTACGTATTTTGCTGCCTCACCTAAATTCATCCCGAGCGAACCCGAAATATCCCTGAGTGTCACCGGCCGTCTCCGCACCATTTCAAGAATAATGGTTTCGGCGTTTGAAATACTGCTTGTTTCCATGCGTGGGGCAAAATTCCCTATCAGCTGCGAATTCTCTCCAAATATCTTCTGAATGTGGCGAAGCCGCGATAACGATGGCGGTTTTATATCCTCACTCGGTGGACGAACAGGTGTATTTATGTCAATCCTGTCAGGTTGTATCCTGTCTATGGCTTTACGAATCTGCTTTATCTCTTTGTCCGTATCATTTATTCCCTTAACGACCATAACCTCAAGCCATATCTTGTTACTGTATTCCTCCCTGAGGCGAACCAGCCCTTCTATTATCTGTTCTATCTTCAATATAGGATGCGGACGGTTTATCTCGTGGAAAACTTCATCTGTAGCTGCATCGAGTGATGGAAGGAGCACATCAGCAAGACAAAGTTCTTTCCTCACGTCACTTTCGCTAACAAGAGTACCATTAGTAATCACGGCAACTGCCATTCCCGTGCGCTTTTTAACCAGTTCAATCATCTTACCGAGATTCGTGTTTAGCGTCGGCTCGCCGGAACCCGAAAAAGTAACATAATCTGGTTTGCGCACCTTTGCCAGCTGTTCAATCTCTTCAACAATTTCCTCAACATTAAAATAACTGGTCCTCTGTACAGTAAGGTCGGTTGTCCTGCCAAGCTGACAATACACGCAGTCAAGCGTGCACGTCTTGCATGGTGTTATGTCGACTCCAAGCGAAAGCCCGAGCCGCCTTGATGGTACCGGTCCATATACTTGCATTTTTACCTGTCATTCTGGGGTGAAACCAAAGAATCTTATTTTTATTTTATCTAAATAGCTATGACCTGTCAAATATCTCTGGGCGCTGTTTATGACACTCATCACTTCAGCGGCGGCTTGCCAAGTGGCCTAAGAATTTTGTATATACAAGTTGGTAAATCAATACCAATGACCAAACTAAACAAATCAATCATCGCTATACTTGTAATGGGCTTTAACTCACTCGTGGTTGAAGCACTCGCAATCAGAGAGTTGCTAGTCACTTTTCAGGGCAACGAACTTATCATTGGCGTTGTTTTTGCAACCTGGCTTGTGCTTGAAGCGGCCGGCTCGTGGGGTCTGTCACGCACATTCGCAAACCGCAAGCCAACTGCGAGTTTTGTCTTTCTTAGTATTTTCATCGCTCTTTATTTCCCGTTCGCTATTATAGTAGCAAGAAATATAAGGTACATTCTGGGAACTATTCCGGGTGTGCTCCTTGGCCCTGGTAGTGCAGTGGTCGCGGCACTTATAATAATCGGCCCTCTTGCGCTTGCAGACGGGACTCAGTTCCCGATAACCTGCCGTCTACTACGACAGGACAACGTTCCACCAGGCCGCTCAACTGCAATGAGTTATGGTCTGGAGGCAACAGGGACCCTCGCAGCAGGATTTATTTTCACTTTCGTTCTGGTACCGGCGTTTACTGCAATTACAATAGCGATTCTGGTTGGTATCCTGAACCTGCTGTGTGGCTGGTTTTTGCTTCGGGACGACAGCCGCCAAACATTCAGACGTTTTTCTATGGGACTTTTAGTAGCAGGGTTTGCGGTTACGGCGATGCTCTGGACAGACATCCCGGACAAGCTCAGGCAGTCCACACTTAGCCGGCTCTGGGCAGGACAAACGTTAATTGAAAGCATTGACTCACATTATTCTAACATTGTGGTCACAAGAACTGATTCACAGTTTACGTATTATTCCAATGGAATCGCTATAACTGCCCTGCCCGTATCAGACGTCGCTTCTGACGAAACATTCGTACACATCGCAATGTTAGCACACCAGAATCCCAAAAACGTGCTACTCGCTTGTGGCGGAGCCGGAGGAATCCTGCACCAGGTATTGAAATATCCGGTTGAGAGTATTGACTATGCCGAACTGGACCCGGAACTTCTGCTCATATTCCAGAAGTACCCTGCTGGAACCACAAGCGCTGACCTGGGCGATAAACGTGTCCGTCTAATACCAATAGACGCAAGAAAAACGATAAAGGACCAAGTTAATCATGGCGCTCGCAATATTTACGATATCATACTCGTGAATGCGCCAGAACCCTCTTCGCTTGCGTCAAATCGTTACTACTCTCGCCAATTCTTTGGGCTAGCTGGTGTTCTTCTTAAAAACAACGGGATTTTCGCTATCAAGATTCCTGGCAGCGAAACGTACCTTTCTCCGGAACTTGCGTCTATGAGCAAATCAATTTATACGGCAATGAAATCGCACTTTCCTCACGTGAGAGTCATACCTGGCAAACCAACAATTCTGCTTGCATCAAGAAACCTGCCATTAGATTCTTTCGGTTCAAAAACATGGGAAGAATCTTATTTGAGCCACGGGATAGAGACCGAATTTCTGACAACCAATCATTTCGCTTATTTACTTAGTTCTGTGCGCGAACATTGGTGGCTGGATGGACTTGTCTATGGCTACCAGGCAAGCGAAAATTCTGACACAAGACCAACTGCTCTGTTTCACTACTTAGCGTGGTGGAACGCGCTCACAAAAGGTATGCCAGCAACTGGCACAAGATGGATTGCGAAATATGGAGTATGGCTCGTCATTGCACTTATAATTGTCATTATTATAGCAATGCGTAGGCCAGCACTTGCCTGTGTCAGTACCACTGGCTTTACCGGTATGTCTGTCAATTTACTCGTACTTCTGGCATTTCAATGCGCTACCGGGTATATGTACCAGTGGATTGCGCTATTGAGCGGCGCTTTCATGGGAGGTATATCGATCGGTTCCTGGTTCGGCGCAAAATTCGGCAATTCCAAAAACCGGATGGTAGTAGTGGACATAATAGTCGGCTTGTTCGCGCTCGGAACAGGGCTGTTACTTTTTAGTTGCGAATTACCACAGTCGGGATACATCGCACTCGAATTTGGTGCAGGATGTCTGGTGGGTATGGAATTTCCTCTTGCTTTCATTGTAATGAAAAGGTACAAAGATGAGACGAGTTCATCAAACGATACAGGGAAACTTTACGCAAGTGACCTTGTAGGAGCAGCGCTTGCATCTATAACTGTTCCTCTAATATTATTACCTCTAACAGGGGTTTTGAATACTTGCATCATACTTGCAATCGCAAAATGTGGAACGAGTATCTGGCTTGCCAGCTCCCGCTAGCAGCACGCACTTTGTAGCTGCCAATCTTGCTTACAAATTTGTATGCCTTATGGAAGAAGATTGACCTAGAACTTCACACCCAGTGTTATACGGTGGGTTTCCCCAAGAAATGCAAATGGAACGTAGGCATAGTCAAGGGAAACGGCTGCGAAATAGATTGACCCGCCACAGCCAAGTCCTACTATGTTTGAGTCATATTTGTCACTTGCATAACCGAATCTGTAGCCAGCACGTAGTGCAAGGTATTTGATTGGCTTTAATTCTGCACCTAAAGAACCGTAATACCTTCTGTCAAGTATATATACATCACCATCTGCTGATATTGTAAGCAGGTTACCAAATGGCTTATACCCTATCCCTCCCCTTATATCCATAGGCATAGGGTCTCTCTCTTCTATGAACTCAGGTCCTATACCAATGTTATATAACCCAAATGAAAGGTTAAAAGCATCTGAGAGAGGATACCTTAAACCAAAATCAATTGCTCCTGAGAAAGCTTGCTCATCATCTAACTTCTGTTGTATGAATTGTATGCTAATACCGACATTGAGATTATCAAGAAGCTCAGGGAATGCATTTTCTCTTGCAAATGAGAATCTGAGAGATGCATCGTATGCACCGAATTTCCTGTCTTCTTCAAGGGTGTCAAATTCTCTCCCCTCTATACCGTCTACCCCGAGATAAGTTATACCTACACCAAATACGCCAGTATCTTTTAATGGTATTGCTGATGCAACAAAACCATAATATATCCCCTGCCAGTATTTAAGATATGTTGCAGATACTTCCCTCATATCCAGGGAAGCAAGGCCTGCAGGATTCCAGTAGACACTGGATGCATCTTCACAGACAGCTGAGTATGCACCTGCAAGTCCCATTCCTCTTGCAGTAGGACCTACTTTTAAGAACTGACAGCCAGTTGTGCCTGCTCCTTGAGCAATGGATAAAGCAGGAATAGCAAGCGATACTAATACAATGACAAGAGATTGCTTTATCACTTTGCTCCTCCTAAATGACATATGATGGTTACCTTCTTTCTGGTTATGAGATCCTTCGGGCTTTGCCCTCAGGATGACTGCTTCGCAGTCATTTTATCACAGCAAGCTTCTTTATCTGTCTTATCGGGTTCTCACCCTGCTTGTGAGCATCTATCACTGAGATATATATACCTGATGCAATGTCTCCAATATCCCAGGAATGTTCATATACGTATTTATCACTCTTTATGAATGGGATTCCTGTAATGGTCTTATCATGTACAAGTTCCCCTGCAATGTTATATATCCTTATCTCTAATCTGTCTGCTATACCACACTCAAGATGTATTATTGGTGATACACCTCTTTTTGCAGGATTTGGATATATGTAGTAAGCCCTCAAGTAGAAATCACTATCAGGGTCAGGTGAGTTTTTGGGAGTGTGCGCTAAAGCAGAACGAACTGGTAACCTGCTTTCCCTCTCTGGTGAAATAACCTGAGCCTGCCCCGCAATATGCGCTTCTCTTGCAAATATATTACCAGTCATAACCATACCATTACCTGAAACCTGGACTTTTGCATGTGGTGCATATATCAACCCTTCATATTTACCCTGTCCTGATACTTTTACAACAGTATCTGTGCTTGATATGACAAATGAGTTCCATGGGACGCCAGATGAGGTTAGATTGCCCTTGCCTGTTATTTCCATCACGCCATCAATTAGTATCCCAACAGGTCCTTCTGTTTTTAGTGTTGCATTATCACTGATGTCCAACCCTGTAAGATAGTATGTTCCTGTTGAAAGGACAAGAACATCATTGTCTTCAAGTGTAAGGATTCCATCTTGGTTTACCGGCTCTCTTCCAAGCTGTGTGAGTGGTATTTTTTCATTGTCATTTGACTCCTGGACAAGTAATGAGAGTATCTCCACATCAAGTGGCTCTTCCGGAAGAGATAGACATTCTTCTCTTATCTCTCCATTTATTTCTGCATTTCCTTTTACCTTTATCTCTTCTGCAGTTACATTACCATCCACTACTGCGTTACCTACAAGATGAATTAGTGTGTTTGAGCAGGTATCACCCTTAACAATGCCATTACCGTTTATCTTAACCTTTGTAGGGGCAAACACTGCATATTCCTCAAGAACAGTTACAGCAAGCTGAACTTTCTTTGTCTCTTCAGTATTTTCTACATTATCCCTGCTTCTGTATTCTAAAAGATACTGGCCTGATGGAAAAGAGAATGTACCAGTATATACTGTCCAATCACCAGCGTTCAGACGATACTCAGTAATCTTCAGGCCTGATGAGACATTGTTTGACACAGGGTCTTCTGCACTCAGGGTGAGCGGTGTCTGAGGTGATATGAATTTGTATCCAAATCCATCAAATGATGGTTCACCTATCACAAGTTCTGTTTCTGGTGGAGTTGTATCTACTGACACAGTAAATGTGTGTACGTTCTCAGTGTTGCCAACATTATCAACAGCATACCACTGAATGGTGTGTTCTCCCTCTGAGAGAGTGATTGCTCCTGTATACTCACAGTATTCCTCTTTATCTATCGCAACAAGAATCCTCCACACGCCACTTGTAACCCCTCTAATCTCAGGGTCTTCTGCTGCCAGAAGATATTGTGTATCAGAAGATGCGTAGAGCGTACCATCTGGTGTCCGGTATTGCACGCCGTCCTGCAAAGTGAGGATGCTTTGCGGTGGGGTCGCATCAACCGAAACAATGAATGTGTGCATGTCCTCGGTATTGGCTACATTATCAACGGCATACCACCGAATTGTATGCACACCCTCCGATAGCGTAATTGCTAGCGTATACTCTTGGTAACCTGCTCCATCTATGCTGAAAAGAATCTCCTTCACGCCAGAACCTGGATGTAATTCCTCCAGTACCTTTACATCATCTACCAGAATGCTTGAGTTAGATGCCTCAAATGCAAGGCTTCCACCAATCTCCGAGAGTTTCTCATCCACTATGTCCAGATACTGTGTCCTGTCAATTGAGAATTTCAGATGGTCTCCAATTAGTTCAAATCTATATGTATGCCAATCCAGAGGACTCAGTTTGGATTCCACGTCGTATCTGGATTTACTACCGCCGGCGATAACATTTATCTCTATTTCGCTTGTTTTGTGCAAAAGTACATAGATACAGTTGTTCCAGTCGACGTATTTTGCATAAAACCATCCAACCTCCCATGAATTCTCTCCTGGTACTACGGTTTTCATTTTTGCTTCTACAATCCTGTCACAAGTGAGCGCCTCGGAAAACCTTGTTTTGCCATGACTGCCGAGATATTTTCCATCCTGTATCTTCCACTCTCCGGAATCAACAATCCAATTATCAAAACTTACACTAAAGTCCTCCAGGAACAAATTTTCTCCCATCTCAGGGTCAAAGGCATCCAGGGAATAGGTGTAGTATATCGGAGCGTAGTTCCTGCCATCTGAAACATATAATTCACCACTTGAGGTGAGTGTGGTCACTGGTGGGGTTGAATCAACTAACACCGTCAATGTGTGTATCTCCTCTGTATTCCCCACATTGTCAACAGCATACCACTGGATTGTATGTGCACCTTCCAAAAGAGTAAATAATTGTCTGTATTCCTGATAACCTGCTTTATCTATGCTGAAAAGAATTTCTCTCACCCCACTACTAACGCCTTTTACTTCAGGGTCTTCTGCATCTATGCTCAACTGAGTGTGGGGCGTAACAAAGGTCTGTTTGCCATCTGGAGAAATATACTTTGGTTCGCTAACATAAAAGGTGGATTCAGGTGCTGTATCATCAACATATACTGTCAACATTTTTATCTCTTCTTCGTTTCTCAGGTTGTCCAAACTGTAGTACTCGATTGTGTGAGTACCTTCTAAAACCGTAAATCCCTCTATAAATAGCGTCCAACTTGAACTATCGACACAATAGTAAGTAAACAAAACTCCAGAAGCAACTCCTTCTTGTTCAGGGTCTTTTGCAGACAATGTGAATGTCGATGTGGATGTCACATAAGTGATTTCATCTTTCTCATATTTTGACCCCGCCACCGTAAGAGTGGTCACAGGTGGGGTATTGTCCACATATCCTGTGAAGGTGCTTATTTCCTCCCTGTTTTCCGCCTTGTCAACGCTGTAGTATTCTATTACGTGAATGCCTTTTTCTAAATGTATAGCGGCGGTGTATTCAGTCCATGTGCTTTCATCTACTCGATACATCGTTATCGCTACTCCCGATGCTACGCTGCCTACTACCGGGTCTATCGCACTGAGAGTGACTGAGGATTTGGAGGTAAGATAGGTTATGCCTTCTTTCACGAATACTGGCTCACTGATTTCTATTGTCGTTACTGGAGGTGTTGAATCTATGTAGACCACAAAAAGGGTTG
>CAZUQH010000009.1:0-32090 GCA_964622465.1 uncultured bacterium | reverse complement strand
CGCAATGACAATTTGGTATTGGTTCAAAAATTTTGTATAATCTATAAACAATGATGAAAAAGCAAAAACACCAACACAGTATCATTTTTCGCGCGCTCCTCTGGACGCTGGTCGTAGTGCTGGCAATGCTCATCGTAAAGTTAACTCAAAAGATAGTGCAGGATCTACCTGACATACACACGCTGGAAGAATATCAGCCAAGTTTAATAACACAGCTCTACGATACAGACGGTAAACCATTTTATGACTTTTTCGTAGAGAGGAGGACGCTTGTCCCGTTGAATGAAATCCCGGTTGATTTGCAGAATGCAACAATAGCAATAGAAGATAACCATTTTTTCAGGCACTGGGGAATCGACATCAGCGGAATTGCACGCGCCATTCTATCTAACCTGAAGGCAGGACATGTAGTTGAGGGCGGAAGTACGATAACCCAACAATTAGCAAAGGTGTTGTTTCTGACGCCTGAAAAGAAATTGATTCGCAAAATGAAAGAGCTGATTATCGCAGTACAACTGGAAAAGGAATACTCAAAAGAAGAAGTGTTGTGGCTTTATCTGAATCAGATATATTTTGGGCATGGTGCTTACGGCGTCCAGGCAGCAGCGCAACTTTATTTTGGAAAAGACGTGCAGGATTTGACTCTCGCCGAATGTGCGATGCTCGCCGGCCTGCCGCGTTCTCCAGGCAGGTACTCTCCTTTCATAAACCGCAGAAACGCGTACTGGCGCCGCGCAACCGTACTCAAGAGGATGGTCGACCTTGGATTCATAACTTCCATGGAGGCATTTGAGTGTCAGAAAGAGCTCTTGCCGGAAGAACCACATCCTATAAGAAGTAAACTTGCTCCATATTTCGTTGAGCACATTCGCCAATATCTGGAACGGAACTATGGCGCAAATGCGCTCTATCGTGGTGGTCTACAGGTTTACACAACTTTAGATAGCCAGCTCCAGGAAACCGCTGAAAAAGTTTATTTTGAACATCTCGAGTCCTTTGATGAACAAAGGAAAAAGGAAATCCTAAGAGAAATTGCAAATAAATATAAAATAGAGATTAGTACCCCGCTACCATACGATATCCAGAAACTGCTCCCGACTCCTGTCCAGGGAGCAATTGTAGTAATTGACCCGCGTACAGGGCAAATCAGAGCAATGGTCGGCGGACGCGACTTCTCTCAAAGTCAGTTCAACCGGGCAATACAGGCACACCGTCAACCAGGTTCAGCGTTCAAGCCATTTGTTTATAGTGCTGCACTGGACAACAGATTTACTCTCTCAACACTTATAGATGACTCACCTGTTGCCTACTACAATGATGGCGTGGACTGGCGCCTGCTTGGTAGAACTACCGACCTTTCTGACGTGCCACACGATTTTATTGGACGCTTGGACCCCAAACAACTCTGGATACCGCAGAATTATTCCCTCGACTTTCAAGGCTCCACAATGTTAATAGATGCGCTAATTTATTCGCGTAACGTATGTACTGTTAAAGTACTCGACAGGATAAGACCGGTAACTGCTGTCCATTATGCGCAACAAATGGGAATTACAAGTCCTCTGGAAAAAACGCTTTCGCTGGCGCTCGGGTCATTTGAAGTGACACCGCTGGAAATAACTTCGGCTTTTGCGACTCTTGCAAATAGTGGCGTTCATATAAAACCTTATGCTATTAAAAAGATTGAGGACTTTACAGGCAATGTACTGGAAGAGCGTTTTCCCGAAGCAAAGATGGTTATGTCAGAACAACTTGCATATCTTGTAACTTATGCTCTTCAAAAAGTAGCAGAAGAAGGTACAGGCCGTGCAACTGCAGTATTTGCAAGACCCCGCGCAGGAAAGACAGGGACAACTAACGGGTTTACTGATGCGTGGTTTATCGGCTATATACCTAATCTGGTATGCGGCATCTGGGTAGGTTATGATGACTGCCAGACGCTCGGAGACAAGAAGACAGGAGGTGGAGTTGCTGCACCAATATGGGGCGACTTCATGAATCAGATTCTTGTAACTGAACCGGTGCAGGACTTCACGGTACCGCCTGATATTGTATTCTGCCGTGTTGACCCAAAGACAGGTCTTCTCGCACTGGAAAACTCTGCAGATGCACGCCTGCTGCCATTTATAAAGGGAACGGAACCAACAAGATATGCATTTACGCTTTCAGGAGAACCTGAAAATATTATAAAGTAATGACAAATCAGGGGAGGACAATTACTTTGGGGTTGGTTGAGTATTTGTCGTTGAGGCGTAGGGCGAGTATATATACGCCAGGCGCTACCAACTTATTCTTATTGTTGTAACCATCCCACTCCACCTGACAGGAATCTCCCGCGGTGACGGCCTGTTCGGGAATAGTATATATTCTGTCAGCAGCAACATTGAAAACGTAACCATCTATCTTGCCACTTTCACCTACCGCAAATGTCACGGTTACTTTCTCTCCGCTACCACGATGAAAAACGTTATTCTTGATGCTGCTCACTTCAATGCCGATTGGTAGTCGTTTCTCACCGGGCGCGTAGTACCAGCGCAGCAAATCATCCCACTTGTGGTCGCCAACGAACTTGACGGGATGGTCGGTTGGATAGGATGTATCTTTTTCGTTATATGCAGGGTCTAATTGCTCAAGAGATGGCGGACAATAAATAGCAAGTCCGTAACTACCGTAAATTGTAGTTGTATCTCTTGCAGTTCCTGCCCAGCGAGCAGTAATACCCTGTTCAATTGCCTGCATTAATGTGTCGCACTTGTCTCTCGCACCGTCGCCTGAGGAAAGACCTGATTCCAGTTTTTTTGCGAACTGATACAAGTCAAGATGATATGGCTCTGCATTGCATGCACCACCACCGTAATAGGCATCGGTATTCAGAGCGCTCGAAAACGCCAACCAGCGAAGGTCTCCGCTATACCAGGCATCAGAACCACTTATAATCCAATCGGCGAGCGCATCTACTGCATCAGTAACTGAAGTGAGCTTGCCCATATCAAAACACGACTGGGTTGTTTCAGGTGCTATCACCGGGGAATAAGCAACGTACCACTTTCCATATTCTTCAACTATTTTGTTACCAAATGTTATTGCGGTCGCAGTAGAATATGAAGTTACGAGATAATCCAGAATTTCTGTATATGGCCAGCCATTACCTGGCTCATTTTCTTCCGAACCGACAACGACACCTGCAAGACCTCGTAGTTCATAGACAGTTTCCAGCATTTGCATCTGGCAAGCATCAAAACCGACTAGCTTAAGCTTATCGCCAATTCCTGAGCCCACGATTGCATCACTGACCTGATGATTATACAGGAAGCCGCCGTTGGTATCATCCCAACATACAGCATACTGTGGACCAGCACGGGATGCACGGCTGCGCCAGCCACTACCATGATTCCACAAAATAAGAGCGTAATTGCTGGCAGGGTAGGCGGTGCTCGCCCATATAATAAAATCCTTAAGAACATCCGGGTCTGCCATGTTTTGTTCTCCAAGAATCTGAACTGCCGCCGCTGCGTAAGGTCCCGAAGTCGTGTCAACTACAAATCGCCTGGTATCAGTCCAACCATCATAGTAAGCAGTTGTATTGCCATTGCATCGGTCAAGTTGAACGACGATTCTCACACTAGTTGCAGATGATGCGTCTACCATTTCTTCGTAGTCATCGATAGCACATTGCTCCAGATTATTATCCGCTGCCATATAGACCATTACTGTCCAGGTTGCATCTGCAGATGCTATGCCGAGTGGGAGTCCTACAAGTAAAATGAGTAGCAAGTAAAAACAGGTTTTTTTCATGTTATGATAATTTTGTATGGTACGGGATTGCTTCGTCACTTCGTTCCTCGCAATGACAATATTACGATTCTTCAAGGGCAGCATGTGCTAATGCGAGACGCGCGATTGGCACACGGAACGGTGAACACGATACGTAGTTCATCCCAATCTTATGGCAGAATTTCACTGACGACGGTTCGCCTCCGTGCTCACCGCAAATACCGACTTTCAAACCCGGCTTTGTTTTGCGGCCGCGCTCTGTACCAATTTTCACAAGTTGTCCAACACCTGACTCGTCAAGTATCATAAATGGGTTTGCGTTTATGATACCCTTATCAATGTAATATGGTAGAAAACGCTCAGCGTCGTCGCGGCTGAAACCAAAGGTCATCTGCGTCATGTCATTTGTGCCAAATGAGAAAAAGTCAGCTTCTTTCGCTATTTCGTCAGCAACAAGTGCAGCGCGAGGCGTCTCTATCATCGTACCGACAGTATACTCTACTTTCACACCGTATTTTTTTTGTGTCTCTTCTGCGACTTTGACGATGAGTTTTTTCTGGTTATTGAACTCGGAAAGCATTGTGACAAGTGGAACCATTATTTCAGGGATAACTTTTGCGCCCTGTTTGGTCAATTCACATGCTGCTTCCATAATTGCACGTGCCTGCATTTCGGTTATTTCAGGATTTGTGATTCCAAGGCGGCAGCCACGATGCCCTAACATCGGGTTTGCTTCATGCATTGTCCGTGCACGTGCTGCAATTTTTTCTACCGGGATACCCATCTCATTTGCAAGTCCGGATATTGCATCATCTGTTTGAGGTAAAAACTCATGTAATGGCGGGTCAAATAGCCGTATTGTTACAGGCAGGCCTTCCATTGCCTTGAATATACCGATGAAGTCCTGCTTCTGATATGGCAGAACTTTTGCAAGCGCTCTTTTTTTATCTTCCATGCTGTCAGCAAGTATCATCTCACGCATTGCCTTGATTCTATCTTCACCAAAAAACATATGTTCGGTGCGGCAAAGGCCAATACCTTTTGCTCCGAATTTACGCGCTGCTTCTGCATCTTTTGGAGTATCTGCATTAGCACGAACGTATAGTTTTGCTATTTCGTCACCCCATTCAAGCAAAGTACCGAACATGCCTCCAACTTCTGGCTGGACGGTTGGCGCAATACCTGCAATGACTGCTCCAGTTGAGCCATCAATTGTAATTTCATCGCCGCGTTTAAACGTCTTGCCTGCCACTTTCATTTCCTGCTTACCATAATCAATTTCCAGTGCACCGCATCCTGCCACGCAAGGTTTCCCCATACCTCGTGCTACTACTGCCGCGTGACTCGTAAGGCCTCCGTGGGCTGTGAGAATTCCTTCTGCGACGTTCATTCCTGCTATGTCTTCAGGTGACGTCTCCCATCTGACGAGGACCACTTTTGCTTTTGGATTTTTCTCTTTTTCTGCGACGGCATCCTCTGCGCTGAAAACAATTTTGCCGCTTGCTGCACCTGGTGACGCAGGCAAGCCCTTTGCCAGAATATTTACTCTTGCCTTTGGGTCAATCATCGGATGTAGTAACATATCCAGCTGTTCCGGCATAACTCTGGCAACCGCGGTCTTTTTGTCTATCAAACCTTCCTGCGCCATTTCCACCGCTATTCTTACTGCTGCCTGTGCTGTGCGTTTACCTGTTCTTGTTTGAAGCAGGTAAAGTTTGCCCTGTTGTATTGTAAATTCAATGTCCTGCATTTCTTTGTAGTGGTCTTCCAGTTTGTGATAAACGTCTACCAGCTCGCTAAATACATCGGGCATCATTTCTTCCAGCGAAATGACTGATGGGTCTTTTTTATCTTGTTTGTTGATCGGCTGAGGCGTACGTATCCCCGCAACAACGTCTTCCCCCTGTGCATTTGGAAGGAACTCACCGAAAAACTTTTTTTCTCCTGTTGCAGGGTCACGGGTAAACGCAACACCGGTTGCTGAATTTTCACCCATATTGCCGTATACCATTGACTGCACATTGACAGCTGTTCCCCAATCACCTGATATATTGTTTATTCGACGATATTCAATTGCTCTTTTATTATTCCACGATTCGAAGACAGCGCCTATTGCACCCCATAGCTGGTCAATTGGATTTTCGGGGAAACTCTTACCTGCTCTATCCTGTATGAGTCTTTTAAACTTCACGATAACATCCTGCCAATCAGACGCAGCTAATTCGGTATCCTGCTTGACACCACGCTCTTTTCTCTTCTCCTCTATCATAAGGTCAAATGGGTCACGCTCATCCTCTGCTGGTTTTATACCCATAACTACGTCACCATACATCTGTATAAACCTGCGATAACAGTCGTATGCAAAACGCTCGTCCTCGGCCTTTCTCGCGAGCCCCTTCACCGTCTCGTCATTTAATCCGAGGTTAAGCACCGTATCCATCATACCAGGCATTGAGACCCTTGCGCCTGAACGAACCGATACCAGCAGCGGGTCAATGCTATCGCCGAACCTGGCATTCATTGCTTTTTCAATTTTTGCTATATTTTCTTCCACTTGTTTTTCAAGTCCATCCGGATATTTCTTTTCATTTTGGTAGAACGTACATACCTCGGTTGTTATGGTGAAACCGGCAGGAACACGAATTCCGAGATTCGTCATCTCTGCAAGGTTTGCGCCCTTACCTCCGAGAAGGTTCTTCATTCCGGCATTGCCTTCTGCTTTTCCTTCACCAAAAAAATACACGTATTTGCCTGCCATCATACCTCCTTCTCTTTACTTGCTTAAAGTTATCTGTACCGGTATTATAAGGGGCTGTAAACGCATTATTACACAAAAATCTGATTTTTGCAAAAATATTTCTCCTGTTTGCGAGCAAGCTCGCATACTACATTTTACTTTTGGAGCCATTGCTTAGTTTGAGGGCGCAGAGGTCACCACACATTGTGCACTGGTCGGGTGCACCTGGATGGCTTGAATCCCTTATTGTTTTTGCTTTTTCAGGGTCAATAGATAACTTGATTTGTTTTTGCCAGTCGCGCTTGCGTCTTGCACGGGATAATTTATTGTCACGCTCTCGTGCGCCGGGCAGACCACGCGCAATGTCAGCAGCATGCGCTGCGATGCGTGCTGCGATGACTCCATCATGAACATCCTGTACTGTCGGCAGCCGAAGATGCTCAGCAGGTGTTACATAACACAGAAAATCTGCACCTGCCCAGCCAGCAACAGCACCACCAATGCTTGAGGTAATATGGTCGTATCCGGGTGCAATATCGGTAACAACGGGGCCAAGAACATAAAACGGAGCACCCTTGCAAATGCTTTTCTCAAGTTGTACGTTTGCCTGGACCTGATTGAGCGGAATATGACCGGGACCCTCAACTATTACCTGTACGCCTGCCTTGCGCGCAGCTGTAACCAATTCTCCAAGGATATTTAATTCTGCAAGCTGCGCACGGTCGGTTGCGTCGTATATCGCGCCTGGCCTGAGTCCATCGCCCAAACTCAGGACTATGTCAAATTTTCTTGCAATTTTCAGGAGACGGTCATACTGTTCGTAGAGCGGATTTTCCTTATTACGGGTGCGCATCCAAAGCATAGTGATTGCGCCGCCACGACTTACAACTCCACCAAGCCGGCCTGTATTTTCATATACCTTAAGCGAATATTTTGTAACTCCACAGTGGACAGTCATAAAATCAACACCCTGCTCTGCTTGTTCTTCGATTACCTCGAAGAGCGTCTCTGGATCCATTTTCGTAAGGTCGTGCCCCTTTTTTACGCAACGAAGCACTGCTTCATAAATCGGGACCGTTCCAAGCGCAGCCGGACATTCATCCAGTATATGCTGACGGATATTTTTAACATTTCCGCCAATACTTAAATCCATTACCGCATCGGTGCCTGCCCTGATAGCTACACGCAACTTTTCGAGTTCAGTTTTTAACGAGATGAGGTCTGGAGACGTACCTATGTTTGTGTTTACTTTGATGCGTAAACCAGCGCCTATTGCAAAGGGAAGGCGTTTCTTATGACGGGAGTTTGCGGCAATAACGATAGTTCCATTACGGATACCATCACGGATAAATTCCGGCTTGCAATTTTCTGCTTGTGCAACGGTGCGCATTAGTTGGGTGAGCTTTCCGGCACGCGCACTATCAATTTGGGTTATGTATTTCATGGCAGTTAGTGGATCACTTTCCAACGCGATGGAGGCCAGTAGACAATCCATGCTTTGCCTTTGATGTATTTACGCTCAAGCGCTCCCCAGAACCTGCTGTCATACGATGCATCTCTGTTATCGCCCATCACAAAGTAACAGTCATCAGGAACTTTTACCGGGCCAAAATTATCCCGTTGTCTGTACGATTCGGGAAGCCAGGGGTCATCCGGATATGTCTGGTAATCAGAATGCTTTGTGTATTGTTCGCTAAGAGGCTCTCCATCTACATAGACAACTTTATTTCTAACTTCAACCGTGTCACCCGGAATTCCCATGACTCTCTTTATGAAATCACGTTTAGGGTCTCTTGGAAACTTAAAAATTATTATGTCTCCACGGCAGGGACTGTTAAGTGACCATATAAATTTATCCGTGAACGGAATTCGGGTCCCGTAGGTGAACTTGAGAGCGAACAGGTGGTCGCCTATTTTCAAGGTATCTTCCATCGAACTGGAGGGAATCCTGAATGCCTGAATAATAAAAGCCATTATTAACGCTGCTAAGATAAGAGCAATAAAACCGGTATCTACCCATTCTTTTGTCTCATTCCATGTTCGGCGTTTCGCTTCCTTAGGGCGTTTTCTCGCGTAGCTACTCATAAGAAATTTGACTATTCCCAACACAGCAGCAATTATTAAAAGCCGGCCTTCCATTGGCATTACGTGATTCCTCCTTATTCTGTTAAGAGATTGCTTCGGCCGCATACGCGGCCTCGCAATGACAGTCGCACGGGCAAGCACGTGCCTACAACGCAGGCTAAAGCCTGCGGCTACCTCCTCACTCTTACTTTAGTCTATTTTCATTACTGTAAGAAATACTTCCTGAGGTAAGCTGACTTTACCAAGTTGCTTCATTTTTTTCTTACCTCTTTTTTGCTTTTTAAGTAGTTTGTCCTTTCTTGTTACGTCACCGCCATATAAGTGTGCAATGACATCCTTGCGGTATGCCGGTACTGTCTCGCGAGCAATGATTCTTTTACCGACACGCGCCTGAATCGGCACCGGAAACTGATGTCTTGGTATTGCTTCTTTCAACCGGCGAGTAAGTCCATTTGCACGTACTTGCGCTCTGGTAGTATGTACTATCCACGAAAGCGCATCCACAGGTTCGTTGTTCACAAGTATTTCTACTTTGGTCAGGTTGCCCTCTCTGGGCTCGAGGTGCCGATAATCAAAAGATGCGTAGCCATGCGATATGGACTTTAATCTATCGTAAAAATCAGTCAATATTTCAGCAAGTGGCAATTCATAGCGGATAACTACCCGCTCCTCGTGCAAATACTTGACCTCAACATAAGCCCCTCTTCTGTCTTTCAAAAATTCAATAACAGGACTCATAAACTGGGGCGGGGTTATGACAGTTGCTTCTACGTATGGTTCGAGAATTTTCTTTATGCTACTGGATTCGGGGAGGTCTGCGGGGTTATCTATTGTTAACAATTTGCCATCTGTCGTCATGACACGGTACTCCACATTTGGTGCGGTCATTACAATTTCTATGTCAAACTCACGATTGATACGTTCTCCTATGATGTCACGATGTAAAAGCCCCAGAAACCCCATCCTGAAACCACCGCCAAGCTGCGGCGATTCTTCCTGTTCGGACACAAACGAAGCGTCGCTTAGACGAAGCGTCTCAATTGCTTTTTTTAATTCAGTGTAGTCCTCATTTGCAACAGGATAAATTCCACAAAATACGAATGGTTTTGGTTCACGAAAACCAGGCAACGGTTCCGTGGTCTTGTCCCGCGCGTCTGTCAGCGTATCCCCTATTTTTATATGCTCCAATTCCCTAATACCTGTAACTACGTATCCGATATCGCCTGTCTTCAGTGACTCGCATGATATTCTATCAAGCCGGAAATGGCCAATTTCTGCAACATCAAACGTGCAACCGCTCTTATGCAATTTCGTTTTTTGTCCTTGCTTTAATTCTCCGTCAACAACTCGAACGTATATAATGACACCACGATAAGGGTCCAGAACTGAATCAAAAATGAGCGCACGCAGTGGGTTTTGCGGATTGCCAGACGGTGGTGGTACACGCGTGACAACCGCATTTAGTACTTCGTCAACGCCGGTCCCCTGCCGCGCACTTATCCTCAAGATGTCTTTTGTGGCACCATCTGAAGAGCGCCAATGGTCCTGGTTACTTAACAATTCAAGCATTTCTATTTCTACTTTGTCCGGGTCGGCTGTTGGTAAATCAATCTTGTTGATAACTGGTATGATTACGTGATTGTGACGCCGCGCAAGGTAGAGGTTAGCAAGTGTCTGCGCTTCGATTCCCTGCGTAGCATCTACCAGAAGTATTGCGCCTTCTACTGCCTCAAGTCCACGCGAAACTTCATATGAAAAATCAACGTGGCCTGGAGTATCCACCAGATTAAGTACGTATTTCTCGCTTGCCGACTTCTCGTACTCCAGCCGGATTGCTTTTGACTTAATGGTAATCCCACGCTCGCGTTCCAGGTCCATAGAATCCATCACAAGGTCTCTCATTTGTCTTGGGTCAATTCCGTGAGTAAGCTCTATGAGCCGGTCTGCAAGGGTGGACTTACCGTGGTCAATGTGAGCAATGATACAAAAATTACGGAAGTTTGACACTATCTATTAACGGTGTACGCAACGGGTCTATGCCCCCAATTATACTTAGCCAGTAACCTAGCCAATCGGAATAATAATGAAACCAGAGTAGTCGTGCGAGAAACGTTTTTGCTGGCGCACGGATTTCATCAAACTGGCGGTTTTTTTCTTTACATATACTGACCAGCCGCTCCATTTTCTGTGAGACCTCTGGCGTCTCTGTGATATCCCTCAAAAAAATTACGTGGAAATCATCTCTCGGGCTTCCCCACATTTCAATTTCATTATGCAACAGTTCCGGGACGACGTTAGCTATGCAAGGTAACTTCGCATCTTCATTAATCTGGTTTTTGACTCGCCATACGCAGGACTCCAGGCACGTTGCTCCATACACGACAGGAATTTTACCGAGCAGACACTTTGCAATGGATTTAGCACGATTATTGTCAGTATCAGATTTTGCTTCTGCGGACAATTCCTGTAGATTCTTTAGTGTGTCATCCATATCATCCTTCAAGGTTGGATATAGTCCTATTTTATTTGCTAACAAAAGTAGAGGGAAAAATAAGTATCCGAGCGAAGCACGTGGAGCAAGTCCGGATGGAATCCTGGCGCAGAGAACCTGTGCTCTTTCTAAGCGCTTTTCTATTTCACCGCCACTTGTAATTACAAATGTCCGGCAATTTCTATCACGTGCCATTTCGTAGCATGACAATGCCTCGCGCGTGTTTCCTGAATACGTCACAACAACGACCAACCATTCCTTATCCACCCACAGTGGCAATTGATAATCCCTCACAAGATGGACAGGAAACCTGCCCTGCAAAGCATCACGTAATAGAGCGCCGCTTGCCGATGAACCGCCCATTCCGGCAACGACTATTCCGCGACTATTCCGCCACCAGTCAGGAATCGGCACTTCTTCACCAATTTCTAATGCCTGTCTGCACTGTTGGGGGAATTTGACTAGCATATCAAACATCTTGTCCATTGTTAAACCTTTCTAATGGTACGAGATTGCTTGGGCAAGCCGCACAGTATATGCCTTTCAAACTGACGAAGGCGATGTCCGCTAAGGCAATTTGAGAAGTTTTAGATAAAAACTCGAGTTCACCATCTTCTCTGTAAAGCAACTCTTTTTTACATTGAGTTGCGCTTTACGATAGAACGAGAGTTTTTATCGTTAAGAAACTTCTCATTGCCGTGCGGACTCACCGAGTTTACTTGATATTTAATCGCTTTCTTATCTCGTCAATATCGGTAATTGTAAGTATTTCATCAGCAAATGTCTGTGCATCTTCATATTTGATTTCTCTTATATGTTGTTTCACTGTAGGGACCGCGTGCGGGTTCATGCTTATCTGATCAATCCCAAGTCCGATGAGCAGCTTGGTTAGAGCCGGGTCACCCGCCATTTCACCACACATCGAAACCGGAATTCCTGCATGGTGCCCCGCACGAATCACGTCTCTAATCATCTTTAGTACTGCGGGATGATACGGTTCGTACAGGTATGCAACGTTTTCGTTAACGCGGTCGACCGCCATCGTGTATTGTACCAGGTCATTCGTTCCAATGCTAAAAAATGCACATTCCCGTGCAAGTACGTCGGATGAGAGAGCAGCAGCAGGTGTCTCGACCATCATTCCAACCTGGATGTTTTCGTCAAACTGAACTTTATCTTTACGCAATTCTTCCTTCACCTGCTCAAGAATCTCCTGCGCCTGTCTGAATTCTTCAACTGTTGCTATCATCGGGTACATAAGCGAAGCGTTGCCTTCAACTGCAGCGCGCAAAATTGCTTTCAACTGCGTCTTGAAGAGTTCATGGTTTGCAAGACACAGGCGTATTCCCCTCAATCCCATATATGGATTTCGCTCTGGAGTAAGCATATAACGAGGGTCAACTTTCTCTATGCCAAGGTCCAGCGTTCTGAATACCACGGAATATGGCAACATTCTTTTACAAGCCAACGAGTAAACATGATAGAGGTCTTCTTCGCCAGGCAAGTTGTCTTGATCGAGGTAGGCATATTCGGTCCGAAAAAGCCCAATTCCGGTTGCACCATAATTAAGCGCAACCGTTACATCAGAGGGCAATTCAATATTTGCAAAAACTTCAATCGTCCTGCCATCGAGAGTAGTTGCTGGCAAATCCTTTAGTTTTGCAAGCTGTTCGTTCTCGTATTCAAGCTTAACTTTCTCATTGGTGTAATTATCGATTACGTTCTGTTCGGGGTTAATAATTACAATTCCACGTATTCCGTCAACTATCAGCGTATCGCCTGTCGCAACGCGCCTGGTTATATCTTTCATACCAACAACGGCAGGAATACCGAGGGAACGTGCAAGTATTGCGGTATGCGAAGTTGCTCCTCCAACATCAGTTACAAACCCAACGACTTTTTCCTTGTGTATGTCAATGGTATCCGCAGGCGTGAGATTGTGGGCGACTATTATGCTTGGCGTATTGGTAGAAGCCCATACCTGTTTTTCGCTGCCTAAAAGATTTGACATAATAGTCCGGCTGACGTCAACTACGTCATGACCACGCTTTGAAATGTACTGGTCACTCACCTGACTGAAAGCTTTCAGTATACGGTCAGTTACCTTTTCAAGCGCAGCCTCTGCGTTGATTTGCTCCTGAACGATAACTTTGATCGTTCCTCCGCGAAGCATCTCGTCTTCAAGTATAAGATTGTACGCGTCAAACAACAGGGAATGTTTTGTTCCAAGCGAATGCGCGACCTTCTCTTTGATACTCAAGAATTTCTGGCGTGCCTTGCCAAGCGCCTGCCGAAACCTGAGAACTTCCTGTTTCGTTTCCGATGGTTTTATCTGACGACGTGGTATTTCTCTATGCTGTTCTTCTATTATCCATGCAGGCCCGATTGCGATTCCAGGTGAAGCTGCTATACCCTTAAACATAATCCCTCACCCCCTACTGTCCTCATTAAAATTATTGAGAAAAAGCGCCTCTACCTCAGATAATATTTTCTCTTCGTCTTCGCCCTCAACCCGAAATTTGAGTTTTGTGCCCCTGGTTGCACCAAGTATAAGAATATCCATTATGCTTTTACCATTGGCAACAGGACTTGACTGACCATCTACTGTTATCCAGACATCGCCCTTGTGTGACTGTATTGTTTGTACTATGAGTGATGCGCTGCGCGCATGCAAGCCATATGGGTCACTTACTGTAAATGTTTTTTCTTTCACTTCCCTGTTTTTGTCCTTTCTACCTGCCAAAAGTAAAACTAAGTACAATGAGTATTAGCAGGACATACATAATCGTAAGCACACTTAATCCGCGCATACTGAGAAATAGCGCAATGCAAAACGTCCAACCGAAAGCAACTGGATAAGGACTTGCCAACGTTAAAGAAACGGCAATTGCTATCACCATAATAAGCCCAATTATGCTTAAGTGCATTGCATTCCGTCCGTAGTGAAGACGTTGCAGGAGCCATACAAAACTAGTTTTTCGCTGGTAGCCCAGCTCGAGGCCACGCCACATTATCCAGAGATGCATAATGTTAAATGCCGTAAGCGGAACAAGGACTCCGAGCCAGACATTCGGGGCATCTTTACTTAACAATATCACGCCTGCGCCGAGCACAAAACATAACGACTTCCAGATTGACCAGATAAACGTATCTCCTGCTGCAGCGAGTGGTCCTGAAAACCGTGATTTGACCTGAGATATTTCCTCTGGTTTGGGCCCGGCAGGAATAAGTCGACGCTCTTCTTCCATAGCGATAGTGGAACCCATAATTGGCAGTCCGAGGTATGGGTGTGTATTGAAAAACTCCAGGTGTAATAACATTGCCTTCTTTAAGGCTGTACCCTGATAGATTTTCATAAGTGGTTTGTAGATAGCAAAAAAGAACCCTAAATTTTGCATACGTTCAAGGTTCCAGCATGCTTCGATAAAAAATGACCTTAGAAATACCCCTAAGAGATTACGACGCGAAATTATTGTAAACGAGTTCTTAGACATTTTTCCAGAACGCCTTTGTCTGAGATGCCAGTCCTACTGCTGGCAATAGCCAATAAGCATACACAAGCCCTGTGAGTACTCCACAAGGTAAAATTTTGAGGAGCGGGGGTATTATCGTTGTAAACAACGCTATGAAAACAAAGGAGATAAGCACGCCCATAGCAAATATTACGGATACCGCAATCATATTTGCCGTCGCAATTGCTCCCGGCTTGTCCTGATTGACTTTGTCTTCAAGATAATGACCCAACCGGCCAAACCTGCGTCGGACGTCAAGCTCTACGCGGGTAGAGAGAAAACCAACTGGCATTGCGAGTGCAAGAGAAAGAACCCTGCCCGGCATATCAACTTTTGTCAGCAATGCAACGCTAATAGCTATTCCTGCAGAAATAGCTGCATTCGGTGGAATATCGGCTCCCATTGGTACCCGTTCAAGCGTCAGTAATTCAGCAACTGCACCTATATAGAGGCCGGTTGAGAGGTCTCCAAACAACCACCCAAGCAGCGCACCTATAACTAACGGGCGGTGAAGCATAAATTGCCCGATTGACATAGTATCAAGATTCATAAGTCCCAAAAGTAAAGAGATGAGGATGATTTTAGGGCACATTACATGATGCGTAGTAATACATTTATGTAGGTCGCCGCGCCGGCGTTCCCGCTAAGCGGACATTGATTTTTTGGCTTATAGTATTTAATGTAGTAAATTTTTCATTATGCCAAAAAATCTATAGCGAGGCATTAAAATAATCTAAACCTAACATAAAGTATTGCCACGAGCGTGTCCGCGTGTGGGACGCCAGGCAGGCGACCTTTTAGTGCGGACTATATTATCTGTACATAGAAGTTATGCGGCCGTTGGCCTTACGGATAAATTGCACTTCGCCTCCCATAACGAATGAGGCGTAAGGTTTAGTTTCCAGTGGAATAATAAACAATTACCCTGATATGAACGCTCGAATCCTGCCTCTGAACTTGATACGGTTTCAATCGGGAATACCCATATTTTTGCTGGGGCGTCCCATGTGAGAATCAAATCCAATCCTCTCAATCCGTCACGAATACCGAAAGCATGAACGGGACCATACTCAGCGGTTTCTTTTAAGTTCCCTAATTTTTGCTCTACTTTATTTTCAGAAGTAGCGTCCGGGATAAAAAAGAAGTTTTGTTGTGCATCAGCAGATGAAAAATGAAGGTTGAACTCGCACCCGAACCAAACTTCAACATCTTTTACGTCTGCGGGCGTGATAATATACGAAATATCTATTCCGGTGCTTGCAACACCAATCCCCAATTGCTTGCTAACCTTTACGCTAACCAGTTTATCCTTTATCCAGACCGAGCCTGTACGATGTAGTACCACTTTTGCACCTTTACCAAGCGTATCTTTCACTTCATATGGCTGGTTAATAAAATCACCCTGCTCACCATATTTACACCGCCAGAATTGTTCGATGGTAGTGTCGGGGTGAAGAAAGTGGTCGAGTAGTGACATGCGACGATACCAATCAAAATTCAGATAATCTTTTAGCCCTGCTTCTTTTGAGGTCTGCTCTTCATGAATAGATTGTGCAGCAGACTGTGCAGATTTCTCTGGTGAATCTGGAATCCGGTTATGGTACGCTTCTTCTCTTCTGGTGAGTACATTCGAATAGTTAACACCAGACGGTTTGTAATCGAGCTCGATGACACTACCGCCATTCCTTGGCGAGAAGAAAATATTATAGATACTGTTTCCCATACATACTTCTAGAAATTCGTCGCGGTCTATATCACGGTGTTGAGTAAATAATAATTTGCTTCTGGGATATACCAATGTTTCCATTTCCTTTTCAGAGGTTATTAATCTTTCCCAAATCGCTTCTCTTAAGTGTGGCAAATATAATCCACCAAAAACACCATGCCAGTAGGCGCAATTACATTGTGCCTGCCAGATATAACGTTGAATACTCTTGACGCGTGGTGAAACCAGTTTCATCTGACTGACAAGAGAGTGATAACGGTCGCTTATATCTGTTATACGTTTCTGCATCCAGTTCGACTCTGGATATTTAGCCAGGAAATTCCTCCAGAAACCGCCGCGGACAAACTTTGCATAGCTCTGCGGGAATTCGGAGTCTTTGATTTCTTTTGTAAGTTTTGAATACTCGCGCTGTGCGCGGGTGGGCAGAGACCATTCCATCATTTCTTCATACGAGAGAGTTGGAAGGTATGCCATGCCAAGCGGTTCATGTGATGCTGCATAACCCTGCAAATGGCATGTCTGGAGCCAATTCTCTGCTTCTTCCAGTAGTCCAAAAAATTTATCGAGCCAGCGCTCTTTATAGCAAAGAGCGTGAGTGCCTGGCCAGACACCAAACTTCTCTCCATCATCACCTAAAACTGCTATTCCCCCGGCATGTACATCTGCTTGTTCTCTAAGGTATTGCAAGGTTTCCTCAGGCGCGCGGAACGGAATTAGATAACGGAGGATTTTCAATATCGGAAATACCTTTACGCGAGCGCTCTGGTCTTCTGTAATGTAATAACCAAACATATCTTCGTCATAGAACCCGCTTGCTTTGAATACGGTGTCATCTATCAGGGTATAATGAACGCCGGACTCATTCAGAACTCTTGGGTACTGCGGTTCCCATACGCGTTCCGTGAGCCATATTCCAGTTGGTTTTACGTGGAACTTGTGCTCTAGAAATTCACTCATCATCCTTATCTGGCCGAGTTTATCATGGTCTGGAATCATAGCAAGCACCGGCTCATAAAATCCCCCTGTGAGCAATTCAACCTGTCCGTTAGAAACCAGATCGGCAATTGAGACAAGAAACTCGGGTTTATGTAACCCGAACCACTCCCAGAGTACGCCAGAGAAGTGCAAACCAACCTTAATCCTGGGATGTCTCGCAAGTGTTTTAACCAGAGGATTGTATGCGTGGTCATATGCGTTTTCGATCACCTCATGCAGATTACCTACTGGTTGATGACAGTGGATAACTAAACCGAGATTGAATTTTCTATTCATCGCATTCATTCAATCATCCCCATAATATTGACTGGAACGTCCCGCGGCAATAAACGAATTTCTAGTTCGATACCTTTTTCTTTCAACTTTTTGAGTATTTCTACATCGGAGTCGCTGACTGAAACTGCTTTAACCAGTTGACGCCGTCCTGGCGCGTAATGCATGCCTCCGATGTTTATTTTATTTACCTTCACACCAGAAACAACGACACTATAAGCGTCGAGAGGTGATGCAACCAAAAGCATAATGTGGTCTTGAAAAATTTCTGGTTTAGACAGAAGTCCGGCCACCGAAGATGTACTAACTATGTCCAACCTAATGTCTGGTAGAATCGACAAACGTATAAGGTGCTTTAACGATATAGGCATGGAATCACTGGCTACGATAAGCCGGTTTAGCCCAAGTTGTCTCATCCATCCTTCGATTACCTGTCCATGAACAAGCCGGTCATCTATCCGAAATACATTTATGGGCATAAAGTAAGAACCACTTAATTCTTATGGTATATTCTCTGCAACCGTTCTTTTACGTCAAAAATACATTCTTTTGCTTCCGTGCACACGAGTGGAATAAGATCCTTCAATGCAAGTCCACCACGCCAGTTCAGCGCGCTTATTAACATCGGCAGATTAACACCACTTACGATTCCGATGCGCTCTTGCGATGCAACCAAGCAAGCAACGTTACAGGGTGTACCACCGGGCATATCAGTTAATACTAAAATTTCCATATTGCCGGGTATTTTCCGCACTATGCTCTCCAGGGTTTGCTGGACGGTATCAAGTCCTTGTTCACACGTAACCGAAATAGACCAGATATCTGTCTGTTTACCTACTATCATCTCAGCGGTTTTGATTAGTTCGTCGGCCAGGTTTCCATGAGCGGCAATAATTACTGATATCATTTGAAATACTCCTCCGGCAACGGGATTGCTTTTGGGTAGTGCTACGCAATAACAAAAGCAGAGCAAGCTCTGCAACTACCGGGATATGTCTCTGTGTGTTACTGTTACGTGAAACTTATGATGCCTTAACAAGTTTGCTATTTTCTCACTAACTACGACCGAACGGTGCTGTCCGCCTGTACAACCTATGCAAATAGTGACATGGTCCTCTCCTTCGTCAAGATATCTGCAAAGAACGTATCTCAAGTATGAAACCGTGCGTGCTATGAAACGTTGGGATACGATATGATTCATCACAAAACGTATAACGAGTTCATCTTTACCGGTTAAATTTTTTAGCGAACTAATGTATTTTGGGTTTGGGAGTATTCTCGAATCCAGTACTATATCCGCCTCTTCCGGTACTCCATACTTATACCCAAATGAAATCATAGATATATCGGGTTTCGATAACCGTGGACTCTGACGTGATAGGGGATGAAATTCTCTGGCTATTACAGCACGTAATTGATGTGGCGTAAAATTTGAAGTGTCAATAACACGGTTCGCCCTTGTTTTTAGCGCTGATAATTTCCCTCTTTCAATCTCGATGGCTTCTTCAAGAGTTGAGGTTTTCTCGCTTAGAGGATGCTTTCTCCGTGTTTCGTGATAACGTTTCACAATTGTTTGATTATCCGCATCAACAAAAATCACATAAGCTTCGGTTCCATTCTTTGCCAGATTATCAAGGTAGTCCAGTAATTCGTCAAGGAACCTTCCTTCTCTTATGTCTATCCCAACAGCCAGATCTTTCTTAAAGCCAGGTTCATATTGCAGTCGTGCCAATTGTCTAATAAGAGAAATAGGAAGGTTATCTACGCAAAAATACCCTATATCCTCTAAGCTATCTATTACCTGGCTTTTTCCTGCTCCTGATATACCAGTTACAATTATAAAACCCGGTTTTTTCATTTCCAAAGATTATGTGGAAGAGACGTTTTAATTACCTGTATCTTCTTCTTTCAGGATGTCATATGCCTGCTCGGGATTTTCGGCACCTCTCATGGCCTGACGAAAGAATTTATCTTTTAGAAGACGGGAAACAGCGGACAAAATCTTCAGAGAATCGCCTGCTTTCTCCTGTGGTACTGATTTTGGCGAAAGAAGCAGAAATATAAGATAAACTGGATCGCCATCCAGAGAATTAAAATCTACACCTATCCTGGAAGTGCCGAAACACGCCACATGAGTTGTCACCTCGCTGGTTCTGGTATGTGGTATAGCTACGCCCTGTCCGATTCCAGTGGAACCCAATTCTTCCCTGGCCATTAGTTCTTTCAGTACTATGTCTTTTGACTCGGCTTTGAGTTTACGGTTTGCTATCAGGATATCCAGCATCTCGGCCATACAAGAGCTTTTTTCAGCTGCAGTTAGACCAATCTTAATTTCCTCTTTCTTGAGAATGTCTAAAATCCTCATATCTCCTCCTTCTCTCTTTGAACTTAATAATTTGTTCATCAATTTTCTCCGTAGCAAGAATTACTGCAGAAACAGGGTCGCCTGCATTGTCCTTTACGCTAAAAACCTTGCCTTTCCCAATACCCGTGACAAACACTTCTGCCTGATACCGAAACTTTTCTCTGGATACCACAACCCGCGCTTTTGTAATTTGTCCCGCGTGACGGATAAGACCGGTGATCTTCTTTAAGATTTTGTCACGTGCCTCGTCACTTAGCTGAAAATGACGGCTTGTAACAACTATTTGCATGGACACCTCACTTTACAAAACCTGGCACTGTCCCGAGCCCTACATTGTGAAATCTGTTCCGAGATAAACCTCTCTGGCTTCTGGTGAATTTAACAGATACTCCGCTGAGCCCTCAATCAGAACGCGGCCAAGATGAATTATATATGCACGGTCAATAACTTTCAGGGTATCGCGCACGTTTTGGTCGGTAATCAACACCCCGAGTCCAAATGACTTCAACTGCTGAATTATTCTCTGAAGTTCATTTACTGCTATAGGGTCTATACCAACAAAAGGTTCGTCAAGCAAAATAAATCTTGGAGACATCACCAGAGCGCGCGCTATCTCAACCCTTCTCTTTTCACCGCCTGACAAAGTGTATGCTTTCTGGTTAGAAACGTGTCTGATATTAAGGTCTCCAAGTAGTTGCTCCAGGCGCTCTATTCGTTTGGCACGCGTAAGAGGCATTGTTTCCAGAATACTTAAAATGTTTTGCTTAACGGTTAGATCTCTGAATATTGATGGCTCTTGTGCAAGATAACCTATTCCTGCACGCGCACGCTGCCATATCGGATACGTAGTAATCTCTTGTCCATTGAGATATATGTAACCTGAATCTGGCTTAATGAGACCAATAACGCTGTAGAAAGTAGTCGTCTTGCCTGCACCGTTTGGCCCCAGAAGCCCAACTACCTCACCAGGGGAAATAGACAGAGAAACATTGTCAACAACCTTGCGCCTGCCATACGTCTTAACAAGATTTTCAGTTCTAAGCGCCATTTACTCGCTCCAGACCCTACACTGGACGTTACCTGTGAGCATAATGTCGCCCTTCTCGTAAGAAAAACGTGCCTGCCTGGAAAAACTCTCGAGAAGAGGCATCAATATATCCACCGGTCCATCCGCAATTGCAATAGCATCTGTTTGGAGTATCGTAACTTCAGGGCTTGCTATACGTGCAAACCTCTCCCGTGCAGGGCCGTCTTCCCACCAGTAAAAAAGCTGCACGTTCCCGCTGAGTGTTACCGTGTCGCGATGCTGCTCAACGATAATACCATCCGCAAAACCCTCCAGCCACCGACCTGGCTCGGATTCCCAATACCACCTGACATTACCATCCCCCTCGATAATACCTGAGGTACGGCTGGCTGTAATATGGTCGCACGTAAATTGTGGTTCCCTGGCGTCCCCTATAGAGCAAAAAACGATAGGTAATAATATTAGTGCGCAGACTAACTGGGAAAAGTTTTTGTTGTAGGGACGGGATTGCTTGCGCGGGCTAAAGCCTGCGGCTACCGCGTTCCTCGCAATGACAACATTATTGTAGTTGTAGTATTTTGATGTCACGTTTTAGAGTCACTTTCTCGAGTCGCGCGTCTGCCTCCAGTCCCCAACCAGTCATCTGCGTATTACCACGCGTCTGCTGGACAAAATCATCTGAAAGTATTTTTCTTTTTTCGTTGTCCCAGAGCAGTGATTGGGTCTCAAGTTTCACGTCATACTGAGAGTTGACTGCGACTACGTTTCCGTTCAAATGTACATTGCCGGACCCGGGAAAAATCTTTCCCTTTTCTGCGGACACAAGACCTGCCGCTTTACCTTCATCGTACAATTGAAATTTCAATTGGTACACGTCCGTACGGTCTTCGTAGACCTCGGCATTTTTCGCACGCAGGCGCCATACTGGTTTGCCAATCTGTGTCTCACACGCAGAAAAATCTTCTATCATCTCACGTGGATATTCCTTCGACTGGCGCTCTTCCCTCGCTCGAGTTTCACTGCAACCAAGCGTCCCGCCAAGGCATAGAAGTATCGTCAGCCAGCGTACTGATAGTACTTTTTTAGAATATCGCTCCATTTTCCTTGCGATTGCAGAATCAGTTCAACTACTTCTCTTAAGCACCCTGTACCGCCGCTCGTTTTTATTACAAAATGGACTATTCGCTTTACTTCCTCTACTGCGTCAGATGGACAGATACTCAAACCTGCGCTCTTTAATACAGGGATATCCACAAGGTCGTCACCTATGTATGCAATCTGGTGCTCTCCAAGATTATAACGGTTCATCAAATCCTGAAATGCCGCAAGTTTGTTCTTGTGGTCCATATAAAGTCCTTCCAATTTCAATTCCTTTGCCATTTCCTCTACCTGCCTGCATGAGCGCGCAGAAATCCAAGCGAGCTTCAGCCCGGCGAGACGTGCGAGATAAAAACCAAGCCGGTCTTTGACATTCCAGATTTTAACTTCTTCCCCGGATTCCATTATGATAATCTCACCAGGAGTAAGCACACCGTCTACGTCCATCGCAAGTAAAGCAATTTGTGAAGCACGCCTTTTAATTTCTCTCTTATTAAGCACTTATTTTATCCCCTGAGCTAGTAAGTCACGTTCGTCAACAATTCCTATTGGCCGCCCTTTTTTATCAATGACGGGTATATTATCAAAATTCTTTTGTCTAATCAACTCAGCTGCTTTTACTGCTAATTCGTCCGGAGAAATAGTAGTCGGATGGCAGGTCATTACAGTTTTAATCTGCGTTTGAAGGATTCCGGAATCCTGCTCGAGCCGGCGCCGAAGGTCGCCATCTGTAAAGTAGCCAACTAATTTACCTTGTTTATTCACAATACTTGTTGCTCCAAATCGTGCGGAAGTCATCACAAACAGTGCTTCCCTTACTGTTACCCATTGCCCAACAACGGGGTTCTCTTTTCCCTGATGCATTATATCTTTCACTTTCAGGAGCAGGCGTTTACCAATTGTTCCGCCTGGATGCAGACGAGCAAAATCCTCTCGTGAAAAACCTTTCTGTTGCAACAGACATATAGCTAATGCATCACCAAGAGCAAGCATTGCAGTGGTACTTGCTGTTGGAATAATATCGTGCGGACAGGCCTCATGTGTCACCCGGGTATTCAATACTACTTCTGCGTTTCGTGCCAACCTGGATTCTGGATGGCCTGTCATAAAAATAAACTTAAGCCCCATCCGTTTAATCAGAGGGAGCAATTCTGTCAACTCGCGGCTGGTACCACTGTAAGACAATGCAAGAACGCAATCATCCTTCACAAGCATTCCTGCATCTCCATGCAGCGCTTCGGTTGGATGAACGAAAAAAGCAGGGGTACCTGTTGATGCGAGAGTTGCCGCTATTTTCCTTGCAATAATTCCGGACTTACCAACTCCAATTACCGCTATCCTGCCACTGCACTTGCCAAGTAAACTGACAACCCTGGTGAAACTGCTGTCGAGATGGTTGCGAACCGTGCGTATGCCTTCAAGTTCCACGTCCAGTACACGACAGGCGCGTTTAAGCAATTGGACATCGGTCTTTGTGGTTGGACGTCTTTGCTTTGTGGACATATAAAAACCTTCTTGAATCTCAAATTGCTTGTAAAATTAAAGAAATTTTAGCAAAAACACGCAACAAAGTCAAACTTATCAGGCAGGATAAGGGGGATGGATGTAAAAAGGTGTACACCTCGTGCCTTCGGCGCTCGGCAAATTGTAGGCTAAAGCCTGCGACTACCGATTTGGGCGGTACTCTGCACGTGCAGTAGTGTCTATTCCACCGCGGGTCTTGAAACGCCCTTCAACTATCATCCAGTGTGGTTTTACAAGTTTGATTATGTCTGTAAGTATCTGGTTCACAACATGTTCATGGTAAATTCTAACCTGTCTGTATGAGAATAGATAATACTTGAGCGATTTGAGTTCTATACAAAAGCGCTTTGGTGCATAGCGAATTGTGATTGTGCCGAAATCAGGCAAGCCAGAGAAAGGGCAGACAGAGGTGAACTCCTCTGTGGTGTGCATCATCTCTATTTCACGAGATGGATATTCGTAGGGAAATACCCTGAGGATGCCGGGGTCAATTATTGAAGGCTCGAACGTTTGACCTACGGCGCGAACTGCTCTGGTTTCTATGTCGTCGGGTTTGCGGTCCGGATATATTTTTGACCGACGACGCGTTTTTCTGTGGCTGGTCACTTGAGATGGCTAATTGTAATTTTGAGATTGCCGCCAAGAACGAACTTTGCCAACTTGGATTCGCCAAGCGAGATAGTGACGTTGTTCAGGTTTACGTCCAGAGTACTTGTCTTTCCTACTGCAAGTTTAGCAAGTTCAACCAGTGGCGTAATTATTTTATTTTCCATATCGCTCCTCCTTGTCAATATACTACCATCACAGCTACTCAGATGTCAAGGGTAATGAATCAAGCATTGATTGCACTCTTTTCTTGTATGGAGAATCCGGGGGCGCGACTTCTACAATTTTCTGGACTAATCTTTTTGCTTGAGGGACACGGCCAGTGCGATAGTACGTTCGCGCAATCTGAATAAATAGTTCTGGGCCCTTATAGCCATTTTTTATGGCTTCCAGGTAAAGTTGTTCCGCGGGCCCATATTGTCCAAGGTCAAAGTAGTAGTTACCTATGATGAAAAGCGACTGGCCGCTGGAAACTCTGGATGGACTGGATACGTTCAAAACAAGAAACAATACCAGAAACGCCCCGGCAAAACCTATTAATTGTTTACTCTGTTTATTCCGGAAACAGTTCACGAGCCACGCAACTGCAAACCCCGGGCCGATAAGCAGCGCAGGTACTACTGGAAAACGGTGCTCGCCAAATACATAAAATATGAGGCATGCTACGAGATATCCACAAGCGTAGAGTACGAAAAGAAGCAACCACGTTTTATTTTTTTTATGCTGCTTCTTTTGGCCTTTAGCAATAGAAAGCCAGAAGCCAATAACTGATAGCGGCACAAGCAAACCAAAACCTGGTGGTGGCAAGTCGGTAATGCCACTATATCTTCTAAACGTGTAATAGTCATAATTGATAGGGACTTCCACTCCATTCCAGAACATAAAGAATTTCTTAGAGAGCAACTTGAGATAACTGGCAGGATGCTCAAAGATAAATTTTTGAGCTATTCCAGCCCAGTAGCGCGATGACTCAACAAGGTCGACTGGTTTACCAACTGCGGTCTCGGCGCGCTGTCTGAATTCTTCTGCCATTTCATAAGGTACTGCACGACTGAATCTCGGCACCGGAAATTGCTCGTTAGTTTTTGGTGCGGTGCTTGCTATATAAAAATTTGGACCGCTGGCAGCAGTAATTACAAAATGACCCGAGACCACTTGATTCCGAATCATAACCGGCAAGACCACGAGAATAACACCTGATACAAGCGCACACGTTTTAAGGATACGCTTTTTGAAAGGCACACGTAGGGGTGGGCTTGCCCACTCTCTTTCCTCGTTTTGTTCTTTAGTGTGTACAAATAAAAGCCAGATAACTATAGCAAGTACTACAAGTATAGCGGTTGGCCTGAATAGACAGGATAGTCCAAATGCTATTCCGCTTGCCACGAGGTATGGCCAGGGAATGACAGGGTGATGCGCGTCCAGTGCACGGACAAGTAAGGCAAGACCGGCTGTATTTAAGGAAGCAATGTACGTAGGTGATAGCAAAAGCCCCGAATAGAATATCGCAGGTCCGTAAAACGTTCCGAACATACTACCGGCAATACCGATAATCGGACCAAAGAGTACCCATCCGAGCCATAACACCAGTACCATTGTGAGTGAATCAATAAGTCCTTGTCCCAGTAAGACAGATTCTGGCATTGGTAAACCGAGACGGTAAAAAATAGAGAGGAAATATGGATAGCCGGGATTCATGTAGAATACATCCCGGGTTTGTTTGCCTTCTGATATCTCAATCGCCATTGTTTGATATGTGTAGGCATCGAGTACCGGATACTCGGTCAATATAGTGCCTTGTATGTCACTAAGGTATACTATCCGCAGGGTCAGCGCAGTCACAAAGACAATGGTTACCCAGAATGAGAAACGTGCCCATAGAGGAGTGCTGGGAGTGCTAGAGGGGAACGTTTTGTTATGGTTAAGTGTCCGAGGCATATTTCCTGCCTAATTTTATGGTACGAGATTGCTTACGAGAGGTTTGAAGCCTGCGGCTACCGTGCGGCCTCGCAATGACAGCTGCGGAAAGGACATCTTCTACGGAAATCAATTGCATACAGTCATTACGATGACAACGGCGGCATTTCTGTGCATTGCATTTGAGGTCCGATGGATTTACGTTTACAGCGACATGGGCCGCTACTGTTTGCAACCGGCGTGTTCCAATCTTCCCTACTATACGTTGTTTCTCCATGATAACACCGCCGTATGGACCGCACTTTCTTGGGTCAGTCGGAGCGTACAGTCCAATAACTGGCGTTCCAACCGCTACTGCAAGATGTAGGGGCCCTGAGTCATTGGAAACAATCATTTTCATATGCTTCATTAATGCGCCGAGTTCTTTGAAACTGGTAGATGGCGCAATTACAATGCGGTCGTCGGACGCTTGTGTTGCGATTTCATACGCTGTTTGATATTCGCCTGGACCCCATAAAATAACGACTCTTGTTGGATTATCCCAGGGAGGTGAGTCAACAAGACGTACTGCAAGCTCGGCATAGTTTTCAACTGGCCACCTCTTGCCAGGCCAGGAACCAGAAGGACAAAGTCCTACAAGTATCTCGTTATCAGGGTTATAACCGGTTCCTTTCAAGCTAGAAATAATCCTATTCTCTGTGGCGTTGGAAAATTGAAGCCCGAATTCTACTTCATTAACTTTTATTCCAAGTTCTTTCGCAAAACATAAATCCCGGTCAATGTTATGGACCTCGTCCGGTTCGGGAGTCACAAGGTAATTTGCAAATAAAAAACTCGGCTCTTTGCTTATCCCCGGGGAAAATGTATACCTTTCAGGCGCATGTGTCATTATAGACATAAGCCCGCTTCTTATTTGCGACTGGGCATCAAGGACAATGTCATATCTTCCACGGTTAAGTTCCTTTGTTAGCGCTGGCAACTGCCTGAACCAGGATTGACGGTCAAACAGCACAATCTCATCTATTAGTGGATGTGATTTCACTACGGAAAGCGACTTTCTGCTCGCAAGCCAGGTGAGATGAATATCGGGCATCGCGCGTTTTATTGCACATGCCAGAGGAAGCGTATGCAATGCGTCACCTGCTGCAGATAATCTGATTATGAGAATATTTCTTGAATTCACTATTTGCCCAACGCCTCAAGAACCATTTGCCTGTTGGTGTATGCTTGATAGTTTCCAGGGTCAATCTCAAGAATATGGTTGAACTGCTCCAGTCCTTTATCGAGCTTTCTCTGCTTTATGTAGACCGCACCTAGTATGTTGTATGCTTCTATCAAACGAGGGTTATCGTTGAGAACGGATTTCAGAACCTCTTCTGCAATCAAGAGATTACCTTCACTGTAATAAACGTAAGCAAGATTCGTTCTTGCCTGTACAAATTTCGGCTGAATCCGAATTGTTTCTTTATATTCCTGAATTGCCCTGTGGTTTTGCCCTATCTCAAGATACAGATTCCCTAAATTATAATGAGTTTCCGGTAAAAGAGGGTCAAACATAAGCGCTTTTCTATAACACTCAAACGCTTTTTCTATCTGACCAGTCCTCTGGTATTCAACTCCGAGATTCGTGTGTGCAGAAGCCATTGTAGGTTTCAACTGCAGCGCAGTTTCAAACTCGCAAATTGCGTCTGAGTATTCTTTATCTCTTACCATACACACGCCACGATTGTAATGTGCAATGTGGTCATCGGGGTGAATTGTTATAGAATAGTCCCAGAGGGCACGCTCATTCGCCCATACTGGATTGTGCACAAATGTCACAGCGACATAGGCAACAATAAATCCAACCTGTACATACCGTCTAATGCAAGTCCTTCGTATGCGCACTAACAACGCTGCGAGCAAAAGGCAAAAACCGACTGAAGGAACGTATAGGAACCGTTCTCCCATCAATGCACCAAAAGGCATTATCTGCGATACAGGTAAAAGAGCAAGATAGAGCCAGCTAATGCCAAAAGTAACAGATGGAGCCCATTTCCTGATACAGATTGCGATAATTGGAACTGCAAAAATTATTGCTATTGAACCCAGTACTTGTGGAGTCAGCGTTCTGGCTATTGGAATTGGAGTGTAATCACCGTAAACGATGGATAATGGCCAGGGTATGAGTAATTTCCGAAAGTAATCAATAAATACTTCTGACATCGTGAAGAAACGCGACAACACAGTTTCCCCAAAAAAGAACTGCCCTCCAGGGACAGGACCGAGGCGACCGAAAACCGCGATTCTTATTAACAGGTACGCAACTGCAACTACGGCAATGGACGTTAGGCCGCGGGAAGGTAAATCATGAATCTTCCTCCTAATGACATACGGGAATTTCCATGAGTTTATACTTAGCTCTATCAGGAAAACAAATAATACTCCGGCGATTGCGCTTTCTTTAGACAGGAGTGCAAAAGAAAAGAGTATCACGCTGAATAGCAACCAGCGAAGCGTGCCTTTCTTACGATACCACATGTAACAGCACAGCGAGGACATCAGGAAAAGGCCTGCAAGCACTTCGGCGCGTCCGGAAATCCAGCTCACTGCCTCGATGTGAATTGGATGGACTGCAAAAAGAATACCGCTAACGAGCGCTATTTCTATCCTATGGGGTGCCAGTTTCTGCCAAAAACCAAGTAACTGCCATATGAATGTTATCACTAATACACAAACAACTGCATGCATTAGTATATTTACGAAATGGTACCAGCCCGGGTTTAATCCGAAAATCGTCTTCTCAAGTGCGTATCCGACCATCAAAAGAGGTCTATACACATTGGACGGAGGTTCCACTTGGCCGGTGCTTCCAATGCCATCCCATACCCCTCTGGAAAAATATCCGAGTGTTCCAGAGAGCGTTGTCAATCGTTCGTTGCCTGTAATGAGAAAATTATCGTCAAGAACGAAGCCGTATTTGACTGTTGGAAGATAGATGCCAAGTGCAAGCAAAAAAACCAGAAGGATACAAATACGCAGAGACAATCTTTTCATTTCTTTTTTCGCTTGAGCGCTTTCTCCAGTTGGCGGTCAATTTCGTCTATTAAATCGTTACGTTCCTGATTTGCAACATCTATTCTACGTTTGATAGTTGCAACTTGATGATCGTTAATATCCTGTTGGCGAACATCGTCTTCAAGATGCCATAGCTGGAGATTTTTTTCGCACAGAGCGCGTGTTAAATCGCCCAGACCCCTGGATAGACACTTCTTTATCCGTGGATTATACATCTTTAACTTTTCATCTCGCAGGCGCACATGGCCTTTAACTGCTTCTGAGAGAAACCAACCAATTTCTTTTTCAAGGTCACGAATCTGATGCTTGAGGACTCTCAACATCTGTTTTGTTCTTACGTTTTTTCTGGCATGGTCAAGGTGCCAGAGACGTATTTCCTTTATGGATAACTTGTCAATCAAACTTCCAAGCGTTTCTGCCATAGTATACCTCCAAAATGTTACAGTAGCCGGTAATTCCGGTACTCTCCAGGACGGATGCCTGTTGTCCGTGCAAAAATATCGGTTATCCTGTTCACCCGGTCTTTGCTTGTTATGTGATGTTTACTTTTTGAAAAATCATACTCTACTGGCCGATTTGCTATTCTTTGCGCCATAACCAATGGATGCGTTCTTCTAAAATTCGTCAATGCAAAGGGGTCAATCTGATTTACAAAATCAAAAGAAGCATCTGAATATCGTTCGTCCCGCCATCCATCGCCGTGATGTAAGGTATCGTGGTACCGTTTCTTTTTAGCCATAATTTCTGGCGGCCGCACCCAGCCGTAGTGGTAGATATATGCATCAGTGTGTTTCGCACGTAGCTTTCTTTCACTAATACGGAATCCACCTGCGCTTGAATAAGAACTTACGCCGATTCTATTCCGTATAATACGGATTTCGTTTTGGTACCAGTGATATGACCTTATATAGTGATGCCAATCACCCCAGAAATGATAGTAGCGGAACAATAAACCTTCGACCGACGTATCCTCAAGATTCTGGCAAGCAGCGTTATATATTCGCTCATAGTCATTTTCATGCAGCACTTCGTCTGCCTGGAGATACAGGCACCAATCGCCGTTGCATCTTGCAAGTGCAAGATTTGTTTGTTCTGCAAGAATTCTACCTTTTGTCTGTTTTTCTGGTTCCCACAAGGTTTCAAATATTGTAATTTTTGGGTTAGAAATTTGACGAATAAGCTCAAGCGTACCATCCTCACTTACCCCGACGTTGACAATTACTTCATCTACTACCGGCAGCATAGAGCGAATACACTCAACAATAGGAAAATCGAATTTTACTGCATCCTTGACAAATGTAAATCCACTGATTTTCATAATATTAATGATGGTAGCCGCACCTTTTAAGGTGCGCTTATTTAAATGGTGTACACCTCGTGCCCATGGCACTCGGCGACAATTTGCCTCGCTGACGCTTTGCTTTTCACCCACCGGGTGCGCTCGGCTGTAGGCTAAAACCTGCGGCTACCACACTCCTCGCAATGACGGACTAGAACCAGTGATATCGACTTATTGTTTCGCACCGCTTCGCACAATTTTTCAATTTGTCTTGTGATAATTTAAGTCCTGTCAGCGAGTTGGTCAAAAACTGTAATTTTTCGCGTTGTGACAGTACAAGACGTTGTTTCATCACGGAACGCCCGAGTCGCGAGAGATTAAGCAATCGTTCTCTTAGTTCCATTCTATTTTTTATCTCTGCACGGTCAAGGTCAATAAACCAAACTTTTGGAGTTGAATTATTTTCCTGAATTAGAATGTTTTTTGTATTCAAGTCCTGATGAAAAATTCCATTATCATGCATCTTTGCCAGAACTTCTGCAACTAGTCCAAACACTTGTTTCCTGACATTCAGGGATTTCTCCCTGGATATGAACTCTGTAAGAGTAATGCTGTCAGGTATATACTCTGTCATGAGTGCTGCACGATATAGCAAACCCCACCGCCATTCAATTGCCCCAAGCACTTGCGGTGTTGGTATTCCTCTGGTACGTGCTGCTTGCACAACTACAAGTTCTCTTGTAGCTCGTGATTTTCCCCAGAATAATCCTCTAAACAATGGCGCAAGAATCCCTCCATGGTAATACCAGCGCAGAACTACCTGAGACCCATTGTTCGTAGTAATAATCTGGACAGCGCGTCTACCAGAAGTCTGCGTTTCTTTGAAATTCCGTGGTCCTCTGAACGGTCCAATACGGCCCATTTCGGATATAATACGCTTAAGGTCACTTTGGAATTTATTGCCTTCAAGTGTGGCAAAAAGACATATGTTTGCAATTCTGTATTTAGTATATGCGTTATTTCGTTCCATTTTCACGTTGCCGCACCGTTTTAGTAAAAGGTATCTTTCTCTGATGCCCTTAGCTGTACTCATTGAAATTGCATAACCAACTCTGCCAGCAAGACATCCGCCTTGAAGAATGAACTTCTTAAGAAACATTGCGGTAGGTTCCAGGAATATATTATACCAATGGGTTTTTACACCAGCACGATAAAGTTCATTTGCCCTCATAACTGCGTATACGCGTGCTTTTTTGTATAGCTCATCAATATTTCTGTAGCTAAAATGCTCTATTGGATTATTTAGTTTTAATATTTTCCCTCCCCTGATTACTATAGATTCATGGACTATCCTGCTATTGAACTGTCCACGTACCTTCCTGAAGAGCCGGAGATGATAGTCAGGCCACCAACCACAGCATTTTACCCAGTAATTACCAATATAATTCTGGAAAGGTATCAATGCACCGGAAACCGAATCATTTACATCTTTGATAAAATGCAGTATTTCGTCTCTAAGCGCATCTGTACCTACTTCGTCAGCATCAAGTACCAGTACCCATTCTGTGCCCAGAGAATTTAAGCCGGCTTGTTTTTGCGCTGAGAATGAATCTAATCTTCTGG
>CAZUQH010000008.1:0-32568 GCA_964622465.1 uncultured bacterium | reverse complement strand
CCGCACCTTTTAAGGTGCGCTTATATGCGCAGGCTAAAGCCTGCGGCTACCGAAGCCTGCGGCTACCTTTTCGTCTTAAGGCGGTATTATGGCAAATATAATCGTGCAAAAATTTGGCGGTAGTTCTGTTGCAACGTCAGAGCGGATAAAAAACGTTGCACTTACCGGTTGAATGTAGCAGTTTAGAAAATCGTTCGGGAGATGAAAAATTGAAAGCAATCGGCATATGTATCGGCTCGACCATAATAACAAGGGTCGATATTGAAAAAGCAGGCAATAATATTCTGGTACTAAATTTTTATTCAAAAGTTCATGAGGGGAATATAAGAAAGACATTTGAGAGCATGGTATGTGATGACGATATAAGACTGTTTGAAAAAGTTGCAGTAACAGGCAGAAAATTTAAACACACGGTAAATCTTACATCCATTTCAGAACCAGAAGCTACCGAAGCAAGCTATCATTTTCTAAAATCCAGATATGGACATGCTGAATACATATCCAGCGCCGGCGGCGAAACATTTACAACATATCAGCTTGATCCGACAGGCAAGGTAATTGATATTTTCACAGGAAACAAGTGCGCTTCCGGTACCGGGGAATTTTTCCTGCAGCAGATAAAAAGGATGGGTATCAGTTTGGAAAATACAGCGACTGTTTCGGATTTTGACAATATATACAGAGTATCAGGCAGGTGCTCGGTATTCTGCAAAAGTGACTGCACGCATGCTTTAAACAAAGGCAGGGATAAGGACAGTATAATTGTGGGGCTTTGCGATATGATGGCGCAAAAAATAATTGAGCATCTGGGAGAAAATGTTGGAAAAAATGTATGGCTTGTAGGCGGCTGCAGCAAAAACAACATTATGGTCCACTTTCTCAAAAAGAGAATCCCGAATATCGTTATCCCTGATGAAGCCGCTTACTTTGAAGCGCTGGGATGCGCGCTTTGGGCATTGAACAACGAAACGACAAAAGTAAACAGCATTGATGAGCTTTTTTCACCTGAGGAAAAATCGTTTTCAATATTAAGGTCCCTATTAATATTTAAGTCTCGTGTTGCTTTTAAATCGACGGAAAAAGCAAAAGCTGAACCTGGGGAAAAGTGTATACTCGGACTTGATGTCGGTTCTACAACGACAAAAGCCGTTGTGATAAGGGAAAAGGACAATACAATTCTCGCTTCCGTATACATCAATACTCTTGGCGACCCGATCAATGCTTCAAAAAAGTGCTATGCTTCCATAAAGGAAGAACTCGGCTGCAGCGTTAATGTTATAGGTTTGGGCGTTACAGGTTCTGGAAGGCAAATTGCCGGGCTTCATGCTCTTACCGACGGCGTATATAACGAAATAAGCGCCCATGCTTATGCCTCTGTTTACTTTGATTCTGATGTTGACACGATTTTTGAAATAGGAGGCCAGGACGCAAAATACACACATATATTAAACGGAGTACCGTGTGATTATGCAATGAATGACGCATGCGCCGCGGGAACAGGCTCGTTTCTTGAAGAGAGCGCCAAGGGATTTTTAAATATTGATGTTTTTAATATTGAAAGGGTTGCTCTTACCGGTATGGTGCCCCCTGATTTTAACGACCAGTGTGCCGCGTTTATCGGAAGCGATATAAAGACAGCCATGCAGGAAAATATTGATATCAACAATATTACCGCAGGTCTCGCATATTCAATATGTAAAAATTATTTGAACAGGGTGAAGGGAAACAGGTATGTCGGAAAGAAAATATTTATGCAGGGAGGAGTCTGCTATAATAAGGCTGTTCCAATCGCAATGGCAGCGCTTCTTGACAGGGACATAATAGTTCCTCCGGAGCCGGGTTTGATGGGTGCATTTGGTATCGCGCTCATGATTAAAGAAAAAATCAAAAAAGGTGTTATTGAAGAAAGATGTTATGACCTTGATTCTCTTATAAACAGAGAGGCAACGTATGATAAGCCCTTCGTATGTGCCGGCGGCAATGTAAAATGTGACAAAAAGTGCATTATATCCGTCATAAATATTGAAGGCAACAAATATCCTTTTGGCGGAATATGCGGCAAGTATTCAACAATCAGGTCAAACAGCCATAATATTATTGCAAAAAACTACGCAAGAATCAGGGAGGATATGGTGTTTAACGGTTTCCACACAGAGGCCGACAATAAACCGGGTAAAAAAACTATAGGCTTCAACAGGTCGCTGATGATGAATTCTTTGTATCCGCTGTTTTATAATTTTTTCATTAAACTGGGATTTGATGTTGTCATACCTGACAAGTTCCAGTCAAAGCTTGACAACGTGATAAAAAAGGATTCTGCCTTTTGTCATCCTGTAAACCTTGCTCACGATTATTTCAAGGAGCTTCTCAAATTGAAGTCTGATTATATTTTTCTTCCGCATATCAAGGGAATGTACGTTGAAAATGGAATACCTGTAAGTCTCACATGTCCGCTTGTCCAGGGAGAAAGCTATTATTTGAGGGCATCGTTTTCTGAAACTGACGGTAAAAACATCATTGCTCCCATATTTGACTTTGCGAAGGGATATGAAAAGAGTTACAGGGCGTTTGTTGAAACGGGCGTTAAAATGGGCTGTAGTGTCGAGAGGTCTATAGATGCGTTTAATCATGCTGTCAATATGCATAAGGAATTCTTATCGGAATGCAAAAGGATTGGCATGAAATTCCTTGAAGAAATAAAAAACACAGCGGAAAAAGCGGTTGTTATATTTGGCAGACCGTATAATGCTTTTGTCAGCGATGCAAACATGGGAATCCCTGAAAAATTTTCATCAAGGGGATATAAAGCAGTTCCATTTGACTTTCTGCCATTTGAAAATGAAGAACCTCAAAAGAAAATGTATTGGTCAGCGGGACAGTTGATTTTGAAAGCAGCCAAGTTCGTCAGTAAACATCCCCAGCTTTTCGGAGTTTTTATAACGAATTTCAGCTGCGGTCCCGATTCCTTCATTGTAGGGTACTTCAGGGATATAATGGGTAATAAACCTTCTCTTACCCTTGAACTCGACAGCCATACCGCGGATGCGGGCGTGGATACCAGAATTGATGCATTTATTGATGTAATGAACAACTATAGTCCGGAAGAGATTGGAATGTGCGGCAGATTTACAGTCAGCAGCCATGATGTGATACAAAATGATATGGCTGTGTACGATTACAAGAAAAAAAAGGTCAGGACTGTATCAGGTGAATACTATTCACTGACAGATCCCAAAGTAAAGATGCTCGTTCCGTCAATGGGCCATATAACCTCAAGGTGTTTTTCCGCAGCGCTTGATAGTGTCGGTATAAGGTCTGTTGCGCTTGATCCTCCGGGAGAGGATGAACTGCGGCTTGGCAAGGCAAATTCAAGCTGCAAGGAGTGTCTTCCTCTTACGTTGACAGTTGGCAGTCTGTTGAAGTATTTAAATAATCATAATACAGTTGACGAAGCGCTTGTGTACTTTATGCCGGACGCTCCGGATCCATGCAGATTCGGGCAGTACCATGTATATACTGAAAACCTGATGAGAAAATTGGGAATAAAAAATGTAGCTTTGCTGTCGCTATCTTCAGGAAATAGTTACGGCGGGCTAAGCACAAAGTTCAAACTCAGAGGATGGTATTCGTTTGTTATAGGTGATGTCCTTGGGGAGATTCACAGCGCGTTGCTAACTCTTGCAAAGGACAGGGAAAAAGCTGTCGCTGGATTTAATGCTTTAGTTAAAAAAATTATTCAAAGTATCAGAACTGACAGTTTGTCGCGATTGGAGAGAAATCTTCACGAAGCTGCACTTGAACTGAAGGAAATAGAGCTTTCAGGCTCAATACATAATGCAAGGAAAGTTTCTGTTGTCGGAGAAATATATGTCAGAAGAGACAGTTTTTCAAGGCAGTATATTGTGGAAAAACTGGCTGAAAAGGGTATCATCTCAAAGGTTGCTCCTACAAGTGAATGGATTTACTATTGTGATTATCTTGTATTGAACAATCTGTCCGAAGTTGCCAATATTAAAGATAAACTCAATGTGTTTTTTGAAAGATTAATAAGAAAGAAGATAGAAAAGAGAATTAAAAAAATATTTGCAGAATCAGGACTTTTTGAATATCACCTTATTGAAGTTGATAAAGTAATTAAGAATGCCGAAAAACTTATCTCTCCCCGTTTGTCGGGAGAAGCAATTCTTACAATAGGAACGGCGATTACAGAGCTTGTTGACCATGTCGACGGAGTGGTTGCGATTGGTCCGTTTGGATGTATGCCTTCAAGAATTGCTGAGGCCATATTGAGCAGAAGGATGAGCAAGCACAAGGCGGAAACAGGATTAAACGGTCTTGTGGAAGAGGTTGTTAAAGAATACCCGAATCTGCCATTTCTAAATATCGAAACCGATGGCAATATTTTCCCTATGCAGATTGAAATAAAGCTGGAAGCTTTCACTCTTCAAGTAAAAAGAGTAAACGAACTTATCAATAGACTCAGGGAAAGAAAAATCGATATACCTGTTTGATGCGAAAATGCAGTTTCAATCCGCGCTCAATAGAAAACCTCTGCCAAGAAGTCAATTACCTAACATATTATGAACTAAGTGGTGTTGTTAGGTAACTTGATTAACAGATAGAAACAAAAGTTAAATACTGCCTGTTTCTGTAATTCGGTAAGATCGTTCCGACAATCCCAACATTTTAGTTATGAATGAAATTCATTCAAGAGATGAATTGAAGTAGAGGATACTTGGCGAGAAAATCGTTGCTCTTCCCTGGTGGGCACTCGCCGGAGTGTAATGCTTATCCCCATCGCAATTAAGTTGCATTTCTTTCTCCAATTCGCTATAATTACGTTACGTTTGTCGGATTTGAGGCGTGTGAGATTCTTCGCGCAGCCTGCCCTTGAGCGCAAGCGAAGGGCTCAGAATGACATATGGTACGTAGGCTAAAAAACGCAACCTAAAGGTTGAGGCTACAGCCTGCGCAAGCAATCTCGAACCAGTAAAGGGATTGCCACAAGCCCTGCGGGCTCTCGCAATGACAATTAAGGCGGTATTATGGCAAATATAATCGTGCAAAAATTTGGCGGTAGTTCTGTTGCAACGTCAGAGCGGATAAAAAACGTTGCAAAGCGGGTTGTGGGGACTTTGCGGTCTGGCAAGCAGGTCGTGGTTGTTGTTTCTGCTCCAGGTAACTTGACGGATTACCTCTTGTCGCAGAGCGCAAAATTAAACGCTAATCCAAATCCGCGTGAACTTGACATGCTTCTTGCAACGGGAGAGCAGCGCTCAATCGCGCTTCTCGCGCTTGCAATCGAGGCACTTGGAATTAGTGCAGTTTCTTTTACAGGCGCCCAGGTCGGGATATTTACTGATGCAAGTCATACGTGCGCGCGGATAAAGAGAATCAATACTACAAGAATCCGTCACGCTCTTAGTGAAGGGAAAGTTGTAATCATTGCTGGTTTTCAGGGAGTAACGTCTGACGGCAAAGAAATTACGACACTTGGACGCGGCGGGTCTGACCTGACTGCCGTTGCGCTGGTACAGGCACTTGACGCGGAGTTATGCGAGATTTATACTGATGTAGATGGGGTCTATACGGCTGACCCTAAGATTGTGCCTGAGGCACGGAAGATTTCTCATATCACTTATGAAGAGATGCTTGAGCTTGCAAGTATGGGGGCGCAGGTTGTGCAGGGTCGCGCTATGGAGGTTGCAATAAGATTCAGGGTTCCTCTGCACGTAAGGTCGAGTTTTACGGATAGACCAGGCACAATAGTGTCAGGATAAGGATAGAAAATGGCTAAAATCAGAAAGACGAGTAGTCCACATTCCACCAGAGTAACGAGACCTCTGGTAGAAGAACCGGTAGTTACTGCAGTTACGTACGATAGGAATCAGGCAAAGGTTGCTATCGTTGGTGTGCCGGATGCTCCAGGAGTAGCAGCACGGATTTTCGGGGCACTTGCAAATAAGAACATAAACGTTGATATGATTATCCAGAGCACTGCCCGGTCCGGAATAAACGATATCTCTTTTACGATACCACGTACTAACCTCAAAAGCGCTATTTCAGTAATGGGGCAGGTGCGCCAGGCGCTTGGTGCAAAAGGGGTGTTAAAGGATAGCAGGATAGCAAAAGTTTCCATAGTAGGGATTGGAATGAGGAGTCATTCCGGAGTAGCTGCACGGATGTTTAGAGCACTCGCAAAAGCAAAAATAAACATCCAGATGATATCTACGTCTGAGATAAAGGTCTCATGTGTTGTAGATGAGAGCAGGGCGGTAGAGGCGGTACGCGTGCTGCACAGGGAGTTTGGGTTGGGGGCAAAGAAGTGAAACGTATACTTATATATGATACGACATTGCGAGATGGCGCACAGAGCGAAGGAGTATCATTTTCCGTATCGGATAAGATAAATATATCCAGAAAATTGGATGAGCTTGGAGTGCACTACATAGAAGGCGGATGGCCTGGTTCTAATCCAAAGGACATAGAATTCTTCCGTCGCGCAAAAGAGATTGGTTTGAAACATGCGAAACTCGCCGCTTTCGGCTCTACCTGTAGAAAGGACGTGCGTGCATCCAGCGACAAGAACCTGCTCGCACTTATTGAGTCCTGTACACCGGTAGTTACGATTTTTGGGAAATCGTGGGGCCTTCACGTTGAATATGCTCTGCGCACTACGATGGCAAAAAACCTTGAGATGATATATGAGTCCGTGAAATTTTTGAAGAGCAAGCGCCGCGAAGTCATATATGATGCCGAGCATTTCTTTGACGGATGGAAGTCTGATAAAGAGTATGCGCTCAAGACGGTCCAGGCAGCACAGGACGCAGGTGCAGATTTTATTGCGCTTGCTGACACAAATGGCGGGATGTTACCTTTTGAAATAGAGGAAGTCGTACGTGAGGTCATGAAGAAACTAAATGTCCCTGTAGGAATACACGCACACAACGACTCGGATACGGCAGTTGCAAATTCGCTTGCAGCAGTCAGAGCAGGTGCAACTATGGTGCAGGGTACTATAGGTGGGCTTGGGGAGCGTACGGGAAATGCGAATTTATGCTCAGTGATACCAGACCTTGAATTCAAAATGAACGTCCGGACTGTTCCAAAAAAGTCAATAGCGCGGCTCACTGAAACATGCCACTATATACTTGAAGTTGCAAATATTGCGCCGCAGAACAATATGCCTTACGTTGGCCGTTCTGCGTTTGCTCATAAGGGCGGGGTTCACGTCAGTGCCGTTGAGCGCCATCCAAAGACGTATGAGCACATACAACCGGAGTTGGTCGGTAGCCGGCGCCGTATACTTGCGAGCGAACTTTCGGGCCGCTCGAACATCCTTTCAAAAGCGCGTGAGTTTCATATTGACTTTACCAAAAAGAACGAAATAATCGGAGGACTTCTTAAACAACTAAAGGAAATGGAAGGTGAGGGATACCAGTTTGAAGGAGCTGACGCATCTCTGGAACTTATGATGAGGCGTGCTGATGGCTCGTTAAAAGAGTACTTCGAACTAATCGGATTTTCAGTAACTACACGTCGCGAGAAGGCGGGTCCGATGACGTCTGAAGCAACTATGCGGCTGGTGGTCAATGGTAGGGAGGAGCGGACCACAGCACCTGGAGATGGGCCTGTCAATGCGCTTGACAATGCTCTGAGATTGGCGCTTGAGAGATTTTACCCTCAACTGAAAGAAATGACGCTGAGCGACTTCAAAGTCCGCGTTATAGATTCCGGAAGAGGGACTGCATCAAAGGTCAGAGTAATAATAGAATCAAGTGATAAAAAGAAATCATGGAGCACTGTCGGGGTTTCAGAAAATATTATAGAGGCATCCTGGCAGGCGCTGGTTGATAGCGTAGCGTACAAGTTATCTACGACTGAGCGGGCGCGGCCGGCAGAAAAATCAGGAGAGGTCAATGAGAAGCGAAAAGGCAAAAAGAGGTATTGAGCGGACTCCGAATCGTGCACTGCTGTATGCTTGCGGTGTAACACGTGCCGAAATGAAGCGTCCTTTTATCGGCATTGCATCAGCGTTTTCTGACGTGGTGCCGGGACATGTTGATATGCGTCAACTTGAGCAGGATATTGCACAAGGAGTTGCTGCAGGTGGTGGCAGAGCATTCGTATTTGGCATTCCGGCAATCTGCGATGGCATTGCAATGGGGCATATCGGCATGCATTACTCGCTACCTTCGCGTGAACTTATAGCGGATTCAGTTGAAAGTATGGCACAGGCACATCAGTTTGATGGTCTTATACTTCTGACCAGCTGTGACAAGATAACGCCGGGAATGCTTATGGCCGCGGCACGGCTTGATATTCCTGCAATAATGGTAACAGCAGGACCTATGCTTGGCGGATATCTGGATGGGCGCCGCTTGTCACTTGTGAGGGATACTTTTGAAGCAGTAGGGATGTATCAGGGCGGTAAGATGACGCGTAAGCAACTGGAGGCGCTTGAAATAGAGGTGTGCCCTGGCGCTGGTTCCTGTCAGGGGCTATATACTGCGAATACAATGAACTGTCTCACTGAAGCAATGGGTATGTCTTTACCGGGTTGTGGGACTGCGCTTGCTGTGTCTGCGCGCAAACGCCGTATTGCGCGCGAGAGCGGAGAACAAATCGTTACTCTTGTGCGTAAGGGTATGACTGCACGTAAAATAATGAACGCGAATGCATTTCATAATGCGATTCTATGTGATATGGCACTTGGCGGTTCTACGAATACGGTATTACACCTTTTAGGGATAGCACATGATGCGAACGTTGAGTTGCCATTGAAAATGTTTGATGATATCAGTAAACGCACTCCGCATATCGTTTCTCTCAGGCCTGGTGGTGAGTATTTTATGGAGGACTTTGACATTGCAGGTGGGGTGCAGGTCTTGTTGAAACGGCTTGTGGGCAAAGTAAAAGATAATCCTACGGTTTCGGGATATAGCGTGAAGAAGTTAGCGCAAATGGCACCGCAGGGCAATATGCAGGTAATTTCTAATGCTAGCCATGCGTATCATAAGGAAGGCGGGATTGCGATACTTTACGGCAATCTTGCCCCTGATGGAGCAGTTGTCAAGCAGTCGGCAGTTGAGAAGTCAGTGATGAAATTCACCGGGAAGGCAAGAATATTTAATAGTGAAGAGTTAGCTATGCATGCTATAATGGGGCATAAAATTAAGAAGGGTGACGTGCTCGTCATAAGATACGAGGGGCCTCGTGGTGGCCCCGGGATGCGCGAGATGTTATCTCCGACTTCAGCAGTTGTCGGGATGGGGCTTTCAAAGTCCGTCGCTCTTATAACGGACGGCAGATTTTCTGGTGGTACGCGCGGTCCCTGCATCGGTCATATCTCACCAGAAGCAATGGCAGGTGGACCTATGGCAGTCCTCAAGGACGGCGACAAAATAACGATTGATATACCGCGGCGGCTGTTAACGGTTGCAATATCAAAACAGGAAATAGATAAACGGCTTCATACATGGCGTCCTCCGAAGCCAAAAGTCAGAAGCGGCTGGCTTGCACGCTACACCACTATGGTAACCTCTGCTTCTGAAGGAGCATGTTTGAAACCCGGAGGGAAGATATGAAAATGACAGGAGCGCAGATATTCGTAGAATGTCTTAAACGTGAGAAAGTAGACGTAATTTTTGGTATCCCAGGTGGTGCGCTGCTTCCGATTATGGATGCACTTTATGGCGCTGTAGAAAAGTCGCAATTGCGGTTTATCCTTGCGCGTCACGAACAGGGAGCAGGACATATGGCTGATGGTTATGCACGTGCTACCGGAAGAGTCGGCGTGTGTATGGCTACTTCCGGTCCAGGGGCGACAAATCTTGTTACAGCACTTGCAACAGCGCATATGGATTCTGTCCCTATTGTCGCTTTTACGGGTCAGGTTGCAACTACACTGGTTGGTAACGACGCTTTTCAGGAAGCTGACACAACTGGCATAACCCGTTCGGTTACAAAGTATAACTATCTCGTTAAAGACGTTAAGGATCTTGCGCGTATCATCAGAGAGGCATTCCATATTGCATCCAGCGGACGGCCGGGCCCGGTTCTGGTCGATATCCCGACTGACGTACAGCGTGATGAGTGTGAGTTTGTCTGGCCTGAGAAGGTTGACATAAGGTCATACAAGCCAACGTATCGCGGGCATCCTAAGCAGATAGAACTTGCAGCTGAGCTTATCAATAAGAGCGAGCGCCCTGTACTTTATGTCGGCGGAGGAGCGATAATCTCTAACTGTTCTGATGAAATAAAGAAACTGGCGGAAAAGGCAGAAATCCCGCTTACATTTACATTGATGGGCGCAGGAATAATTCCTACTGACCACGAGCTTTCTCTTGGAATGCTGGGGATGCATGGGACGTACTATGCAAACCACGCAGTCCAGAATTGTGACCTGTTGATTGCGGTTGGTGCGCGTTTCGATGACCGCGTCGCAGGCAACATAGCGACGTTTGCTCCACACGCAAAGATTATTCACATCGACATAGACCCGACTTCCATAAGCAAGAACGTGCGTGTGGACGTCCCGATTGTTGGCGATGCGCGTGGCATACTTAAGGAACTTTTGAAAAACGTGAAGAATGCAAAACATTCTAAGTGGCTTGAGAGGATAAACACCTGGCGTAAGGAAGGGCCGCTTGAGTATTCAAAAGATGATAAACTGAGGCCACAGTACGTTGTAGAGAAGATTGCCGAGATAACAGGCGGGCATGCTATTATTACAACAGAAGTTGGACAGAATCAGATGTGGGCAGTGCAGTTTGGCAAATTTCTTGAACCGCGCACTTTTATTTCTTCCGGCGGTCTTGGTACTATGGGTTATGGTTTTCCTGCTGCTATTGGAGCGCAGGTTGGACAGCCGGATAAAGTGGTTTTTGATATCGCGGGAGATGGCAGTATTCAGATGAATATACAGGAATTGGCAACTGCAGTTAAAAACAAAATTCCAGTCAAGATAGCTATACTTAACAATTCTTATCTTGGTATGGTCCGTCAGTGGCAGCAAATGTTCTACAAGAGACGTTATTCTGAAACGTCTCTGGAAGGTAACCCTGACTTCGTCCGCGTTGCTGAAGCGTATGGTGCAACCGGGATAAAAGTGACGAAAAAAGATGAAGTTAAGTCAGCGATAAAAAAGGCGCTCGAAATCAAAGGTCTTGTGGTTCTGGATTTTCACGTTGAGCAAGAGGAAAATGTATTTCCGATGGTGCCGTCAGGTAAAGCACTGGACGAAATCGTAAGGGGCCTTGCTTAGGGGCTGACGTAACTGGAGGAAGATAAATGACTGATATGACACGTACCATTTCAGTACTGGTTGAGAATAAACCCGGGGTACTTGCGAGGATATCCGGCTTGTTCAGCGCTCGTGGGTATAATATTGACTCACTTGCGGTCGGTGAGACAGAGCTTCTGGACGTATCAAGGATGACTATCGTTGCGCGCGGTGATGAACGTATTCTGGAGCAGATTGTCAAACAGCTGAACAAACTCATAGACGTTATAAAAGTAATCGATTTTTCCGGCATGGAGTGCATCGAGCGGGACCTCGCATTGATAAAGGTCAACGTTCCAAAAGAAAAGCGGACCGAAATACTGAATATCCTGAAAATCTTTAGAGCGCGCGTAATTGACATAAACCGTCAGGGATTGGTCGTAGAGATGAGTGGTGCCGAAAACAAGATAGAAGCACTTGTGGAAATGCTGAAACCTTATGGTATCGTTGAGATGAGCAGGACCGGCGTTATCGCACTCTCACGCTTAAAAGCGACATAGTTAAAGAGAAAGGAGACATTGCAATGGCTAAGATTTATTATGAGAAAGATACGGATTTGAACAAACTGAAGGGGAAGAAAATCGCTATTATTGGCTATGGTAGTCAGGGACATGCGCAGGCGCAGAATTTGAGAGATAGTGGTATGAACGTCATCGTTGCCGACATAAAGGGAAGCGACAACTGGAAGCAAGCCGAAGCGCATGGCTGGAAGCCGGTTTCAACTGCAGATGCAGTAAAAAATGCTGATTGGATACAAATTCTAGTGCCTGACGATATACAGAAAAAGGTCTGGGAAAGTCAGATACTCCCAAACCTTAAATCAAATGTTGTTATAGGTTTTTCACACGGGTTTTCAATCCGCTTTCATCAAATAGAGCCACCCGAAACCTGCGACGTAGTTATGGTTGCACCAAAGGGTCCAGGGCATCTCGTCCGGCGTATGTATGAGGAAGGCAAGGGAGTCCCTGACCTTGTTGCAATAGAGCGTGACGCGAGTGGTCAGGCGCTTGACCTCGCGCTTGCTTACGCAGCAGGTATCGGTGGTGCGCGCGCCGGCATAATAAAAACGACGTTTACCGAAGAAACGGAGACAGACCTATTTGGAGAACAGGTTGTGCTATGCGGTGGAGTTGTGGAATTGGTCGTTGCAGGTTTTGAGACACTCGTCAATGCCGGTTATCAGCCGGAAATCGCGTACTTTGAGTGTCTCAGTGAATTGAAACTGATAACGGATATGGTTTATGAAGGTGGTATCGGCTGGATGAACTATTCCATATCTGATACGGCGGAGTATGGTGAGTACAGCCGTGGGAAACGGATAATAACAAAGGAAACACGTGAAGAGATGAAGAAAATCTTAAGTGAGATACGCTCTGGAGAATTTGCAGACGAATGGATAAAGGAAGGCCAATCAGGCAAGCCAAATTTGATGAAAGCAAGAGAAGCGCTGAGTAAGCATCAAATTGAGCAGGTTGGCAAGAAGTTGAGGGAGATGATGCCATGGCTCGGGAAAAAGTCATAGTTTTTGATACGACATTAAGAGATGGCGAGCAGTGTCCAGGAGCGAGTTTAAATACTGGCGAGAAAGTGCAAATAGCGAAGCAGCTTGAGCGGCTCAATGTAGATGTAATAGAGGCAGGATTTCCTATATCTTCTCCTGGTGACCTTGATGCCGTGCGCCGTGTTGCGAAAGCAGTTACAAAACCAGTCGTTTGCGGCCTCGCACGCGCCACGAAAAAGGATATCGATGCATGCTGGGAAGCAATAAAATATGCAAAGAAGCCGCGCATCCATGTTTTCATTGCAACCAGTGACATTCATATGAAATATAAATTGAAAAAATCACGCGCGCAGGTGCTGAAGGAAGCAGTGCAAGCAGTTAGATATGCACGGAAGAGTGCGCCTCGCGCAGAAGTTGAGTTCTCTGCAGAAGACGCCTCACGCAGTCAGTTCGATTTTCTCGTTGAGGTGGTAAGAGCAGTTATAAAAGCAGGAGCAGGGATAGTGAATATTCCGGATACCGTCGGATATGCTTTGCCCGATGAGTTTGGTAAGATGCTGACAGAGTTGAGGGAGCAGGTTCCTGAGTTAGGTAAGAAAGTTATGCTCAGCGTCCACTGCCATAATGACCTGGGGCTTGCCGTTGCAAATTCTTTGGCTGCAGTGCGCGCAGGTGCACGTCAGGTAGAGTGTACGATTAATGGCATCGGCGAGCGTGCGGGCAACTGTTCGCTTGAAGAAGTAGTGATGAGTTTGAGAACGAGAAAGAGCGAATTTGGTGTTACGACAGGCATAAAAACACCACAGATTTATCGCACGAGCCGTCTGGTCAGTAAACTGACTGGTTTCGTAGTACAGCGAAACAAGGCAATAGTAGGAAAAAATGCATTTGCTCATGAGGCAGGGATACACCAGCATGGCGTACTTGCTTCACCATTGACTTACGAAATTATGCATCCGGAAGACGTAGGTTGGCAGGCAACGCGAATTGTGCTTGGAAAACATTCCGGTCGCCATGCGCTTGTAGTACGTATCAAAGAGCTCGGATATGAAATTCCACAAGGTAGTTTAGACAAGATTTTTGCACGGTTTAAGGCACTTGCTGATAAAAAGAAGCAGGTCTATGATGAAGATATATCTGCGCTGGTTGAGGAAGAGTCGTTGGTGGTACCGGAGGTTTATTCGCTTGAATATCTGAACGTTACGACTGGTAACAAAACGATTCCTACGGCAACGGTAGGACTTAAGAAGGGCAAGCAGAAACTCCAGGAGGCATCTTGTGGAGATGGTCCGGTTGATGCAGCGTTCAAAGCAGTTGACAAGATTACAGGCATCAAGTGTCGCCTGGATGATTACTCGTTACATTCTATTTCAAGCGGAAAGGATGCGCTTGGCGACGTTTCGGTAAGGGTTTCCAGAAATGGTCACTCGATTATTGGCCATGGTTCGTCAACAGATATAATAGAAGCGAGTGTAAAGGCATACATAAATGCAATAAACCGCCTGCTCGCTATGGAAAAGTAGGAAATACATGTCAATGACATTAGCAGAAAAAATTATTGCAAAACATGCCGGCCGCAATTCTGTACAGCCGGGCGAGTTTGTTGAAGCGAAGGTTGATATATGTCTTGGTAACGATATTACTGCGCCGCTTGCAATCGAACAGTTCGAAAAGCTCGGGTTTGGGAAAGTGTTTGATGCGGAACGGATATGCCTTGTCCCCGACCACTTCACTCCTTCAAAGGATATTAAGTCTGCACAACAAGTCGCAAGCTTGAGGCAGTTCGTACAGAAGTACGGCATTAAACACTGGTGGGAAATTGGACGCGCCGGAGTTGAGCATTCACTTTTACCAGAGCAGGGTGTTGTGCTTCCAGGGGACCTGATTATTGGTGCGGATTCTCATACTTGTACTTATGGTGCTATCGGTGCTTTTGCCGTAGGCATAGGTTCGACTGACCTCGCTGCATGTTTTGGGACAGGAAAAGTATGGCTTAAGGTGCCACCGACAATACGTGTAATTTACGAAGGCGCTCCACAAACGTGGGTTGGCGGGAAGGATTATATCCTTGCATTGCTCGGACAACTTGGGGTTGATGGTGCTTTGTATAAAGTGCTTGAATTTGGCGGTTCCGCAGTGCGGAATCTTCCGGTGAGCGGGCGGTTTACAATGTGCAATATGACAATTGAAGCAGGTGCAAAGACCGGTATAATCGAGCCGGACGGAGTTGCCGTTAAGTTCGTAGAAGTCAGTGCAGAGCGTCCTTATGAAATACAACATGGGGATTCAGACGCTGCTTTTGAAAGTACAATCAAGATAGATGTTTCGGGACTTGAGCCGCAGGTTGCTCTGCCATACCTGCCTTCGAATGTCAAACCAATTAGCCAGGTAAGTAACATAGTCGTGGACCAGGTATTCATAGGTTCGTGCACCAATGGCTCTCTGGATGACCTGCGTGTCGCTGCAAAGATTCTTGACGGGAGGAAAGTTCATCCGGCGGTCCGCCTGATTGTCATTCCAACTACCCCGACCGTATACGTTAACGCCATAAAAGAAGGTTTGATAGAAAAATTTGTGAAGGCGGGCGCAGCAATAGGGCCATGCACGTGCGGGCCATGCCTCGGAGGGCATATGGGAGTTCTTGCGAGGGGCGAGCGTGCTTGTGCTACTTCAAACCGGAATTTCGTAGGTCGTATGGGGCATCCGGAATCGGAAGTATATCTTACAAATCCGGCAGTCGCTGCAGCAACTGCTATTGCCGGCAAAATAGTGCATCCTGAAGAAATAGTTGGTAAGGTGAGCTGATATGGCAGTCGAACTACTTAAAGGAAAAGTTCATAAATACGGAGATAACGTTGATACCGATGTAATTATACCTGCGCGTTATCTTAACATAACTGACAGACGTGAGCTTGGTTCTCACTGTCTCGAAGACCTGGATAAGAATTTTGTCAAGAAAGTGGTTTCCGGTGATTTTATCGTAGCTGGCAAGAATTTTGGCTCCGGTTCATCGCGCGAACAGGCAGTAATAGCAATCAAAGAAGCAGGCGTAGCAGCAGTAATCGCGGTATCGTTTGCAAGAATATTTTTCCGTAATGCTATAAACATAGGGCTTCCAATTATAGAGTGCCAGGATGCAGCTGTGGCAATAGCTGACGGCGACCGCGTTGAAATCGACCTTTCACGCGGAATAATCAAGGATGTTACCCGGAAGAAGCACTGGCAAGCGCAGCCTTTTCCCGAATTTTTGAGGAAGCTCATCGATGCCGGCGGACTTTTGAATTATGTCCGCAGTAACCGTCAGGTGAGGTAGCCGCAACCTTTAGGTTGCGAACTTACTTACGCAGGCTAAAGCCTGCGGCTACCACTACGTTCAGAATGACATAGTAAAAGGAGGGCGTGTGGCTAAAACCTATAACATTGGTATAATTCCCGGTGATGGTGTTGGCCCGGAGTGCATAAGAGAGGGATTAAAGGTAGTTCAGGAAGCAAGCAGGAAATTCGGGTTTAAGTTGGGTCTTGTAAATTACGATTTTGGTGCAGAGCGTTATTTGAAGACCGGCGAGGTACTTCCCGACTCTGCTCTTGACGAGTTAAAGAAGCTCGATGCAATTTATCTTGGTGCAGTTGGTGACCCAAGGGTAAAGCAAGGAATCCTGGAGCAGGGTCTTCTTTTAAAGTTACGGTTTGGTCTGGACCAGTACGTAAACCTACGGCCTATCATACTATATCCAGGCGTATGGACGCCGGTTAAAGACAAAGGTCCTGAGGAAATTAATTTCGTCGTTGTACGTGAGAATACCGAAGGATTATATGCAGGAATAGGCGGTTTCTTAAGGAAAGGAACTCAGGATGAAGTTGCTGTCCAGGAAATGGTAGTTACTCACAAAGGCATAGAGCGTGTCGTTAAGTTTGCGTTTGATTACTGCAAAAAGCGCAACAAGAAGAAGAAATTAACTCTTGTTGACAAGGCAAATGTTCTCACATACGCCTGCGATTTGTGGCAGCGGGTGTTTTATGAATTAGGCGGGAAATATCCGGATATTGAGAAGGACCACGCCTATGTTGATGCATGCTGTATGTGGTTTGTAAAGAATCCGGAGTGGTTTGATGTTATCGTAACAGATAATCTATTTGGAGACATAATTACCGACCTCGGCGCAATGATACAGGGGGGTATGGGTGTCGCAGCAGGCGGCAACATAAACCCAGACGGCGTGAGTATGTTCGAGCCAATCCATGGAAGCGCGCCAAAGTATACGGGGCAAAACAAAATAAATCCAATTGCAACGATAGCCGCAGGTGCTATGATGCTGGAAATACTCGGTGAGGATAAAGCGTCACAGGCAGTAGATGATGCAATAAAGAAAGTGTTGGCATCGGGTAAGATAAAAGATATGGGCGCTGGAAAAATGGGAATGACTACTTCTGAAGCAGGAGACCTGATTGCCAGCAAGGTGTAAGGTGTGTGGTGGTAGCCGCAGGCTTTAGCCTGCGTGGACAGGACATTATGGCAAAGAATTACAGGTGCGCAGTTGTTGGTGCTACAGGGGCAGTTGGCAGGGAAATGGTGCGCATGTTAGAGGAGCGGAACTTTCCTGTCAGTGAGTTACGCCTGTTTGCTTCAGAGCGGTCAGAGGGTAAGGCCCTTGGTTTCCGCGGCAAAGATGTGCCTGTAGAAGTACTAAAGGAAGATTCATTTGAGGGGCAGGGAATCGAGTTTCTGCTTTTTTCTGCTGGTTCTAAAATAAGCAAGGAATATGCGCCGAGGGCAGTTGCTGCCGGCGGAGTCGTTATTGATAACTCTAGCGCGTGGCGTATGGATAAAGACGTACCACTTGTGGTACCTGAAGTAAACGCAGATGCTCTCGGAGCAGGAAAGCGGTTGATTGCAAATCCTAATTGCTCCACCATACAAATGGTGCAGGTATTATCACCTCTACATAAACGTGCAAGAATAAAGAGAGTAGTTGTAGCTACTTATCAGGCGGTCTCGGGCGCAGGACAGAAAGCAGTGCAGGAATTGGACGCCCAGATACGTGCGTTCGTAGATGGGAATAAGCCGCCACGGCCATTCGTATTCCCTCATCAGATAGCGTTCAATTGCATTCCACAGATAGATGTGTTCCTCGAAAATGGCTATACGAGGGAAGAAATAAAAATGGTAAATGAGACAAGGAAAATTATGGGCGAACCGGAAATGGCGCTTACCGCAACCTGTGTTAGAGTGCCGGTATATTGCGGACATTCTGAAGCGGTGAATATAGAATTTGAAAAGGAACTAACGGCAGAAGGTGCGCGGGATATACTTTCCAGGACACCAGGGGTTGCCGTAGTCGATGATACAAATGCGCTGAAGTATCCAATGGCAATTGATGCAGCTGGACGAGCGGAGACGTTCGTTGGCCGCATAAGGCGTGATGGCTCAGTAAAATATGGGCTGAATCTATGGGTTGTCAGCGATAATCTTCTTAAAGGTGCTGCGCTTAATGCAGTGCAAATTGCCGAGGAAATAGTGCGCCGTAACCTATCGTAACTGTCGTAAAGCATGGGCACAGAAAATGACCTTTCCTTTCCACACTCTCTTTTTGCTCGTAGTTATAGTTTGCACTTTTCTTTGTAACCTTCCGGTTCAACAGGCCATCATTATTCTTATAATCTTACTGGTAGCTGTATCAGCGCGTTTACAATGGCGCAGGTTGATGAGATATTTGATTCCTGTTTTGTGGCTTATTGTTTTCACAGTCGGGCTGAACTTAATACCCGCAATCAGGCGGTGGAATTCATGGCAGGAGCCGGTAAATTTATGCTTGAGGATAATTGCAATTGCACTTGGTGCAGGCGTATTTAACCTTACGACTTCGCCAGAAAGAGCAACCAGAGAACTTACAGGTTTGTTGGGATGGTTAAGGTTTCTCGGTTGCCCTACACAGAGGTGGTTTCGGATTCTGGAGAGAATTCAGGCAGCTGTCCCGGTAGTCGTAGAGAAAATCGGTCACGGAGTCAAACCAGGAAAGAATTTCAGGAAACGGGCAGCAGATACCATAATTGATATAGTGGAGAAGGCGGAGCGAAGCAATGGCGACGCGTAGAATTGCGGTTACTTTGTGTTACGATGGCACTGACTATTGTGGCTGGCAGAAGCAGGGTGGGCGTCGTGGCGTTGGTGAGGGCGATGGCGCGCGGAAAGGTCGTCCGCAAGCAATACAGGAAGCTCTCGAGGATGCGGTGGAAAAGATATTCAGGGAACGCGTTAAGGTAACCGGCGCATCCCGGACAGACGCAGGCGTGCACGCTCTGGGTTATGTTGCACACTTTGATGTCCGCGCCGTCAGGCCAGAAACCGGGCGCGTGCCTGTTGCGTTGAATAGTGTCCTGCCATCCAGCATCCGTATCCTTTCGGCACGCGATGTCTCCCGGGATTTCAGCGCCCGCTTCTCCGCGCGCAGTAAACATTACCGGTACATTATAGAGAACGCCACGACGCCCACCCCTTTCTTGAATCATTACGCCTGGCATATCCGTTCGTCTCTTAATCTGAGTGCAATGAAAAAAGCAGCGCAATTTCTCAAAGGAAAGCACGATTGGACGTCGTTTGCCGCTTCCCAGGATGAACGGAAAAATCATATATGCAGAGTTTCCCGGCTTAGTGTCAGAGCACTAATCAGCGATAAACTCATGCTGCCGGTGATGCCGGAACCAGTGCAAGATTCGGCCTTAAAATATAAAGGTATTGTTATTATAGAAGTAGAGGCAGACTTTTTTCTTTATCATATGGTACGTAATATCGTCGGTACTCTGGTAGAAGTTGGTCTCGGGAGAATTCCACCTTTTAGGGTGAGAACAATTCTGTCTTCAAAAGACAGGCGCGCTGCCGGACCGACCGCACCGCCGCACGGCTTGTATCTGGTGTCCTGCCACATGAAATACGACAGCTGAGCGTGCTGATTGACCATATATGGATTTGGTGATATAATATGTTTTACAAAGAGACGGTAGAGAATAGGGGGTTGCGAAAATGACAGAGCCGAAATATCCGGAGAATAAGCCCGTACGTCTTACGAGACTGGTTTTCTGTCCCATAATTCAGAACCTTATACCACGGGCATTCGCCGTGTTCTGTACGTTGTGCACACGAGAAGAAGCGGAATCAGGTGCGCGTGATGTTGAAACGCGCAGACAGTCAGAAGAAAGAAGGATTATACGTGGAGAAATAGAAACAGAACGGCGCAAAGACAAGAACCGGCGTGTGATGGAGGTAGAAGTTTGCCGTGGCCCTGGTTCAGTTAAAGCAGGACGCCCTGAACAGACAGAAGAAGTAGAGATAGCACTTGGCACATTACTTATGAAACACATTTATCAAGGCAAACCAGTAGAAGAACTTATAATTGAGAATATAAAAAAACAGAGACAGGAGGGTAAACGATGATTAAAATTTCTCCTTTTAAGGCGTATCGCTATAACCCCGAGAAAGTTTCCAACATTGAATCCGTCGTGGCGCCGCCATATGACATTATTTCCCCGCAAGAAAGAGACGAACTTTATAGCAGACATTCGTATAACATTATACGTGTAATACTTGGCAAGGAGCATTTAGACGATAGTGAAAGTAACAATAAATATACCCGTGCGCGGGATTTTCTCAACCTGTGGGTTTCAGAAGGAATCGTTGTTCAGGATAAAACCCCCGCAGTATACGTTCTATCCCAGAAATTTTTTGTTGGAGCCCAGGGGTATCAGGAACGCACAGGTTTTATTTGTTTACTCGATGTCAATGCCAGTGATGTGATTCCACACGAACAAACGCGTCCAGAGCCGAAAGTGGACCGGCTCAATCTTATTAAGCAATGCCGTGCTCACTTCAGCCCGATTTTTCTTCTGTATCAGGAGAAAAACAATGCGCCTGTTATAGAGAAGCTACTCACAGAGATAAAAACGAGCCGGACACCTGACACTGAATTCCGGGATTTGTCAGGGATAGACCAAATGCTGTGGAAGATTACTGATGAAAATATAATCGCGCAGGCCGTCAACGTTATGAATGAATCCACGGCGCTTATTGCCGACGGCCACCATCGGTTTGCAGTAGCAAAACAATTTTCAGTCAGTTCCGGCTATCCGTACATAATGACTTATTTTGCGCCTGCATCTGACGAAAATATTTGCATTCTGCCCACACACAGACACGTCAAGACGGAAATGGTAAATCGGGAAAATATGGCGCAGATGTTTAGCCAGGAGGAAATGAGCCAGGATGAAATTGTCGCATCAGTTGGTAAACAAGGGGGCGATTTCCTGGCTGTCTGGGATGAACAGGATGGCTGGCGGCAGCTGGAACCACTTACAGGGGTTGTCGAACCAGGAGAGTTGAACGTAGCGTGGTTGCATCGCCTGCTTTTACCTGGAGTGGAACCTAAAAACATTGATTTCATTCAGGGGATTGATTTTGTTACCAAGGCCGCGCGTGAACGCGGTGGTTGTGCATTTGTATTGAACCCGCCAAGTGCTAAACAGGTAATGGATACGGTAACTCATGGCAAAATGATGCCGCTTAAAAGTACGTATTTCCACCCAAAACTCTTGTCCGGCTTTGTCATGAACAAATTCTAATGAAGAAATCCAGAGAAATTATTCTGATTGGACTTATACTTTTGCTGAGCATCCCTTCACTAAATGCTATCGTTAGTACGAATACGTTTTCTGAAGAGGCAATTGCACACTATCTCGCAGCGGACCGGCTGCTTCGGCAGGGTGAATTGGAATTAGCTCAGTATGAGGTAGAATCAGCGGTTGAACTGGATACCACGTCAGTATATCTCTGGCGTAAGCTGATGGAGTTTTCCTATTTGCGCGGTGATTACGCAAGGAGTGAAGAAGCAGCACAAGAGATATTACGGATAGGAGGTAACGATACCGAAACACTTGAAAGCCTCGCTACTCTGTATCTTGAGCAGGGAGAACTGCAGGTGGCAGCTTCTACTTACTTGAGGATAATTTCTATTGAGCCAAAAAACGTTAAAGCGTACCTCAATCTTGCAAGAGTTTATATTTCAATGGATGAGCAAGACAGAGCTATAAGTACTTTAAAACATTGTCTTTCCATAGAGCCAAAGAATATAGTCGTGCATCTTTCCATGGGGCTGATATATGAGGCGCAGGATAGCAAATCAGAAGCAGAAAAAGTTTATATAGAAGCTGCACGGCTTGCACCGGATAATTCTGAAGTTGCTGCACGGCTCGGTTCCCTATACTGGAGACAGAAGGATTTGCCAAAGGCCAGAAAGTGGCTTGAAAAAGCCGTTGAATTGGACCGCCAGGATATGGAAAGTTTATATAACCTGGCGCTTCTTGCAGAAGAACAGCAGGAGTGGGACGGGGCGATTGAATATTTTGGGCGTCTTTTATCAATCATGGAAGCAGAATCAACTACAAACTGGGATATCTACATCCATCTTGGTTTTGATTATGTAGAGAAAGGTGAACTTGAAGAAGCGGCTTCTCATTTAAAGCGCGCAACAGAAATCGCACCAGACGAACCATACGGTTGGTATCTCCTTGGGCTTGTAGAGGAAGACCAAAAGAAATACAACGAAGCAAGTCGGTCATTTAAAAAAGTCGTTGAACTTAAACATGATGATGCGAATGCGCATTTCCATCTTGGAGTATGCCTGGACCAGCTTGGTAAAACAAAAGAAGCGTGGGCAGAATTTGAGCATGCAATACGGATTGACGAGAAACATGCTCAAGCATTGAACTATCTCGGATATTCCTGGGCGGAGCGTGGCATAAACCTTGAACGTGCAGAGGAATTGATAAAACGTGCACTCCTTATAGATGCGGAAAACCCGGCATATATTGACAGCATGGGATGGGTGTATTACCAACAGAAAAAATACGACCAGGCAAGATTGCTTCTTGAGAAGGCATCGAAGTCGACTGCAGATGCTATTATTTTTGAACATCTTGGAGATACGTACCTAAAATTGGGTAAACGTAAACAAGCGGTTAGTATGTATAGAAAAGCCCTTTCGTTATCACCGGATAACCAGAAACTCAAAGCAAAGATAAAACAAGCAAGATGACCCTCAGGGCGCCAGCTAAGATAAATCTCTACCTCAGAGTGCTAAAGAAACGTCCGGATGGCAAGCACACTGTAGAGACAATACTTCAGACAATTGCACTGTACGATACCATTACCTTTCGCCGTCTTGCTGATTCACGTATAGCTGTTTCCTGCCGCCCGCCACTCAAGAACACTCCTGTTTACGATAATCTCTGTTTCAAGGCAGCATATCTTCTGCGTTCTGCCGTTAGCCGCAAGAACCCCGGTATTTCTATTTCTATTGCAAAGAATATCCCTGTTGGTGCGGGTTTCGGTGGCGGTTCCTCAGATGCAGCAACTACCCTGGTTGGTTTAAATAAATTTTGGGGTCTGGGGCTAGAGAAGCGCAAGTTAGTTTCAATAGCGAAAAAACTGGGCGCGGACGTACCATTCTTTTTATATTGTGGGACAGCAATCGGGACTGGCGCAGGAGAAAATATTAGAAAAATAGCATGTCTTCCAGGAATGTGGATAGTCCTTGCCGTTCCGCCTTACAATTTAAGTACCCAGGGGGTTTACGATACGCTCGACCATTTGCGTGCAAGGCAGCGCTTGACACGAACGAAAAAGTCCACTACAATACTTGCAGCGCTTAGCGCTCTCAAAAATTTGCATGGCGGGATTTTGAGAAATGATTTGCGGCCTGCATGCCTTGAGATTTACCCTCTAGTTGCACGGCTTGAGGGAGAGCTTGGAAAAACTTCAAACGTAGGAGTCGGCATTACAGGCAGCGGACCGGGCTGTTTCGCTCTTTTTCCAGACAGAAAAGCAGCTGATGCTGCACGGCGTGAGATTGCCGGTAAGTTTCCGGGAATATGGACCAGAACGGTACACACATTGTAGACATTAGGAGTTCTACATCCGGGTAAGAAGGAGGGGAAAGCAATGGAAATCACCGATGTGAGAATCTATCTGCGGAATGAGGAAAAGTTGAAGGCGTACGTGACAATCACCTTTGACGACTGCTTCGTTATCAGGAACCTGAAAATCATCAAAGGTAACAAGGGTATGTTTGTCGCTATGCCGTCTCGCACGGCACCTGATGGGAAACGTTTTGACATAGTGCATCCAATAACACAGGAGATGCGCGGCAAACTGGAAGAGAAAATTCTTGGAGAGTACGAAAAACAGGTGCAGGATATGGCAAAGGATGCGCAGACACCGTTGCGGCCTGCTGGTTCTTTAACGCCCGAAACAGCCAGTGAGTCGCCGGTTCCCGCAAATTCTGCAAATCCCACAAATCTCACAAATGAGGAACCGCCTGCATCTTCCCCCAAATCTGACAAATCTGGCAAGCCGCCGATTGTCTGAGAGAGGCCTGGCAATTTCTTCTATTCTGGGGTGGTGTAACTGGTAACACAGAGGACTTTGGATCCTCCATTCTAGGTTCGAGTCCTAGCCCCAGAGCTTTTCCTGCCGGTTCTGTCTGCTCATGCAGATAGAACTAGATATATTGCTCCGAGAATAACCAATACTCCGCATATCTTTTTTAGTAAACTCACGCCTTTTGATTTCTCATTCCAGTTTAAGTATCGCTGAACTATTTCCGTAAATGTCCCAGCAAAAATAATTACCGAACAATGGCCTATTCCGTAAATAAAAAGTAGTGCTATCCCGTATAAGAATTGAGTTGTTGCTATTTTAAAAGTAATACCAAGTATAGGTGCCATATAAGCAAAGGTGCAGGGGCCGAGTGCAATGCCAAAAACAAGACCAAGTACGAAAGCGGTTAATAACCCCTTTTTCCTGAAAGCAGGCTGGCTTGACTTCTCAATAAAAGAGAGGGGGATAATTCCCAGAAGATTAAGGCCTACGATAAAGAAAACTACGGCAACAACATAATTTCCGTAGGGACCTATATCACCAATCATCCGGCCCATAAGTCCCGTAATGAACCCGATGGCGGCTATAGTAATTAAAATCCCCAGGGAAAAAAGTGCCGCTAACCAGAAAGCTCTTTTTGTAGATATTTTACCCTGACCACCGATAAAACCTACAATTAAAGGGATGCTGGCCAGATGACAAGGGCTCAGTAAGATACTCAATACTCCCCAGATAAAAGCAGCAGTCAGAGCGATGGCGGGGGTTGATTGTATGAAATGAGATAACCACTCAAATATACTTTCCACTACATTAGGGCTCCTGTTTATTTAACGCCTGTATTTCCAGAACTTTTATAAGCTCATCCTTTGGAAAATACCCCTCGTGCCTGAAGTATTCATTTCCATCTTTGTCAAGAAAAACCTGTGTTGGAATTACCCTTATGCCGAACTTTCTGGCATAAGGTTTTCCTTCCTGAGTCCAGACGTCATAAAAGAGCACTTTTACCTGACCTTTATATTCATTTTCAATTTCCTCCATAATCGGCTGCATCATTCTGCAAGGAACGCATTTAACGGAACCAAGCTCTATAAAAGTAACTTTGATTTCCGGTTTATTTTCTGTTTTTTTCTCTGGTTGTTCCTCGGTGGCCTGTTTTTGCACCGGGATTTCCTTTTTTCCGGTGTTAGTCTCAGGTGAAACGGCCTTGATGTCAGGCTTGTTCGCTTCAGTGGCTCTTTCTTCATTCTTTGCGCAGCTGATGCACATAGCAAAAACCAGTATCAATATGCCGATACGACTAATATTACGCATTTTGCCCCCCGGAATTTTTCTAACCACAACAAGAGCAACCAGGTTCCTTCTTAGGTTTTTGTTCAGTGGTTTTACTTGTTTCTTTTTGACTAATCCATTTCTTAATTTCATCTTTGGCTGGGATATTGCCTTGAGATTTAACTTCACCGTCTATTGCAAGTGCAGGTGTTATCATTACGCCATAGTTCATTATGTCGTTGATATTCGTTACTTTTTCAATTTTTGCGTTTACACCGGACTCGTTAACAGCTTCGGTTACAATCTCGGTCAACGTCTTACACTTCGGACAGCCAGTACCCAAAATCTCAACCTTCATGTTTTTATCCCCCTTGCGTTTTTTGCTATCTGCTTTATCTCATCCATACCAGGAAAACTTATTGCTTCCTGGTCGCATATCCTGCTGCAGGCAACGCAGCCAATAACACAGTTATAAGGATTTACTACTTTAGGCCGATTATTTTCATTATCCCATTCATAGACCCCGTGGGGGCAATGGTTAAGACATTGCTGGCACCCGGTGCATTTTTCATAGTCGATTCTTGGATACCACGGTATTTTTTCCCTCGGAATATCATCAAAAGCCACAGGAATTATCCTCTTTCTTTTTGAATCGCTTCTGCTACTTTTTTCTTTGCCTCATCAGTTGAAAGGTTTCGTAAATCAATCGCAATTACCTGTTTATCGAAATCTACGCCTGCCTCAACAAATGCATCCTTGAACATTTTCCGTTGCATTTTCGGGTCACAAGCACCAATTACATAAGTAACCTCCGGTTTTACCCAATCCTTGATGAACCTGTCTCCGTCATCTACGCATAGTTGCGGGTGGACAATTGCATACTCTACATCAAGTTCCATCCTTACGTAGTTGATGAGTTTCCACAACTCAAGTTTTTGGAACCCCGGGCATTCGCCCGTGCAAATACACATCAAAAATCTTACTTTTCCTTCCATCTGCAGCCTCCTTGTTTTTGTCTCACGTTTTCTCTCTTGCACTTTGCTAAGTTTTGCATGTCTGATTTGGACAACTTTAATTTATCTTTCACGGTCTGGATGATTTTGTCCTTTTGTAATTCGGGGCTTGTTGAGTATATAATCCATTTTCCCTGTCTGTACTTACATAGAAGCCCGGTATCCTTGAGAATTCTTAAACTGTGCGAAATTCTTGATTGTTCCATTTTCAAAATACTTACAAGCTCACAAACACACATTTCTTGTTTTGTGAGAAGCAAATAGATACGCAATCTTGTTTCGTCTGCCAGCGCCCGAAATATATCTATGGTTTTTTTCATAACAAACACCCCTCCTGTTACTGTTGTATGAACGTATTAACATATCTTCATATGTTTGTCAAGTACTTTCTGGTTTAGGTGATGTGTGTGGCGGCGCATTTGACTTTGCCTCTGTGCCGTAGTATAATTTTGACGTTATGCATAGCAGAGATATACTTGCAGTGGTGGTTCTTGCGGCAGGAGAGGGGACAAGGATGAAAAGCAGACGGCTTAAGGTTCTGTTTGGTATCCTTGGCAGGAGTATGCTTGGCTGGGTGCTTGAAGCACAGGCACCGTTGAAGGCCGACCGGGTGGTTGTCGTAGCTGGCCACGCTAAAGAAAAGATTGGAAACGAAGTTCGGCGGCTTGGGTACAGGGAGGTCAGAATAGTAATCCAGAAGCGGCTGGTTGGGTCTGGTGATGCCGTCCTTTCTGCAAGGGACGCTTTACGTGGTTTTCAGGGGACAGTGCTTGTTTTGCCAGGTGACTGCCCGATGATAACGACCGCAACACTGAAACGCTTAATTCGCGTACATAGAAATTCAGGAAATGCGGCTACTGTTCTTTCTGCAATCGTTGATGACCCGTTCGGTTATGGAAGGATAAAGAAATCTGGCAATTCCATAAGTATCATAGAAGAGAAAGATGCAACTCCCGGCGAGAGAAAAATTCATAAAGTCAATAGTGGAATATATTGTTTTAATGCAGATGAACTATTTCGTGCACTTAAGAAAGTTAAACCAGATAACAAGAAACATGAATATTATTTGACAGACGTTATAGGAATCATTTCTAATTCAGGTAAAAAGACCGGCGTGGTTTGTACATCAGATTCTTTTGAGATTACCGGAATAAATGACCGTGCAGAACTTGCGAGAGTAACTAAAATTGCAAACGAGAGGAATTTGGACAGAACACCAAAGGAGATGGAAGATGGCTGATGAATTGAAAATACTATCTGGTAGGGCGCATCCACAACTTGCGCAGAAGATTGCAGAGTACCGTCATATCCCATTGGGACATTGTTCGCTTGCGAGTTTTGCAGATGGAGAATGCAACGTATCTATTGAAGAGAACGTACGCGGGACGGACTGTTTCATAGTTCAGCCAACCTGCCCGCCAGTGAATGACAACCTTATGGAACTGTTAACAATAACAGATGCCTTGAGGCGCGCATCGGCGAGACGCATCACAGCCGTTCTTTCCTATTACGGATACGCAAGACAGGACAGGAAAGTCGAACCTCGTGTGCCGATAACCGCGCGGCTGGTCGCGGACCTTATTACTGCTGCAGGAGTAAACAGGGTATTGGCAATAGACCTACATACAGGGCAGATTCAGGGCTTTTTTAACATTCCTGTTGATAATCTGTTTGCTACGCCGGTGCTTCTGCCATATTTCCAGGAACGTGCTCGTGGAGGTGAACTGGTCGTTATCTCACCTGACCCTGGTGGTGTTGAGCGCGCACGCGCATTTGCTAAACGTCTCGATGCAAATATCGCTATAGCAGATAAGAGACGTCCTCATGCAAATGAAAGCGTGGTGATGCACATAGTTGGTGACGTTAAAGGGAAACAGTCGCTTATAGTTGACGATATCGTTGATACAGCAGGAACGCTTGCCGGGGTTAGCGAAGCGTTGAAGGATGCAGGTGCAACGCATATTTATGCTTGTGCTACTCATGGACTGCTTTCAGGAGATGCAGGGCAACGGATAATGGCTTCTCCTATAGAAGAATTAGTCGTAACGGATTCTATAGCTATCCCGAAAGAAAAGGTGTTCCCGAAACTCAAAATTCTCTCTGTCGCAGAACTTCTTGGCGAGGCAATCTTAAGGATACATAATGAGACGTCTGTCAGCAATTTATTTGTGTAATAAGATTTATAGAGTAGATATGGAGGATAAGATATGGTTACTAAAACAGTAAGCGGTAAGGAACAGCTTAAACCTGTAATTGATACAGAACCGAGGGGTCTTGGCAGGCATTCCGAACTTACAAGCTTGAGGGAAAAAGACAGGATTCCTGTGGTGGTGTATGGATTGGGTAAGGAGCCCGTGTGCTTAAGCATAGATGCACGGCAGTATGAGAAAAGAGCTATGCATACCCACAGCGAGCATAGTATTCTGGAACTGAAAATTGGGGAGCACGAGGAACCAGTTGTCATTAAAGAAGTGCAAATCAACCCGGTAAAGAACCGTATAATCCACATTGATTTTCACCGTATTTCTTTACAAAAGAAAATTGAGCTCGACGTTCCGGTTGTACTGGTTGGAGAGGCAACTGGCGCAAAACAAGGTGGAACAGTCCAGCATCAGTTGCGTAAATTGAAAGTCAGAGGACTTCCAGACAAGATTCCGCACGAGGTTCAAATTGATATAAGTGCACTTCAGATAGGAGAAGGTATTTCAGCTGGTCAGGTTGTCTTACCCGGCGGTTTGGAGTTATTGACTCCGGCAGAAGAACTTGTCGTTCATGTGTTACACCCGACGAAAGTAAAAGAGGTGGCACCAGAGGCTGAGGCAGCAGAAGCAGAAGCCGGACCAGAAGAACCTGAGGTTATCACGAAGGGGAAGAAAAAAGAAGAAGAGGCAGAAGCAGAAGCAGAAACTGGTGCAGTATCTGAGCAGAAGGGAGCTAAACCAGAAAGCGGGCAGCCGGCCGGTGGTAAGAGTGATTCCGGCAAAGGCAAGTGAACGTTACAGCCCTTAAGTCAACCCCTAAACTTATTGTAGGATTAGGGAATCCCGGAAGGAGATATTCCAGGACACGTCACAATTTGGGTTTCCTGGTAGTTGACGAGCTTGCACATCGCTGGGGATTGAGATTCAGGCGTAAATTAAGGAATGGGGCGGCAACGGCGGGTGGCGGGCCGTATAAAGTAGTGCTCGCGAAGCCGCTGAAATTTATGAACCTGAGTGGCCCGCCAGTGCGCCAGGTGGCGCGGCGGCTGGGGCGACTGGAGCCCACGGAGATTCTTGTCGTGGTGGATGATCTGGATTTACCTTCAGGCGTTTTGAGATTAAGGTATCGCGGTTCGTCAAGTGGCCACCGTGGGCTCCAGTCGGTCGCCAGCACGCTTGGCACGACCGATTTCCCACGGCTGCGTATCGGCATTGGCCCCTGTCCGCCAGATGCAGACCCGGCAGAGTTCGTGCTGGCGGCCTTCGCTCCAGTGGAGCACGCCCCAGCCGCCGTCCGCCGCGCCGCCTCCTGTATAGAGTACATGCTTGAGAACGGTATAGAGAAAACTATGGAAAAATTTAACAAAATATGACGGCAAATTCAGAAACCCGGGGAAACAATCAATCTGGGAAACATCATCCTTCTCCTGACGGTAGGTTCCTTAAAGGCATACGTGCTGCTGGTGCTTCTTTCCGCCGTGATTTTCTGACAGGTATTGTCGTCATAATTCCAATTGGCTTAACAGTTGTTATTGTTTGGTTCATCTTCAAATGGGTGGCAGGTATTCTCCTCCCGTTACTTGTAGGCATTCCGGTTCTAAATACGTGGCCTGTCAATCTTGTGCGGCTTGTAAGTTTCATTGTTACACTGGTTATTGTCTGGGTCGCAGGACTTCTTTATAGAAACCTTCTAGGCCGTGGTATGCTCAAGTGGTTTGAAAACCTGATTAGCAAAGTGCCTTTAGTCAACAACATTTACAAAGCACTTCGTCAGGTAACAAGTTCCGTTCTTCTTCAGAAACGTTCTTATTCAGAAGTAGTACTGGTTGAGTATCCACGGCGTGGTTCGTGGAGTGTGGGGTTCGTTACGAGTCCTTACCGCTGGCGTCTTGGTGGCGCTCAAGGGAAACAATGGAAAGGTGTCGGGCTCTATGTTCCTACGATGCCAAATCCGACGTCAGGTTACTATATAGTTGTACCTGAGTCCGACATTGTGAAACTGGACATAAGCATTGAGGAAGCAATGCGGCTTATTGTATCTGGTGGAATCATTGTGCCAGATGAACACGCTGGAGAAGCTGCATCAGAACAATAATTAAGAATTTATCTCCTGTCTCACTCTTGCTATTACATGGTATGTTGTATATAATTAATTAGAGCTAGTCCGTCGTGGAGGATTTTAGAGGCCGTAATGAGAAGAATTATTATCACAATAGCATGGTCTGTATTGTTTGTTACCGGTATTGCATTTGCTGCTGCGGATGATGACGCCGGCACTGCAAGTGCAACGTTTTTGAAACTCGGTCAGGGCGCAAGGCCAAGCGCAATGGGTGAAGCATTCACTGCGGTAGCGAGCGAGGCGGATGCTAGTTATTGGAATCCTGCAGGCCTTTCAAAAGTAGAGGGGTTTGAGCTTGCCACATTATACAATACGTGGATCGCTGACATTAATTATGGATATGCGAGCATTGCCTGCCCAGTGGCAGGTGTCGGCACATTTGCTGGTAGCATGATTTATCTTGATGCTGGCAAGATTCCAGTTACTGATAGCAACGGAACCGAAACAGGTGGCGTGGTAAGGCCAACTTCAATTGCTGGTTCACTCTCTTTCAGCCGGGATTTTTCTGGTCTGGTGTCTTTTATTCCTGATTTGTCTCTTGGGATTTCAGTAAAGTATATCCGTGAGGTCCTTGGAGATGGTCAGACGGACTATCCTGGGACTGCTTTTGCTTGTGACTTCGGGGTTCTAACAGGTGGGTATTTCAAGACAGGGCAGGTAGGGCTTGATAGCATAAAAGCAGGATTTTCAGTCCAGAACCTTGGTACAAAGATGAAGTTTGATGCAGCAGAGGAACCGCTCCCGGTAGTGTTGCGTTTTGGCATTGCAAGCGATGTATGGTCTCAAGCAGAAAACCACAAAGTTACTGTGGCGGTTGATGGGGTTATGCCATCAGATAATACTGCACAGGCAAATGCCGGCATAGAATACTGGTACCATAATACGTTTGCCGTTCGTGCAGGATACCGTGGGCTTGGCGCTCCAAACAATAGTGCTATAGGTGGTTTGGCAGGTTTGACTGTCGGTACCGGACTAAAAATCAGAGGTATTGGCATAGATTTTGCCTGGGTGCCAATGGGCGATATCACTGCGAATACGTTCCGTGGTGGAATAGTATTTAACCTGGCTGAATTCTCAAAGGGTGCCAATGGGCGGTCTCACCGGAAAGATGCTCCATGGTGAGAATAGCGCGTGGCCTTACTAAATTCTCATAGTGGTAAATAGAATCTCCTTCATTTTCCCGTGTAATTTTGCTTGACTTTCACCTGCCAGTTGGATATAATTTTACTTACCTATTTTTGGTAGACACTATATTTATTGCCGATGTAGCTCAATGGTAGAGCGACTGCTTTGTAAGCAGTAGGTTTTGGAGGTTCGAGTCCTCTCATCGGCTAAAGAAATTTTGTGAACAATAAGAGAATTGTGGGTAGGTGGCGGAGTGGCTAATCGCACGAGCCTGTAAAGTTCGCGCCCGTTAGGGCTACGGAGGTTCGAATCCTTCCCTGCCCACGTAATGCCCGACGGCATTTGCGGGTGTAGCTCAGTGGTAGAGCACCAGCCTTCCAAGCTGGCCATGCGAGTTCGATTCTCGTCACCCGCTTAAAGCAGCGGAGCGACGCTGAGGGCGATTCTCGTCACCCGCTTAAAGCAGCGTGATTTTTTGCCCGTGTAGCTCAGTTGGTAGAGCGCATCCTTGGTAAGGATGAGGTTCGGCGGTTCAAGTCCGCTCGCGGGCTTCCAAAGGAAGAATTGTAATTCCAGGGAGGTAGAAAATGGCTAGAGAGAAATTCGTAAGGAGCAAGCCACACTTAAACAT